>NZ_JBFAYF010000010.1:0-218840 GCF_040681165.1 Actinoplanes sp. NPDC051851 | reverse complement strand
CCTCAACGCCTTCGACCTTGCCTTCGAAGGACGCCTCACCACAGGCCGTAACTGACCTTCAAAAAATCGAGTTACACCGTTTTCTTGACACTCCCCTGGCACCCGCATGGTGAGGTGGCCAGCGCGGCGCTGGCTGATTGATACGTGGCCGGTGAATTCCCGTATCCGAGTGGTGAGGTGGAGCGTGGACCGGGTGGCCGGCCACGTATGGGCGTCGATGGTGAGGTAGAGAGGGATAGTGCAGATTGTCACCCGTACGTTAGGAATGGTCTTTGTCGTGGCTCTGGCCGCGTGCTCGGCGGAAGCGCCGGCCGCGCCCGCGCCCTCGGTCGTGCAGGAGTCCGGGGCGGCCGAGGTGGCGGCGCTCGTCGCCACCGACGTGGAAGGGCTGGACAGGCAGGTGATGGCGCCGCCCGGGTGGACCGTGGAGCTCTGGTCGCAGGTTCCCGGGGCGCGGCTGATGGCCTGGACGCCGGAGGGCACGCTGCTGGTCTCCCGGCCGAAGTTCGGGGACGTCGTCGAGCTGACACCGGGTGACGCGGCGCCGGAGAACCGGACGCTGATCAGCGGGCTCAACCAGCCGCACGGGCTGGCCTTCGCCGGGGACACCCTCTACCTGGCCGAGAGCGATCAGGTGAACTCGTTCACCTACCAGGCGGGGAAGCTGACCGGCAAGAAGCTGGTGGTCGGTGGGCTGCCCGACAAGAAGAGCCCGGAGCTGGGCGGGAAGTATGCGCACGCGCTCAAGAGCGTGGCCGTGGGGCAGGACGGGGCGGTCTACGTCTCGGTCGGCTCGACCGGGAACGTGTCCGAGGAGGATCGGGACGCCACGCCGGAGCGCGCGTCGATCCTGCGGGTGCCGCCGGGTGGGGGAGCGGCGCAGACCTTCGCCCGGGGCGTCCGCAACGGCACGGGTCTGGCCGTCGCACCGGACGGCGCGGTCTGGACGGCCGTCAATCACCGGGACAACGTCGAGTACCCCTACGACGAGGACTTCGACGGGGACGGGGAGCCGGACAAGGGGAAGGTGCTGCGCGACTACGTGAACGAGCATCCGTTCGAGCAGCTCGCCCGGCTCGAACAGGGCCGTGACCTGGGGTGGCCGTACTGCAACCCGGACCCGGACGTGGCCGACGGCACGGTGAGCTACACGAACCGGCCGTTCATCCGGGACCTGGCGATGAACGGCGACGGCGCGAAGCTGGACTGCGCCAGTCTCGCCCCGACCGAGCAGGGCATGGGCGCGCATTCCGCACCGCTCGGCCTGACCTTCGTCTCCGGGCTGCCCAGCGGGTACGGCGACGGCGCCCTGGTCGGCATCCACGGCTCGTGGAACCGCAAGCCGCCGCGGGCACCGGAGGTGTCGTTCTTCGCCTGGAAGGACGGCGCCGTCGGCCCGCAGCAGACCCTGCTCTCCGGTTTCCAGCTGGCGGACGGCTCCCGCTGGGGCCGTCCGGTCATGGCGGTCATGGGCCCGGACAAGGCCATCTACGTCAGCGACGACTACGCCGGCGCGATCTACCGCGTGACCGCCCCGGCGTGACGGAGTCGCAGCGTCCTTCTGGCGACGAGAGTTCACCAGGATCACGGCGCCGTCCGCTTTGCCCGCCCGCGCTGCTCCTCCGCGGTCCACCGGCGGCAGCTCCTGGCGGGCGGTGCGGGGTGCCTCAGGGCCTCCGAGGCACCCCGGTGTCCTAGCAAACGGCGCACTCTACTGCTTGATATGCAGGTAATCCTTGGTGATCCGCGCGTTCGGATCGGATCTTGCGGACGCTCATGGGTCCGGCGGTGGCCGCGCCGGTGGGTGGGGGTCAGCCCTGGTCGGTGCCGAAGATGGCGCGTTCCAAGGTGTCGGCGTGCAAGGCCACCTGGAAACAGTGGGCGGCGAGCTGCTGGCTGGAGGTGCCGGCCAGGGGAGTGAAGGACTGCGTGACGATCTTGGGTACGTCGGTGTCGCCGGTGACGAGCGCGATGCGGCCGTACCCGGGAAAAGCGGTGCGGGTCAGCAGGCGTTCCGGCGTGATCAAGGGTGAGGTGGGGCCGACCTCGGCCTCCACGCCGCAGAGGGCGACGCCCTCGCTGAACGGGTCCGTGCCGTCGACGACGAAGAGGCGGACCAGGTGGGTGCGCCCGCCGGGGAGCGGAACCATGATCGTGTAGTGGGTGTCCTGCTGTTCCCAGGTGGCGCCGAGGCGGTCGGTGACCGGGCGGATCCGGCGGGCCAGGCCCTTCGTGCGGCCGCCGGTCGACGCGGCCGGTGCGAGGCCGGCCGGTGCCGAGGGCGCCGGGATCGGGGCGTCGGTGAGCAGCCAGTGGGCGATCAGGTCGTCCAGGCCGATCTCCGGCTCGGGGCCCGCCTCCAGGAAGTCGACGGCCCGTTCCAGGGTCACCGGCCGTCCCCACCCGGCGACCAGCGGGAACCCGCCGAACGCGGTACGCCACGCCGGGGCGTACGCACCGACGTAGCAGGCGCCGAGCACGACCAGCCGCAGCCCGGGGGTGACGGTCGCCGGGTCGATGTCGGCGGGGCCGACGAGCGTGCCGTCGCAGGTCTGCAGGCGTCCGTCGGCGCCACCGTGCCCGCTCCAGTAGAGCCCGGCCGTGCCCTTGTCGGCGACCGCCTCCGTCAGGTCCTCGCGGGTGGCCTGCCGGTCGACGACGACCGTGTATCCGGCGGCGCGGAGTACGGCGACGTCGTCGTCGATGTGGGCGAGCTCCTCGGCGAGCATCGAGCGGTCCTGCTCGCGGCCGGTGCGGTAGCCGAACAGGAAGTGGAACGTCTTCCCGTCGCCCGGCCCGGTGCCGGTCGGCTCGTGCACCGCACGGGCGGCCGGGTCGTCGCTGCGAGAGTCCGCGGTCCAGTGCTTCGGGCCGGGTTCGGCGGTCGCCCAGTCCTCGGGGATGAAGGACTCGGCGGCCATCAGTAGGCGTCCTTCGCGGCGTGCTCGTTCTCGAAGCGGTCCGCGATGTCCGCGATCACCCGCAGCGGCAGGGCGAACTCCTGCTGGTCGAGGGTGGCGATCGCGGCGCGGTGCACGAGCGAGTAGTCGCCGTCGTCGTCGAGGGCGAGCGCACCGAGGTTGAGCGAGTCGTTCTTGCGCAGCGCGACCCGCGGGCTCATCTCGGCCTCGGTGCAGATGAAGCTGCGGAACTCGGCCCACTCCTGGTCGTACGCCTCGTAGCGGCTGACCACGATCCGCTGCTTGCGGCCGCTCTCCAGCCCCCACACCAGGCTGAACCACTCCTGTTCGTCCTTGTCCAGCGTGTAGGTGGTACGGGCGTGCTCGCGCAGTTCGTGCCAGGTCGGCATGTGACTCCTGTCGTTCGTGGAAGGACGGTCGACCAAGATAGCCGCAGTCGATCAACGAACGGATGACGGTGCCCGGTCGCAATCCGTGAGTCAGTGTTCGAGGTGGGCGAGTTCGGCGGCGATGGTGGACGCCTCGGCGGCGCCGAGGCGTTCGAAGACGGCCAGCGCCGCCGCCAACTTGCGGGAACCCGCGGGGACATCGCCGTCCGCGAGGTCGCAGCGGCCGAGGCCGGCGAGCGCATACGCCTCGTCCCACTCGCTCTCGATTCTCTGGGAGAGCGCACGGGCCTGTTCGTGGCGCCGGCGTGCGGCAGCGAGAGCGCCCCGGGCACGTTCCAGATCGCCGAGGCTGTTGAGGACCTCGGCCTCGCCGCCCCGGTCGTCGGTGTCCAGGCAGATCTCCAGCGCCCGCTGGAGCGCGGCGTCGGCCGCGGCGAGGTCGCCGGTCAGGAGGTGGAGGCGTCCGAGTTCATGGGACGCGTAGGCCTGTCCGCCACGGTTGCCGTACTCGTCATAGAGCCGGAGTGCCTGGTCCAGGGCTTGGGCCGCGGCCTCGGTGTCGCCGGTGAGATGCTGCAATCGGCCGATCTGGTTGAGGGCGTTCGCCTGCCCGACCGGGTTGCCCAACTCCCGGTAGATCTCCAGAGCGGTCTGCTGGTTCTCGACCGCGCTGGGGTAGTCGCCGGTGCGTCGGCGGAGGTGCCCGAGTTCGTGGTGCGCGTTGGCCAGGCCGAGCCGATCGCCGACCTCGCGGTGTAGCGCGAGGGCACGGTCGAGAGCCTCCTCGGCTCCGGGGTAGTCGTCGGTGAGGTGGCGTAGGACGGCGATCTCGTAGAGGACGTTGCCCTGGCCGAGCCGGTCCCCGTACTCGGTATAGATCTCCAGGGCACGGTCGAGGATGCCGGTGGCCCGAGCGCCGTCACCGACCATGTAGAGCATCCGGCCCAGCTCGGTCAGCGCGCCCGCCTGCCCGAACTCGTCGCCGAGCTCGCGGAGCGCGGCCAGGGCCTGGTGCTGGAGCGAGATGCTCTGCATCCACGGGCCGTCCAGCCTCGGCAGGACGGCGAGACTGGCCACGAGGTGCGCGAGAGGTCCGGGCCGGCGGTTTTCCTGCAGTTGGCGGACGGTGGCGAGCAGGTTGGCCCGCTCGCTGCGGAGCCACGCGGCAGCCTGCCGGGAGTCGGACAGGTCGGGCAGCGGTCTCGGCGACTCGACGGTCGGTTCGCGGACCGGACGGGTGTGCCGGGCCAGGTGCCTCGCGGCGGTCGCGGCCGCCTGCCGGTAGTAGTCCACCAGCCGGTCGAGGGCCTCGGCCTGGTCGGCGATGGGCTCGGTGCCGGCCCGGCTGCGTGCGTAGTGGGCGATCAGGTCGTGCATGCGGTACCGGATCTGAGGGACGCCGACAGCGCCGTGATCGTCGCCGACCTCCTCCAGGAGATGGTCGCCGAACAGGTCGTCGAGGTGTTGCTCGGCCTCGTCCGGCGGCAGCCCGGTGAGCGCGGCAGCCGCGTAGGCGTCGAACTCGACTCCCGGATGCAGGCTCAGGCTGCGGAAGACCCGTTGCTGTTCGGCGTTGAGGTGCTGGTAGGACAGGTCGAAGGCGGTGGCGATGGTCTCGTACTCGGCGCTCGTGGTGAGCAACTTCGTCCGGGTCATCGTGATCAGCGTCCGGGCTGTCCACCGGTGGTGCTTGGTGAGCAGGCGAGCGAGAATGCGTATCGCCAGCGGCAGGTGGCCGCAGAGCGAGACCAGTTCGGCGACCTCCGCCGGTGCGGTCGCGGTGGTCGGCGCCAGCCGTACGAACAGGCGAGCCGCCTCGTGCGGCGGCAACTCCTTCAACGGCAGTCCGACCGGTGTGCTGGCCAGATCACCGAGGTGACGGCGGCTGGTCACCACCACGAGGCAGCCCGGCGCCGCGGGTAGCAGTGGATTGACCTGGCCGCTGCCGGCCGCGTTGTCGAAGACGATCAAGGCGGTGCGGTCGGACATACGGGCGCGCCATAGCGCGGTCCGCGCATCGAGGCTCTCCGGCAGCTCCGAGGGCGGGACGCCGACGGCGATTAGCAGGCCCGCCAGTACGTCGGTCGGCCGTGCGGCGGCGATACCGGGCGTATGCGCGTGCAGGTCGACGAAGAGCCGCTGTGGGAAACGGTCGGCCAGCAGGTGCCAGAGCTGGGTGGCCAGCGCCGTCTTGCCGACTCCCGGCATGCCGTCGATGGCGTGGATCGCCACCACCGATCCGGGCCGGGCGGCGGCGACCACCGTGGCGATCTCCTCGTCGCGGCCGGTGAACTCGGGGATCAGCGGAAGAACGGTGTGGACGGTGGCCGGTTCGGGCACCGCGGCGGTGACGCTCTCGAGCTGAGAGCGGCCGCCGGGCAGGCCCAGCAGCCGGGCCAGGACGGCGGGTTCACTCGTCGTCGCCAGGCAGTGGTCGAGCCGGACCGCGGTCAGCCAGTCCGGCCCTTCGGCCCGGTGATGTTCGGCGATGACTCCGACCAGGTGCTCACCCGCCCAGAGGGGTGCGCCGGACATGCCCTCCCACGGCGAACCCGCGCTCTCCGGGGTGTCGCGCGGCCCGGACACCTTGACCTCGAGCCGTCCGGTGCGCCGGTTGGAGGCCACGGCGATGCGGGCCGAGGCGTGGTGCAGGTCGCGGACGGCGAAATCGCCGTGGTGAGCGGGGGACGGGCGTAGCTTCCAGCGTGGGAAGCCGGGGGTGTGCGCGTCGATGAAGGCGCCGACATCCTCGAGGCGACCGTACCGGGTCGGGGAGAGTGGGGCAGCCGACGGCGCCTCGATGCCGAGCAGCGCCAGGTCGGCCGCCGTGTCGTACCAGAGCAGGGTTGCCTCGGCCGTCCACTCGGTGGCCCGCTCGGCGTCGCAGCGGACGGCGATGGCCGCGCCGTCGAGGACCACATGGGCGGCGGTGAGGACGGCGGTGGCGGTGACCCGGTAGCCGGTGCCCCGGCGCCCGGGGCGGCCCGGCCCGGTGACGATTATCTCGGCCAGGCGCCGCGGATCGAATCCCACGTCATCACCGTTCGAGGAGGTCCGGTTCTCCATGGATCAGAGGTGTGCGGTCCGGGGCGTCACCCGTGTGGGGTGTCAGCGTCAGCTTGATCCGTTGGGTGATGGTCGACGTACGCTTCCTGCCCGAGGCCATGTCGAGGACCCAGAGTCGGACCTTGCCGTCGGCACCCGAGTCGCGGTGGACACCGACGGTGAGCTCCAGTTCGATCGGGCCGGGCTCGAAGCGCAGTTCCCGCCCGGCACCGGCGCGCACGGCCTGGCTGAGCTCGTCGCGTAAATGACCGATGAGCTCGGAGAGCTCGACCGCGTCGTCCACTGATCCTCCTGGAAAGTGGTTACACCCGGTGATGCCTCAACGATGAAGTGAGGGTATATATCGGCTAAATCGCGGCGCCTGCTCATTGCCGAAGCCAAATGATCACTGAGTGTGTGTGCGTGACTTACCGTAATGGACGCTGGCAAGCTAGGGAAGTCCGTCGATCGAGGTTCGCGGCTTCCGGCGTACCTGAAAGAAGGTCGTGAATTTCGCTGTCGGTGAACGGTGGAAGAGGGGGGAGGGGCGGGAGGTTGAGCGGGTCAGACGCAACTTTTCGGAGGTACGGGTGACCAGCAAGAAGCTTCCCGTGTTGTTCCTGGACGACGTTGTACTGCTTCCGGGGATGGTCGTGCCGATCGAGCTGGATGAAGCGGCTCAGGCGGCCGTGGACGCGGCCCGGACCTCGGCCGGATCGGAACTGCTCATCGCGCCCCGGCTCGAGGACCGCTACGCCTCGCACGGCGTGGTGGCCAGCGTGCGGCAGGTCGGCAAGTCCCGGAGCGGATCCCCGGCCGCCGTGCTGCGCACCGGCGTGCGCGCCCGGATCGGCAGTGGCGTGACCGGCCCGGGCGCGGCGCTCTGGGTCGAGGCCGAGACGGTGGTGACCGCGGCCGCGAACGATCAGACCCGCGAGCTCGCCGCCGAGTACAAGAAGCTGGTCGTCACGGTGCTCGAACGCCGCGAGGCCTGGCAGATCCTCGAATCGGTGACCGCGATCGACGACCCGGGCGACCTGGCCGACACGGCCGGATGGGCGCCCTACATCGCCAACGACCGCAAGCGTGAGCTGCTGGAGACCCCCGACGTGGCGGCCCGGCTGCGGCTGCTGATCGACTGGACGCGGGACTTCCTCACCGAGTCCGAGGTCAACGACACCATCCAGGCCGACGTGCGTGAGTCGGTCGAGAAGCGCAACCGGGAGTACCTGCTCCGCGAGCAGCTCAAGGCGATCCGCAAGGAGCTCGGCGAGGGCGAGGCCGACGGCGGCGACGACTACCGTGCCCGGGTCGAGGCGGCCGACCTGCCCGACGCGGTCCGCGAGGCGGCGCTGCGCGAGGTCGGCAAGCTGGAGCGGGCCGGCGACCAGAACCCGGAGGCGGGCTGGATCCGCACCTGGCTCGACACGGTCCTCGACCTGCCGTGGACCGTCCGCACCACCGACAACGCCGACCTGACCGAGGCGCGCCGGGTGCTCGACGCCGACCACCACGGGCTCGACGAGGTCAAGGAGCGCATCGTCGAATACCTGGGCATCCGGGCCCGGCGCGAGTCGCGGAACATGTCGGTCGTCGGCGGCCGTGGCTCCGGCGCGGTGATCCTGCTGGCCGGTCCGCCCGGCGTCGGCAAGACCTCGCTCGGCGAGTCGGTCGCGCGTACGCTCGGCCGCAAGTTCGTCCGGGTCGCCCTCGGTGGCGTCCGCGACGAGGCCGAGATCCGCGGACACCGCCGGACGTACGTCGGCGCGCTGCCCGGCCGGATCGTGCGCGCGATCCGGGAGGCCGGCTCGATGAACCCGGTGGTGCTGCTCGACGAGGTCGACAAGGTCGGCAGCGACTACCGCGGCGACCCGGCCGCGGCGCTGCTGGAGGTCCTCGACCCGGCGCAGAACCACACCTTCCGGGACCACTACCTCGATGTCGACCTGGACCTCTCCGACGTGCTCTTCATCGCGACCGCGAACGTGCTGGAGACGATCCCGCAGGCGCTCTTCGACCGGATGGAGCTGATCACGGTCGACGGCTACACCGAGAACGACAAGGTCGCCATCGCCCGCGACTTCCTGGTCCCGCGCCAGCTGGAGCGCGCCGCGCTCGCCGAGGGCGAGGTGACGGTCACCGAGGAGGCGCTGCGGGAGATCGCCGCGAACTACACCCGTGAGGCCGGGGTCCGTTCCTTCGAGCGGCTGCTGGCGAAGGCGTTCCGGAAGGCGGCGCTCGGTGTGCTGCCCGCCGTCGTCGAGGCCGCCGACCTGAAGGAGCTGATCGGCCGTCCGCGTTTCACCCCGGAGTCGGGCGAGCGGACCGCGGTGCCGGGCGTCTCCACAGGCCTGGCCGTGACCGGGATGGGTGGCGACGTGCTCTACATCGAGGCGTCGCTCCTGCCGGGTGAGAAGGGAGGCCTGTCGGTGACAGGCCAGCTGGGTGACGTCATGAAAGAATCAGCCCAGATCGCCCTTTCCTATGTACGTGCACACGCCGAGGAACTCGGCATCTCCCCGGAGCAGCTGGACCACCCGATCCACCTGCACGTCCCCGCGGGCGCGGTCCCCAAGGACGGCCCGTCGGCCGGGGTCACGATGACGACCGCGCTGGTGTCGCTGCTGCTCGGCCGCAACGTCCGCGCGGAGGTCGGGATGACCGGAGAGGTGTCGCTGACCGGCCGGGTCCTCCCGATCGGCGGCGTCAAGCAGAAGCTGCTCGCGGCGCAGCGGGCCGGCCTCACCGAGGTGTTCCTGCCCCAGCGCAACGAGCCCGACCTCGACGACGTCCCGGCCGACGTGCTCGCCGCGCTGACCGTGCACGTGGTCTCCGACGTACGCGAAATCCTGAAAACGGCGCTGGAACCGATCGCGGCCGGCCTGGCCACCGCGGCCTGATCGCCCCACCGGTTGTCGTCTCCTCCGGAGGAGACGACAACCGGTGGTCTCAGCCCTGCGCGGCGTGCGCGACGTGCTCCCAGTCGGCCCAGGTCGCCAGCCGCTGGGCGTAGATGTGCTGGACGAGCTGGGTGGGCTGCGAGCCGAACAGCACCCGTAGCGGCGGGTTCTCGGCGTCCACGATCTGCAGCAGGGCCTTTCCTGCGGCGGCCGGGTTACCGTATTGCGCGCCGCCCGAGCGGGCCGCCATCGCGTCGCGCAGCGGCTGGTAGGCGGGGTCCGGGTCGGCGCGTACGGCCGACGAGCCGCCCCAGTCGGTGGCGAAGCCGCCCGGCTCGACCAGGGTGACCTTGATGCCGAAGCCGGCCACCTCCTGGGCCAGGGACTCGGTGAGGCCTTCGAGGGCCCACTTGGAGGCGTGGTAGCCGCCGAGGTTGGGGAACGCGCCGATGCCACCGATGGTGGAGATCTGGATGAGGTGGCCGGCGCCCTGGGCGCGCAGGATCGGCAGGACGGCCCGGGTGACGAAGAACGCGCCGAAGAGGTTGGTCTCCAGCTGGTCGCGCAGCTGCTCCTCGCTGATCTCCTCGACCGCGCCGAAGAGCCCGTATCCGGCGTTGTTGACCACCACGTCGAGGCGGCCGAACCGCTCGTGGGCGGCGGCGACCGCGGCGGTGACGGCGTCCCTGTCGGTGACGTCGAGGGCGATCGGCAGCAGCGCGTCGCCGTACTTGGCCGCCAGGTCGTCGAGCGTGCTCGTGTCGCGGGCGGTGGCGGCGACCCGGTCGCCGCGTTCGAGCGCGGCTTCGGTGAAGTGCCGGCCGAGGCCGCGCGAGGTGCCGGTGATGAACCAGATCATGCTCATGCCCACCACCATACCCGAAACTTAGACGGCGTCTAATCATGGACGGCGTCGAGTGACGGTAAGATCGGGACATGAACCTGCGCGAACGCAAGAAGCTGGCGACCTGGCGCGCGATCCGGTCGGCGGCTCTGGAACTGTTCGCCGCGCGCGGCTTCGAGACCGTCAACGTCGAGCAGATCGCCGCCGCCGCCCAGGTCTCCCGCGCCACGTTCTTCAACTACTTCGCCAGCAAGGAGGCGGTCGTCTTCGACCAGGACCCGGAGGAGCGCGAGATCCTGCGCGCGATGATGGCCGACTGTCCGGCGACCGAGCCCCTCTGGCAGTCCCTGACCGCCATCATGCTCGGCCTCAACGAACGCCTGGCCGACCGTATGCCCCTCCAGCGCCGCCTGAAGGCCGAGTCCCCGGCCCTGGCCCAGTCCACGAAGGAGTTCGGCGACCAGTTCCGCGCCGACCTGACCGCGTGGGTCCATTCCCGCGCCGACGCCGCCGACCCCATGCCCGCCCTGCTCCAGCTGAACCTGGCTTTCGCCGCGACCGGCGCCGCTTACGCGTCGTGGCGCCCCGACGAGTCTTTCCCCGACTACCTGCGCCGCCTCACCGACTGCCTCCAACGCACCGGCCAGGGAGTGGCCACGGCCGGCGATTGAATATCGGGGGAGGCGTGGGCATCGTTGTGCTGCCTGGACACGACCGCCGGCCTGATCAGGGGCATGAGCGCGATCTCGCCACTGCTCGCCATCGAGCAGGAAAGACGCTTCGACACGTCGATGGCATGGATAGGCGTCCTCGACGAGATCACCGAGCGGTGGCTATGGCTGCACGAGGTCCGCCCGAACGCCACCTGGCGCAAGCGTCCGACCGGCTACAAGCTCCGCCACATCACCAAGGCCTTCATCTCCGACCGTTACCTCATCGGCCTCGCGGCCATCGTCGCCACACGAAACCCACCCAGCGACGCTGAAGACGCCCTCATCCGACCGCGATCCGGCCCTGCGGCGCTGCCGGGGTAGGCCGGCCCTGGAGGTTCCTCTACATCGCTGGGTCTCTCTGGTCGGCCTCTCGCTGAAGTCCGGACATGCTTGATATGCAGGTAATCCTTGGTGATCCACGGCATGTTTGTCCTGGTGGATCGGGGTATTGAGGGGTGCCTGGATGTCGGCGTGGAGTGGTTTGCGGTTGGTGCGGTCCCGGGACGCGGCCGGTGGTCTGGTCGTGCGGTTCGGGGTGGCGCTGCTGGATGCGTATCTGGAGTTCCTGGCGGTGCGGTCCCGGCCGAACACGGTGGTCGCGGTCGCGTACGACCTGAAAGTGTTCTTCACCGTAGTCGGTAAGGCCCCGGGCCGGGTCGTCGCGGCGGACGTCCTCGCGTTCGTGACCGCGCAGTACGCCGGTGGCCCTGCCCAGCGGCTGCAGGCGGTCGGTGACGGCGGCCGAGGATGCCGAGCCCGCCGCCGAGCGTGAGCCCGGTGATTCCCACTGTGGGTCCGCACCCGGCCGGGATGGTCCGGCCGTGGGCGCCGAGCCGGTCGTAGACCTCGGCGAGGCGTGTGCCGGCGCCGATGACGGCGCGGCTGCCGTCGAGATGCACCTCGGCCATTGGGCTCGTATCGATCACAACGCCGGTGGTGGTGGATCGCCCGGCGAAGCAATGGCCGCCACCGCGTATCGCGACGGGTAGGTGCCGACGCCGCGCTGTGGCGAGGGCGGCGGCGACGTCAGCCGTCGTGGCGTAGGAGAGCACCGCTGCCGGTCGAATGTGTGCGAAGCGTGCGAGAACCACGGCTACGCGGGGACTGTGCTAGCGAGGTGCCGGGCCCAGTTCGGTTGGCGTCCGTCGATGTCATGCAGGCCGTAGTGCTCGGCGAGGTCCCAGGAGGTGAGGACTTGGCCGGCTCGTTCGGTGACCTGCGGATCAGCGGCGAGCGCGCTGATCGCGCGCCCAATGTAGTGGGGTGTCTCGGACGCCAGGAAGTGGGGGTCACGGGTGCCCGCGTCACGCCAGTTGTCCTCGGTGACTCCGAAGTGGTCGAGCATCGCCTCGGAACGCAGGAAGCCCGGCGTGACGGCCAGCGCGGTGATCCCGTGTTCGCGCAATTCCTCCGCCTGCGCCAGGGCGAGGCGGTTGACGGCGGTCTTGGTGAGGTCGTAGGCGAGATTGCCGCGGTACTCGTGCCCGAGCCCGTCCGTCACCTCGATGATCAGGCCGACGCGGTGCCGCATCATTAGCGGGACGGCGTGCTGGCTGGTGATGAGATGGGTCAGTACCGCGCGTTCCCACATGGCGCGGAACGCGGCCGGGTCCAGGCGCCAGAACGGCGTGCCCCACTCGGTGAGTGGATCGCCACCCCAGATGTCGTTGACCAGGACGTCGAGCCGTCCTTGTTCGTCCTCGACCTGCCGGATGAGTGCCACCACCTGCCGTACGTCGCTGTGGTCGCAGCGCACAGCTATGCCCTGGCCACCGGCCGCGGTGACCAGGTCGGCGGTTTCCTCGATCGTCTCGGGACGGTTCATGTCCGACCGCCCGTTCCGGGAACTGCGACCGGTGACATAGACCCGCGCGCCTGCGGCGCCGAGCTCCACTGCGATGCCTCGCCCGGCTCCCCGGGTAGCACCGGCTACCAGCGCGATCGTGTGCGACAACGGCTTGATCGGTGATGTCTGCATCGGATTAGTGAATCACGGTTTACTAATCTTGGCGACCCGCTAGGCTGCAGCCATGGCTCGACCGCGGACAGTCTCGGATGCCGCCATCCTTGCCGCGGCTGCCCATGCCGTCGGTCAGGCGGGGCCGGCGAACGTGACCCTCGCGCAGATCGGTGATCGCGTCGGGCTGACGGCTGCCGCCCTGCTGCGCCGCTTCGGCTCCAAGGATGGATTGCTGCTGGCCGTTGCCCGCGATGCCGTCGAGGCCGTCCCGGCTCGCCTCGCCGCCGCACGGTCCGCCGAGCGCCCGGTAGCGGCGCTGATCGACATCCTGGTGGCGATGGCGGGCACCGTCCGGAACGCGACCGAGTTCGCAAACCATCTCGCGTTCCTGCTAACGGACCTGTCGGCTCCGGAGTTCCAGCAGATCACCCGAAGGTACGCCGCTGCGGTCGAGACGGTGATCAGCGCGGTGCTCCAAGCCGCGATAGAGGCCGGCGAACTGAATCCCGAGCGCGTCGAGCAGACAACAGCGGAGATGATCCACGCTACCTACAACGGCGCCCTGATCACGTGGGGCATGGCCGGCCACGACGGCAGTCCAGCCGAGCATGTCCGACGACACTTGCTGCACATCACCCGCCCCCTACTCGACTCACCACGCTGAAGCGCGCCATCGACGCCGGCCTGCGCGCCATAGGGAAACACCTGGCTACCGCGACACACGGATCTGCCGCTGATCGTGCGCGGCTGCGGCATGAGGAGGATGGTTGCAGGCTTGCCGTCGCCCCTGGTCTCGTTCTGAACGCCCTAGGCGGCGGTGTCGGCGTGCGAGGGATCCGCGGCATGGCGTCACCCGAGGTGGAGAACATGGTGGGTGGAGTATCTCGATCTGACGCCGTACGCGTACTCCCGCTGCCTATGCGAGCGGTGGGCTGGCTGGGTGGTGAACACGGTATCCAGGGCGGTGCCGCGAACCCCTTGGAGGAAGCTGAGTTGGGGCTTCGAGATCCCGGCTACTTTCGCCCGCAAATCGACCCCAACGTGCCAGGGTCTCACTACCGACGTACGCGGCGGCGAGGGGAGAACGGTCAGCAGTCGACGATGTTGACGGCGAGTCCTCCGCGTGCCGTCTCCTTGTACTTGGACTTCATGTCGGCGCCGGTCTCCTTCATGGTTTTGATGACTTTGTCGAGGGAGACGTGGTGGCGGCCGTCGCCGCGCAGCGCCATCCGGGCGGCGGTGACGGCCTTGACCGCGGCCATCCCGTTCCGTTCGATGCACGGGATCTGGACCAGGCCGCCGATCGGGTCGCAGGTCAGGCCCAGGTTGTGCTCCATGCCGATCTCGGCGGCGTTCTCCACCTGCTCGGGGGTGCCGCCGAGCACCTCGGCGAGTCCGGCGGCGGCCATCGCGCAGGCCGAGCCGACCTCGCCCTGGCAGCCGACCTCGGCGCCGGAGATGCTGGCGTTGCGTTTGAAGAGCAGCCCGATCGCGCCGGCGGCGAGCAGGAACTGGACCACGCCCTCGGGGGAGGCGCCGGGGACGAAGCGGGTGTAGTAATGCAGCACGGCCGGGATGATGCCGGCGGCGCCGTTGGTGGGTGCGGTCACCACCCGCCCGCCGGCCGCGTTCTGCTCGTTGACGGCCATGGCGAAAACGGTCAGCCATTCCATCGCGTGCGCGGCGGGGTCGCCGGCGGCGCGGAGCTGGCGGGCGGTGACGGTGGCGCGGCGGCGGACGTTGAGGCCGCCGGGGAGCAGGCCCTCGGTGGTCAGGCCGGCGTCGACGCATTCGCGCATGACCTGCCAGATCCGCAGCAGGCCGGTGCGGACCTCGGCCTCCGGCCGCGACGCCGCCTCGTGGGCGAGCATCAGGGCCGAGATCGACAGGCCGGTGGTCCGGGTGGCTGCCAGCAGTTCCTGACCGCTTTCTATCGGGTACGTGGTAACCCGGGCATCCACGGCCCCCTCCTCCACGATGAAGCCGCCACCGACGGAGAAATAGGTCCGCCGCAGGGTCTCGGTGCCCGCCGCGGTGATGGTCATCGCGTTGGAGTGGCCGGGCAGCGACCGCCGCCGGTGCAGCATGATCTCCACCGGGAACCCGAAGTCGCCGGTGGAGACCTCGAGGCCGGTGTCGACCGTCTCCGGGTCCTCGCCGGCCAGGCCGAGCAGCACCGCCCGGGGTGTGCCGTGCCCGTGACCGGTGGCGCCCAGCGACCCGAACAGGTCGACCCGGATCGCCGTCGGCGGCTCGGTCAGCTCCCGCATGAACCTGCGGGCGGCGCGCATCGGCCCGACCGTGTGCGAGCTGGACGGGCCGATGCCGATCGAGAACAGGTCGAGGACCGAGACGGTCACGAGCGCTCCGACAGCGTGCCGCGCCGGGCCTGCCGGTCCAGGTACGCGGCCCGCTGGACGGGGTCGGTGGCGAGGGCGATCGCGGCGGCGGCCATCGCCTTGGCGCCGAACAGGATCGCGTCGTCGGCGGCGGGGGAGTCGGTGACGGCGGCGAACTCGCGGGTGTGCGGCATCGTGGTGGCGCCGGCGATGCCCAGGCCGGGGTGGATGCTGGGGATGACCTGACTGATGTTGCCCATGTCGGTGGAGCCGCCGACGATGCCGGGCGGCATGGCGTGGACGGTCCGGCCCAGCGCGGTCAGCGCCCGGCCGTACGCCTCGGTGAGGAAGGCGTCCTGGCGTAGGTCGAGGTAGTCGGGGTGGGACTGGCGGAGTTCGAGGGTGGTGCCGGTGGCCAGGGCGGCGCCGTGGAAGCAGTTGTGGACCCGCCGTTTGAGGTCGGGCATCTGCTCGGCGGTGAGGGTGCGGAACTCGTACTCCAGGCGGGCGCGCTCGGGGATGATGTTGGACCGCCGGCCGCCCTCGGTGACGATGCCGGCGATCCGGAACTCGCCGGGGATCTGCTGGCGCAGCTGGCCGATCGCGACCTGGGCGACGACCGCCGCGTCGGCGGCGTTGACGCCGGTGTGGGGCGCGGCCGCGGCGTGCGCGGCCCGGCCGTGGAAGGTCGCCTCGAAGCGGCTGGACGTCTGCGAGCTGACCTTGACGTCGACGACGTCGACGCCGGGGGCGGGGTGCACCATCATCGCGACGGTGACGTCGTCGAAGGCGCCGTGGTCGAGCATCAGCACCTTGCCGGCGCCGGTCTCCTCGGCGGGGGTGCCGATCAGCTTGACCCGGATGCCCAGCTCGTCGGCGACCGCGGCGAGGGCGATCGCGGCACCGGCGCCGGCCGCGCAGATGACGTTGTGGCCGCAGGCGTGGCCGATCTCGGGCAGCGCGTCGTACTCGGCGCAGACGCCGACGGTCAGGTCGCCGGCGCCGTAGGTGGCGGTCAGCGCGGTCGGCAGGTCGCCGACCCCGTGCTCGACGGCGAAGCCGGCGTCGCGCATCAGGGCGGCGAGCTTGGCCGAGGACGCGAACTCCTCGAACGCGGTCTCCGGTTCGGCGTGCAGGCTGTGGCTCAGCGCCACCAGACGGTCGCGCCACCGGTCGGCAACGGTCCAGGCGAGGGTCATCCAGAACTCCTAAGGAAACGAGGCGTTTCCGAGGCTAGCGTCAGGAAGACGATTTGAAAAGACTCTTCAGCGCTGAAGGAAACGGATAGTTTCCTTGAGGTTCGGCCGGGACCGGTGGTCGGCGCCACACCTGAAAGGATGGGGTGGTGACCGAACAGACCGGCGTCCGCCGTCCGCGCCTCTCGCCCGAGGAGGCACGTGAGCGCATCCTCACCGCGGCCGGTGAGATCCTCGACGCCTCGGGGTACGCCGCCACGACGATGGAGGAGATCGCGGCCCGGGCGGGGATGGCCAAGAAGTCCGTCTACCGCTGGTGGCCGAACCGGATCGTCCTGATCGCCGATCTCCTCGCCCGGCGCAGCACCGTGCACACCGTGCCGGACCAGGGCGACACCCGGGCCGAACTGCTGGAGCTGATCGACACCATCGCCGGCTACACCGCCGGGGCCGACGGCGGGCAACTGCGGCTGCTGCTCGGGTCCATCGACGACGACCCCGAGACCGAGCGCACCATCCTGGCCCGGATCATCGAGCCGCGCCGGGCGCTGGCCCGTACCGTGGTGCAACGCGGCATCGCCCGCGGTGACCTGCCCGCCGACATCGACGTCGACCTTCTCCTGGATCTGTGGAACGGCCTGCTGACCTACCGCTCCGGGTACCGCCGCGCTCCCGTGCTGCGGTCCACGGTGCAGCAGCTGGTCGAGCTGGCCCTGGCCGGGCACACCCCCCGGCTGCGCTGACGATCTTGACCGGCGGGCCCGGTCCGGCTAGCTTTCCTGACCACAACTCAAGACATTCGCCGCAACCCCGTAGCGGGAGAGCCCTCGCCACCCGAGCGAGGCGCCGAAGGAGCAACTTCTCCCTCAGAATCTCTCAGGCACCCGTACCGCAACGGTCTGGCGACTCTGGAAAGTCGGTACGCCCAGGATGCCCCGGGCGTGCCGCGCCCAAGGTGCAAGCCGCCGCGGCGGTGAACCTCTCAGGCCCCATGACAGAGCGAGGGAGGCCCCGACCACGACCGAGGAGCCTTCCGCGTTGAGCACCCGTTTCCCCCATGACCACGAGCGCCCGGCCGGTGGCGCGCTCGCCGTCGACGACCCCGAGATCCACGCCGCGATCGCCGCCGAGCTGGGCCGGCAGCGCGACACCCTGGAGATGATCGCCAGCGAGAACTTCGCCCCGGCGGCCGTCCTGGAGGCACAGGGCTCCGTGCTGACCAACAAGTACGCCGAAGGCTATCCGGGCCGCCGCTACTACGGCGGTTGCGAGCACGTGGACGTCGTCGAGCGGCTGGCGATCGAGCGGGTCTCGGCGCTCTTCGGCGCGGCGTACGCGAACGTGCAGCCGCACTCGGGGGCGAGCGCGAACGCGGCCGCGATGGCCGCCCTGCTCAGCCCCGGCGACACCATCCTCGGCCTGGACCTGGCCCACGGCGGGCACCTCACCCACGGCATGCGGGTCAACTTCTCGGGGAAGCTGTACCGGCCGGTGGCCTACCGGGTGTCGCCGGAGACCGGCCGCGTCGACATGGCGGAGGTCCGGAGCATGGCTCACGAGCACCGGCCGAAAATGATCATCGCGGGCTGGTCGGCGTACCCTCGGAAGCTCGATTTTCCGGCCTTCCGGGAGATCGCCGACGAGGTCGGCGCGCTCCTGCTGGTCGACATGGCGCACTTCGCCGGGCTGGTCGCGGCCGGTCTGCACCCCAACCCGGTGCCGTACGCCGACGTGGTCACCACCACCACCCACAAGACCCTCGGCGGCCCGCGCGGCGGGGTCGTCCTGTCCCGGCGCACCGACCTGGCCAAGAAGATCGACAGTGCGGTCTTCCCCGGTCAGCAGGGCGGTCCGCTGGAACACGTGATCGCGGCGAAGGCGGTGGCCTTCCGGATCGCGGCCACCGCGGACTTCGCCGACCGGCAGCGCCGCACCCTGGCCGGGGCGCGGATCCTCGCCGAGCGGCTCACCGCCCCCGACGCGACGGCGGCCGGGATCGACGTGCTGACCGGCGGCACCGACGTCCACCTCGTCCTGGCCGACCTGCGCCGCTCCGAGCTGGACGGCAGGCAGGCCGAGGACCGGCTGCACCACATCGGGATCACGGTGAACCGCAACGCCGTGCCGTTCGACCCGCGCCCGCCGATGGTCACCTCCGGCCTGCGGATCGGCACCCCGGCGCTGGCCACGCGCGGCTTCGGCCCGGCGGCGTTCACCGAGGTCGCCGACGTGATCGCGGCGGCGCTGCGGCCCGGCTTCGACGAGGCGGCGGCGGGCACGCTGCGCGACCGGGTCGCGGCCCTGGCCGCCGCACACCCCCTCTACCCGCGACTCTGACCGACGCGGTCCGCCCGGACGTGCTCCGGGCGGGCCGCTGGCGGCGTACGGGAGAAAGCTCTTGATCATCTGCCGGATTCGGTGCGAACTCCGGCTCGATCACGGCGGGCGAGAACGGGTGAACGGTGGGCCGAACAGCGCGATGGCCAGGGCGAGTCGGTGGGCGTGGCTCCGTGAACCGTTCGATGTCATTCGGCCGTAAGGTACGAAGACGTCGAAGCAGAGCCTGAGCTACACGTTCGGTGTCGGCGCCGATCTCCGCGCGGGAATCCTCGACCATCCGCCAGAAGGCTGCTTCCTCCACGGTGGTGGTGTCAGGCCGGGTCGACCAGGATGACCGTGATGCGGCCCGGTCGGCGGCTCAGGGCGTTGCGGATCAGGCCGATGCGGCCGGTGATCCAGTACTTGCGGCCGAGGGCCCTGGCGATGCGGGCGCGGTCGGTGTCGTCGCCGATGCGGGCGGTGCCCTCGACCGGGGCGCCGGTGAGGCGGCCGCGGATGTCGCAGGCGGTCACGATGACCCGGGGATTGTTGCGGGCCCGCTTGACCTTCCACGAGTCCGTGATGGTCCAGAACGCGACGCCCGCGCCGTCGGGGAGCACCCAGAGCGGGGACGCGACGGGCGTGCCGTCCTTGCGGAACGTGGTCAGGGAGGCGTACCGAGAAGAACTGATCTCTTTCAATGTGGGCATGCGCTCAGCCTAGATGGGCACGCAGGGCCTTCTTGTCCGGCTTGCCGAGCGCGGTCAGCGGCAGATGGTCGGTCAGGACGATCTTCTTGGGTACGTGCACCGGGCCCTTCCGATCACGGACGAGTGAGCGGAGCTCGTCGGCCAGGCCGTCGGTGGACGCGCCGGGGCGGGGCACCACGACCGCGGTGACCGCCTCGCCCCAGGTCGGGTCCGGTACGCCGATCACCCCGACCTGGGCCACCGCCGGATGGGCCGCGATCACGTCCTCGACCTCGCGCGGGAACACGTTGAAGCCACCCGTGACGATCATGTCCTTGACCCGGTCGACGATGTGCCAGTAGCCGTCCGGGTCCTCGCGCGCGACATCCCCGGTGCGCAGCCAACCCTCGCCGAACGCCGCCGCGGTCGCCTCCGGCTTGTTCCGGTAACCGGCGGCGAGCAGCGGCCCGGCCACACAGATCTCCCCGGGCTCGCCGGGCGGCACCGGGGCGCCGTGCTCGTCGAGCAACGCGGTGCGCAGGAACGCCGACGGCCGCCCGCACGAGGTCAGGCGGGCCTCGTCGTGGTCGCCGCGCGGCAGGTAGCTGATCGCCATCGGCGCCTCGGTCTGCCCGTAGAACTGCGCGAAGACCGGGCCGAACCGGTCGATCGCCTCGCGTAGCCGGACCGGGTTGATCGCGGCCGCGCCGTAGTAGACGGTCTGCAGGCTGGACAGGTCGCGGGTGCGCGAGTCGGGGTGGTCGAGCAGCGCGTACAGCATGGTCGGCACCAGCATGGTCGCGGTGATCCGTTCCTGCTCGACGACGCGCAGCACGACGGCCGGGTCGAAGCGCGGCAGCACCACCAGCGACCCGCCCTTGAGCAGCGTCGGTACGAAGAACGCGGCGCCGGCGTGCGACAGCGGCGTGCAGACCAGGAACCGGGGCGCGTCCGGCCACTCCCACTCGGCGAGCATGATCTGGGCCATCGTCAGCATGGACCGGGCGGTGCCGAGCACGCCCTTGGGCTCGCCGGTGGTCCCGCCGGTGTAGGTGATCGCCACGACGTGCTCGGGGTCCAGCGTGGCCGGCCGCAGCGGTTTCGGCTGATACTGATCAGCGGCGGCGATCAGGTCGACCGCGCCCGTTCCCGCCAGGGACGCCGGGACCGGGCCGATGGTGAGCACCCGGCGGAGCCCGGGGACCTTGGTGAGCAGCTCCCGGGCGCGGTCGGCGAAGGCGGGCTGCGGGTCGACGACGAGCGTGGTGATGCCGGCGTCGCCGATCGCGTACGCGTGGTCGTCGAGCGAGCCGAGCGGGTGCAGCGCGGTGCGCCGGGAGCCGAGCATCTGACTCGCCGCGATGATCAGCAGCACCTCGGGGCGGTTCCCGGCGAGCAGTGCCGCACCGGCGTCGGTGCCCGCACCCAGCTCCTGGAGGGCCTGCGCGTACCGGCTGACCGCCGCGGCGGTCTCCCCGCCGGTCAGGCTGGTGCCGCCGAGCTCCAGCACCGGCGTGTCGCGGTGCCGCCGCAGCGCCGCGGCGACGAGGTGGCCCAGATGGTTCGGCTGGTCGTTCATCAGGGTCCTTTCCGGAAGAGGGTGACGACGCAGGCGCCGCCGAGCCCCAGGTTGTGCGCGAGGCCGAGCCGTGCGCCGGGCACCTGACGCTCGCCGGCCTCGCCGCGCAGCTGCCAGACCAGCTCGGCGCACTGGGCCAGACCGGTCGCGCCGAGCGGATGTCCTTTCGCGATCAGCCCGCCGGACGGGTTCACCACCCACCGCCCGCCGTAGGTGGTCGCCCCGCTGCGCACCAGTTCGGCGCCGGAACCCTCGGCGCAGAGCCCCATCGCCTCGTAGCTGAGCAGCTCGTTGATGGAGAAGCAGTCGTGCAGCTCGATCACGTCGACGTCGCCGATCCCCACCCCGGCGTCGGCCAGCACCCCGGCCGTGGCCCGGCGGGTCATCGGCGCGCCGACCACGGCGATCGCCGAGCCGCCGTCGAACGCGTCGGCGGTATCGGTCACCATCCGCTGGGCGGCGATCTCCACGGCCCGGGCGCGCCGGTCACTGACCACGACGGCCGCGGCCGCGCCGTCGCAGATCGGTGAGCATTGGGTACGGGTGAGCGGCCCGGCCACGACCGTGTCGGCGAGGACCTCGTCGAGGCGGAACCCCCGCCGGTACCGGGCGCGCGGGTTGTGTACGGCGTGCCCGTGGTTCTTCACCGCGACCCGGGCCAGGTCGGCGGGGGTGGTGCCGTACCGGCGCATGTGCTCCTCGGCCGCCTGCGCGAAGAACCACACGGTCAGAGGAAGGGAGGGAGAAGCGGGCAGCGCGGCCAGGTGCGCGTCGATGGTGGACACCCCGGACGGCCGCCCGGCGAGGTCCTCCCGGGTCATCTGCTCGAAGCCGACGGCGAGCACCACGTCGGCCACCCCGCCGAGCACCCAGTCGCGGGCCACCATCAGCGCGGTCGACCCGGAGGCGCAGTTGTTGGTGACGTTGACGACCGGGATCCCGGTGAGCCCGACGTCGTAGAGGGCCCGCTGCCCGGCCGCCGACGGCTGCAGCACGTAGCCGACCGCGGCCCGCTGCACGGCGTCGTAGCCGATCCCGGCGTCGTCGAGCGCGTCCCGGACGGCCGCGGCCACCATCGCCGGATAGCCGGCGCCGCCGCGGGTGAACGGGGTCATCCCGACCCCGGCCACGTACGCGCTCACCCCGGCACCTCGCTGCCCACCACCCAGAACGCGTGGAACTGCGACGCCCCGCCCATCGCGTGCCCGGCCGCGCGGCGGGCGCCCGGCACCTGATGCTCCCCGGCCAGGCCGCGGACCTGCAGCGCCGCCTCGGCGAACCGGAGCAGCCCGGTGGCCCCGGTCGGGTTCCCGGCGAGGACCCCGCCGGACGGGTTGACCGGCAGGTCACCGCCGAACGCGGTACGGTCCGCGTCGACCAGCCGCCAGCCGTCGTGCTCGGCGGCCAGCCCGGTGTTCTCCAGCCACATCGGCTCGTACCAGCTGTACGGGACGTAGAGCTCGGCCACGTCGATCTCGCGCGCCGGATCGGTGATCCCGGCCTGCCGGTACGCGTCGGCGGCGCACTCCCGTCCGGCGAGCGGGTTCACCTCGTCGCGCCCGGCCGCGTGCCCGGTCTCGGTCCGGAAGGCCATCCCGTGGATCCAGGCCGGCGGCCGTGGTGCGCGCCGGGCCGCCGCGGCGCCGCTGACCACGATCGCGCAGGAGCCGTCCGAGGAGGGGCAGGACTCCAGGTAGCGGATCGGATCCCAGAGCATCCGCGAGTCGCGGACCTGCTCGACGGTCAGGTCCGCGTCGCGCAGGTGCGCGTACGGGTTGCGGGCCGCGTTGCGCCGGTGGTTGACCGCCACCTTCCAGCCGATGTGCTCCGGGGCCCGCGCCCGCCGGATGTACTCCCGGATCACCGGCGCGAAGTGCCCACCGGCGCCGGCGCCCAGGTGCGAGCTGAACGGCAGCCCGCGCGACAGCGCCCAGGTGAAGTTCCCCTCGGACTCCTTCGAGTAGGCGACCACCAGCACCCGCCGGGCCAGTCCGGCCGCGACCAGGTGGGCGCCGAAGATCGCCGCGTGCCCGCCGACGCTGCCGCCGGTGAAGACCCGGGTGACCGGCAGGCCGACCGCGCCCATCGCGTCGGCGAGGTACAGCTCGGGATTCATCACCCCGTCGAAGAGGTCGGGGGTCTTGCTCAGCACCACCGCGTCGATGTCGGCGAAGCCCAGCTCCGCGTCGGCGAGCGCGGCGTCGACGGCCTCGCGGACCAGCGCGCCGATGGTCACCTCGCGGCGTTTGGCCTGCACGCTCTGCCCGATACCGATCACGGCGAGGGGTTCGCTCATCGGGGCTCACCGGCCATCAGGCAGATCAGGTTGTGCTGCAGGGCCGGGCCGTTCGTGGCGTGGGCGAGGGCCCGTTCCGCCGTGCCGTCCATGATCTGCCGGGCGGCCTCACCGATTCTGATCAGCCCGGTCGCGGTGGCCGGGTGGCCCGCGAGGGGGCCGCCGGACGGGTTGATCACCGTTTTTTCCAGGCCGAGCGCGGCCACCAGCAGCGGCTCCTGATGGCTGTACTCGGTGTGCAGTTCGGCCACGTCCACGTCGGCAGCGCCGAATCCGGCCTGCTCGGCAGCGCGGGCGGCGGCCAGGCCGACCGAGATCGATCGGGTCAGGTCCCGCGCGCCCGGGTAATGGGTCTCCATCCGGTGGTCGAGGCCGCGCACCCAGGCCGGGCGTCCGGTCGGCCGCCGCGCCGCGTCGCCCGCGGCGAGAACGATCACCGCGGCGGCGTCTCCCGGCGGCGCCACGTCGTGGGCACGCAGAGGGGAGGCCACAAACGGTGCGTCGTTTTCCTTTCCGGTACGTACGCCGCCGCGCAGGGCGTTCGGGTTGGCCGCCGCCGTCGCGAGGCACCGGGAGACCACCTCGGCCATCTGCCGCTCGCTGGTCAGCCCGGCGTCCACCATCGCGGCGGCCTGCAACCCGGCGAGGGCGTGGCGGTGCGGGCGCAACGGCGCGAGCAGGTACGGGTCGAGCTGGGCGGGCAGCACCTGATCCAGGTCGGACACCAGTGACGAGCGGCCCACGGCGTACACCACAGAGGTCTTGATCTTGCTTGTCTGGAGCCAGGTCCAGGCCTCGGCGAACGCCCACGCGGCGTCCATCTCCACGTGTGACTGACGGATCGGTGGCCAGGCGCCCACCGCGTCGAGCGACTCGATGGAGGAGAAGGTGCGGCCCTCGTAGAAGTCGTGGCTGCCGGAGGCTACGAAGCCGATCTCGTCGCGGGTCAGCCCGCAGCTGTCCAGGGCCCGGCGCAGCACCGGCAGCAGGATCTCGGCCATGTCGTGCTCGCGGTCGGCCGGTACGCACGGCGACTGGGCGAAGGAGACGACCGCGACCTCACGCATCGGCCGGACCGATCGGTTCACGTATCGGCCGGAACCACCGGATGCTGGTGGTCGAGGTGTCCAGCTCGGCGTCGTCGACCCAGACCGGCTCCACCGGCAGACCGATTCTGACCAGCTCGGGCGCGATCTCGCGGACCAGGTGCTGCAGCCGGGTGTCGGCGCCGTCGAGGCGGATGTGCGCGACCACGTACGGCGGTTGATGGACCTGGCCGGGGAAGGGGAAGTTGACCACGCAGAAGGTGGCGACCTCGCCCCGGCCGGAGAGCGCGAACGGCGGACCGGTCGGGAGCAGGCAGCCGGAGCAGAACGCGGGCGCCGGCGCGTAGACCATCCGGCAGCCGGGGCAGCGCCGGGCCAGCAGCTGCCGGCGGGCCAGCCCACGCAGGAAGACCGAGCGTCCGGTTCCGGCCACGAAGGTGTACTCCATCCGCAGCGGGCTCGCCATCGTCTCCACCGGCTCGGGCAGGGTCACGCGGCCTCCTCGAAGCACCGGAGGTCGCGCAGGTCGCCGTGGCGTTCGGGCCGCCAGCGGGCACGGACCCGCAGGCCGGTGGACATCCGGTCGGGGTTGCCGCCGACGTCGACGCAGTGGAAGAAGGAGTTCACCGTGCCGTCGATTCTGATCAGCGCCCAGGCGAAGTCGTGCGGCAGTGGGTCGCCGGGCCGGGCGGGCACCCAGGTCCAGGCGGCGACCGTGCCGACCGGGTCCAGCTCGACCAGGTCGCCGGTGGCCGCGCCGTCGGCCGGGTCGAACTCCAGCGGCGGGCAGAGCACGCCCCGCGCGGTCCGTACCCCGAACAGGCGAGCCTCGCGCAGACCGGCCAGGAACGTGCCGATCGTGGGTCCGACCGTACGCCGGAAAGGGAATTCGATCGTGTAGGGGGCGGTCAGGCTCATCGGTCAGCCGAGCGGGAGGGCGATGGACTTGAGCTCGACGTAGCCGTCGAGGCCCTCGGGGCCGAACTCGCGGCCGATGCCGCTGGCCTTGAACCCGCCGAACGGGGAGTTGAAGTCGATCAGATACTGGTTGATGCCGAGGGTGCCGGTGCGGATCCGGCGGGCCACGTCGACGCCGTGGTCCTCCTCGGCGCTCCAGACCGTGCCGGCCAGGCCGTACTCGGAGTCGTTCGCGATCCGGACGGCCTCGTCCTCGGTGTCGTAGGGGATCACGCAGAGCACCGGGCCGAAGATCTCCTCGCGGGCGATCCGCATGTCGTTGCCGACGTCGGCGAAGACGGTCGGCCGGACGTACCAGCCGGTGGTGAGCCCGTCGGGCATGCCGGGGCCGCCGGTCACCAGGCGGGCGCCCTCCCGCACGCCGAGCTCGATGTACGAGCCGACCCGTTCCTGCTGGCGGCGGGCGACCATCGGGCCGATGTAGTTGGCCATGTCGAGGGGGTCGCCGACGCTGAGGCCGTCGACCATCGCGGCGAGCGCGTCGACCACCGCGGCGTACCGGGAGCGCGGGGCCAGGACGCGGCTCTGCGCGATGCAGGCCTGACCGCTGTTCATCAGCGACGCCATCTGCAGGCCCTGCGCGACCTCGGCCGGGTCGGCGTCGTCGAGCACGATCGCGGCGGACTTGCCGCCCAGTTCGAGGGTCACCCGGCGCAGGTCGGCGCCGCAGAGCGCGGCGATCCGGCGGCCCGCCGCGGTCGACCCGGTGAAGGCGATCTTGTCGACGCCGGGGTGGGTGACCAGGTGCTCGCCGACCTCGCGGCCGCCCGGCAGCACGCTGACCACGCCGTCGGGCAGCCCGGCCCGGTCCAGGATCTCGGCCAGGACCAGGCCCGAGGCGGGCGTCTCGGGTGCCGGTTTCAGCACCACGGTGCAGCCGGCCAGCAGCGCCGGGACCAGCTTGGCGAGCGTCACGAAGTGCGGCACGTTCCACGGGGTGATCACGCCGACCACGCCGGCCGGCTCCCGCCGCACCAGGACCGGGCTGCCGAACGTGCCGACGCGCCGCTCCTCCCACGGGTGGGTGGCGGCCGCCAGGAGGAACGCCTCGGTCGCCATCGCGGTCGCGCCGACCTGCCCGACGTGCGAGAACCAGAGCGGCGCGCCCATCTCGGTGCTGATCAGCCCGGCCAGCTCCTCCTGCCGGTCCAGGTAGGCGTCGGCGAAACGGCGTACCGCGGCGATCCGCTCGGCCGGGTCGGTGCGCGGCCAGGGCCCGTCGTCGAAGGCCCGCCGGGCCGCCGCGACCGCCCGGTCGACGTCCGCCGCGGTCGCCTCGGGCGTGCTGCCCACCGGCTGCTCGGAGTGCGGCGACACCACCCGGATCCGCCGGTCGGTGGCGGGCGCGGTCCACCGGCCGCCGATGTAGAGCTCCTTGTACTCCAGCATGGCCGCTCCCCATCAGGCCTCTTCCACCAGAACTAGAACAGGTTCTCGTCACATTACATCTTCGCCGCAGCCGGTGGGTGGTTGAGCCGAGGGAACCTGTATCAGTTCTCTCGCATACGTTTAAATGGAGGTCTGTCGATGTCTTGACGCCCCGGAGGTCCGGTATGACGCTTCGCCGCATCCTGCTCGCGCTGGCGCTGGTGATCTCCGGAGGGGCGGTGCCGGCGGCCGCGGCGACCGTCCACCGGGTCGGTTACGACAGGTACTCGCTGACCGTTGACGGACATCGGGTGCTGGTGCAGGCGGCGGAGTTCCACTACTTCCGGCTGCCCAGCCCCGATCTGTGGCGCGACGTCCTGGAGAAGGAGAAGGCGGCCGGGTTCAACGCCGTATCGGTCTACTTCGACTGGGCGTTCCATTCCCCGGCCGAGGGCGTCTACGACTTCACCGGGGTGCGCGACGTGGATCGGCTGTTGCGTACCGCGGAACAGGTCGGGCTGTATGTGATCGCGCGGCCCGGACCGTACATCAATGCGGAGACGAGCGGAGGCGGCTTTCCTGCCTGGCTCAAACTCGTGCCCGGAAGGGCGCGCAGCAGCGCGCCCGGATACACCGCCGCCTACCGCGACTGGCTGGGGCACCTGAATCCGATAATCGCGCGGCATCAGGTCACCCGCGGTGGATCGGTGCTGCTCTACAACGTGGAGAACGAATATGCGGTGAACACGGACGCCGCCTACATGCAGGACCTGCAGGACGTCGCGCGGGCGCAGGGCATCGACGTGCCGATCACCACGAACCTCTGTTGTGACGCGGCGTCGTGGAGCTCGACCTGGGCATCGGGGCTGGGTGCGGTGCAGATCCCCGGGGTGGACGACTATCCGCAGTCGTTCGACTGTGCGAACGCGGGGACGGTGTGGGGGCCGTGGGGCGCGGGGATCACCGAGCGGGTCCGCGACGACGCCCCGGCCTTCGCGGCCGAATATCAGGCGGGCGCGATCGACCTGAACGACACCGGATACGACGCCTGCCGCGAGCTGACCGGAGTGGATTACACCCGGTACTTCGCGAAGAGCAATCTGATCCTCAGCGGCGCGACCGCCTTCAATTACTACATGGGATTCGGCGGGACGAACTGGGGCTGGCTCGCGCAACCCAACGACGTATACACCTCCTACGACTACGGCGCCGCGATCACCGAAGCCCGCCAGTTGACCGCCAAATACGACGAATTCAAGAGACAGGGCTATTTCTTGCGTACGGTGGCGGGCTCGCTCACCAGGACCGACCCGGTGACCGCGCCCCTCGCCGCCGGATTGGAGACCTACGCACGGGCCAATCCCGATGACGGGACCACGTTCGTGCTGGTCCGCAACCCCGGCACGACCGCGGTGACGACCACCCTCGACTGGGGAACACACGCGCTGCCGGTGACCCTTCCCGGTCATGGTGCCCGGGTGCTGGTCGGCGGTTTCGCGCTCGGCGGGCAGCGCCTCGTCGCCTCCACGTCGGAGATCCTGACGCAGGAGGCGATCGGGGGTCGCGACGTCGCGGTGCTCTACGGCGATGACGGCACGCCGGGGAGCACCATCCTCGGCTATCCGTCCCGGCCCCGGGTGACCGTTCTCGACGGGCGGGTGGACGCGGCGTTCGAGGACGGGGAGCTCCGGCTCGACTACACGCACACCGGGCTGGCGCGGGTGCTGGTCGACGGCGGGGGACGGCGGCCTATGCTGCTGATGCTCGGCACCCCGGCGACCGCCGCGACGTTCTGGCGCGCGGACTCGGTGCTCGTCCGCGGCACCTCCCTGCTGCGGTCGGCGTCAGGTGGGGCGTTGCGCGCCGACACGTCCGCCGCCGGGCCGATCGAGGTCTTCACCTCCGCGCGGACGGTGACCGTCAACGGCTCGCCGCTGGCCGCCCGGCCCACGCCGAGCGGCTCCCTGCTCGGCCGACTGCCCGGACCGGAAACGGTCACCCTGCCCGCGCTGACCGGCTGGCGGCAGCACCCGGAGACGCCCGACGTCGACGACTCCGGCTGGACCGTCGCGGACAAGACCACCAGTCTCAGCCCGTTCGTCCCGCTCACCCAGCCGGTGCTGTTCAGCGACGAGTACGGCTTCCACACCGGCAGCGTCTGGTACCGGGGTCACTTCACCGCCACCGGCGCCGAGACGTCCGTCGAACTCAACGCGATCACCGGGAAACGTGGGAACTATCTGGTCTGGCTGAACGGGCGCTACCTCGGCGCGGCGGCCGGCGGGGTGGAGGCCGACTCCGAGGAGCCGCGCAACCCGGCGCCGGGGCCCGGCACGTTCGCCGTCCCGCCGGGCGTGCTGCGGCCCGGGGAACCGGCCGTGCTCTCCGTGCTGGTGCAGAACATGGGCCACAACGACGACTGGACCGCCGACGACAACCGGTTCCGGCAGCCCCGGGGCCTGGTCGGCGCCCGGATCGACGGCGCGACCACCCCGATCACCTGGCGGATCCAGGGCACCGCGGCGATCGATCCGGTGCGCGGTCCGCTCAACAACGGCGGCCTCCTCGGCGAGCGGGAGGGCTGGACGCTCCCCGGCCACGATGACCGATCCTGGTCACCCGCCGCGACCACCGTGCCCGCCGGGGTCACCTGGTTGCGCACCGGGTTCCGCCTCCAGCTGCCGTCCGGGCAGGACACCTCGATCGTTCTTCGCTTCCCGGGTGCGCCGCCGACCGGGTACCGGGCCGTCGTCTACCTCAACGGGTGGCAGCTCGGGCAGTACGGCGCCGAGATCGGCCCGCAGACCGACTTCGTGCTGCCCGCCGGGCCACTGCGCCAGAACGGGCCGAACACCCTGGCCATCGCGGTGATCGCCACCGCGCCGAGCACCGTCGGCGCCCCTGAGCTGGCGGTCGTCGGCACTCAGCGCGGCGGCGTGCCGTTTATCCGGGGGTAACGGCCGTCTCGGTCGCGGCCTTCTTCGCGGACGTGGCGGCCGAGGTGGTCGCCGCGGCCGTCAGCACGCCGCCGAAGCAGCCGGTCGCGCCGCCGGAGTAGTTGTAGCCGTGCACGCCGGTCATGAACCCGCCGTTGATCTGCGCCGTGTAGATCAGGTCGGCGACGTCCGAATACGTCCAGGTGATCGTGCCGCCGCCGCCGATCCAGCGCCCGGAGCGGACGGCCGTGCCGTTCACCGAACTCCACGACCCGTCCGCGGCGAAAGTGATCAGCGAGGTGCCGACCGTCCCGTCGCAGTACCAGTCGAGCGTCAGCGTCCAGCTCCCGGCCGGCGTGATGGTGGGCAGTGCGGCGAGCGGCACGATCGACTTCACCTCGGCGGCCGCCCCGGTCGTCGACCCGGCCAGCCCGAGCCCGGCGACCAGCGCCGCCGCGGAGAGCAAGCCGGCGAGTCTGCGCTTGTTCATGTCTTCTCTTCCCCCATGTCAGTGAACTCACCAGAACTGCCCGCCATGCTTTCCCATCCAGTGACCTCGATGCAAGCGGCCGAATCGGCGGTGCCAACCATCCATATGTATCGCTGTGCATCCTCGGGCGCCTGGCAGAATGCGCTCGTGGCGGACGGCCGTGGCGCCACCGAGATCCCCGCGTCGGTGGACGCGCGGCTCAAGCTGTCCGCCACCGGCGGCCTCCGCGCCTCCGCCGACATCAACGTGGTAAACGCGTCCTTCGGCGTCACCAGTGCGGGTTTCGACGTCACCGACGCGGCGACCACGCTCGCCGGATACGCCGGAAACGACCCCACCGCGCTGGCCGCCATCACCGGAATCCAGGCGATGACCCTTTCTCCTTATTCCGTCGTCGCCGAGTGGACTCCGCCCCCTCAGCCGGAGCGTCGCATCGAGTGGGGATACGGTCGGCCGGTGAACGTCTACGACATCGCCGGCCGGTTGCCCTCGGTTCCGGTGCTGCGCGACCGGTGCCGGGCCCTGGCCGTCCTGGAGTTGATCCAGGGCACCGGGTACGAGTACTACAGCTACACCGCCTGGGGTGACGACGAAGCGGCGCTGATGAGCAACGGCAGCGGCGACGAGTACACCATCGTCTTCGGCGAGGCGGGCGTGTTCATCCGGCTGTTCGATCACGAGTCCGCGATGTCGCCCTATGCCGCCGGTGACGACATGGAGCTCTGGCCGGGGCTGCTCGACGGGTTGCCGCCGGAGTTCGCCGAACACGTCACCGAGCCGGCGTTCTGCCACGACGACGACCTGATCGCGACGGCGGTGCTGTGGCGGCGGACCACCGACGACCACTGGCACGCCGGCGCCGGCATCACGTTCCCGCCGTCCCGCGGCCCCTACGACATCAGCCCGGACGGCACCGACCGGCTCGGCATCCTGTGCGACGACATCGTCGACGGGTACGTCGACTTCGCCACCGACTACTACGAGACCGACATCGACCGGAACGCGGTGGCGCATGTCGCGGCGCTGCGACCGCTCACCGACGACGTGGTCCGGGCGCTGAACCCGGAGTCCGGCCTCGCCGCGGTCCGTACGGAGGTGGCCGCGACCGGCTACCCGATCGCATCGGCGGTCAGCTGACGCCGGACAGCAGGCGGTTGCCCAGGTCGGAGCGGTGGTAGAGGACCGAGCGGCCGTGGCGGGCGCTGACCAGAAGGCCGGCGGCACGCAGGGCGCGCAGGTGCTGGTTCACGGCGGTGGTGGTGACGCCCAGGCGCGTGGCGAGTTCGGTGGAGGACGTGGGGGTGTCCAGGCGGGCGAGCAGGCCGGCCCGGTGGGCGCCGAGCAGCGCGGCCAGGGCGCCCGGGGCGGGCAGGGGCTCCGGCTCCCACAGGGTGCCGGAGCCCCGGGCCAGGTAGATGATCAGCGGGGGCTCGCCGGCGTGCAGGGGCGCCGCGACCGCGGGGGTCCACATGGTCGGGACCAGGGTGAGGCCGTCCAGGGTCGGGCGGGTGTAGTGGACGTCGGAGTGCAGGCGTACCTCGACGGTGTCGCCGGTCATGGTGATCCGGTCGGAGAGGCCGGCGAACATCGTGGCCAGGCCGTGCTGGGCGATCTCGCGGCCGCGGTGCATGACGTCGCCCTCCAGCAGGGCGCGCATCCGGGGCCAGCCGGCGGCGAAGCACCGGTCCCAGTAACCGGCCAGGGCGGCGACCACCCGGGGGAGCGCGCCGGGCGAACGCAGCGGCGGTGGGATGCGTTCGCCGTCGCCGTAGAGCAGGCGCAGGTCCCGGTGCACCACCTCGGGCGGGGTCGCCGCGATCATGGCGAGCTCGTCCTCGATGCGGGTCAGAGGGGAGCGGGGCTGCGGGGTCAGGAAGTCGGGGGTCCACCGGCGCTCGTCGATGAGGGCCAGGAGCGTCTCGGTGTCGAGATCGTCGCGGGCGTCACGCATGCGGCGGATCCACGGCAGTTGGAGCGGGAAACGGCCGGGGTCGCGCCAGCTCCGCAGCGACAGGACCAGCTCGTTGAGGGGCGAGACCGCGAAACGGACGCTCGCCAGGTCGGGGCCGACGAGCCGGTAGCGCACGGGCATGAAGCAGAACGCTACATCAATCGTGCCGGCCGGCCGGGGCGGGTGAACTGTGCCGGTGCCAGTGCAACGAGTTCTGACCTGGGCCACCGTGGCCACCTCGACGGCCAAGGGGGTGATGTTCAGCGTCAGCGCGCTGTTCTTCACCACGGTGGCCGGTATCAGCCCGCCGACCGTGGGGGTGGGGCTCACCGTCGCCGGCGCCGGGGGAGTGGTGGCGTCGTTCGCGGCCGGGCGGCTCTGTGACCGGTTCGGGCCGCGGCGCGTGCTGATGGCCACGGCGACGGCGCAGGGCGGGGCGCTCGTGGCGTACTGCCTGACCCGCGGCGCGGGCATGTTCGTGCTGGTCGCCTGCGTGGCGGTCGGCGCCGAGAGCATGCAGCGGACCGCGCGCGTCGCGTTGCTGGCCCGCGCGTTCACCGGTCCCGACCGGGTCGGCGTACGGGCCCGGCTGCGGGTCGCGGACAACGTGTCCATCGCGGCCGGCTCCGGGTTCGCGGCGGTGGCCCTGGCCGTGGGCACCCGGTCCGCCTATCTGACGGCGGTGCTGGCGGCCGCCGTGCTCATGCTGGCCGCTCTGGTGCCGTTGCGGGCGCTGCCCGCTCTCCTCGGGGGTGGCGGTGACCGGTCGGCAGGGGGCGCCCGGTCACCGCTGGAGGATCGCCGGTACCTGGCCTCGACCGCGCTGCACGCCGTGATCAGCATGCAGTTCGTGCTGCTCACGGTCGGGATGCCACTGTGGGTGACCGGCCACACCGCCGCGCCGGACGTGACCGTCGCGCTGCTGCTGTTGCTCAACACCGCCCTGGTCTCGGTCCTTCAGGTCCGGGCGACCGGCTTGGTCGCCGATGTGCCATCGGCAGGAAGAGCGGTTTTCTCCGGTACGGTCCTCCTGCTGGCGGCCTGCCTCTGCTACGCAGTCGCGGGATATCCCCGCGGTGCCGGGTTCGCCGTCGCGCTGCTGGTGGCGGCGGTCGTGGCGCACAGCCTCGGCGAGATCGTCTCCGAGACCGGCGGCTGGGAGCTGGCCTTCGAGTGGGCAGATCCGGTCAACTCCGGCGGCTACCAAGGCGTCAGCCAGGCCGGTATCGCGATCGGCCGGGCGGTGGCGCCGGTCGTCGTCACCTCGACGGCGATCGGCCTCGGGCTTCCGGGGTGGCTCCTGCTCGGCGGCGTGTTCGTGGCCGCCGGCGCGGGGACCCGGGCACTGACCACGTTAACCGGGCGGGAACCCTGCGGCGTCGAGGCTGGGGGACATGCGTACATCAATAGGAGTCGCCGTTCTGGCCGTGCTCGCGCTGTCGGCGGTCGGGGCGAAGGCCGTCGCGGCCGATGATCTGGAGCTGCCGGCGCCGACCGGGCAGCATGCCGTCGGTGTCACCGATCTGTGGATGAAGGACACCACCCGGGCGGACACCTGGGTGCCGGGGCAGCCGTACCGGGAGCTGATGGTGCGGCTCTGGTATCCCACCGATGACCGGCACGGGGCGCCGGTGGAGTACATGACGGCGCAGGACTCGGCGGCGCTGCTCGCGGGACGGCACATCGAGGTCGACGATCCGGCGATCCTCAGCCGGGTGCGCAGCAGCGCGATCGAGGGCGCGGCGCCGGTCGGGAAGCGGCACAGCCTGCCGCTGGTGGTGCTCTCGCCGGGCTATCTGATGCCGCGGATGACGCTCACCGCGCTCGGCGAGGATCTGGCGAGTCACGGGTACGTGGTCGCGGCGATCGATCACACCGGGGAGTCGTACTCGACCACGTTCCCGGGCGGGCACGTGGTCGGGTGCACGACGTGTGAACTGGACAACGAGCTGGGGCGGGCGTTCTACGGGCGGCTGTACCAGGGTCGGGCGCGGGACGTGTCGTTCGTGCTGGACCGGCTCACCGGCCCGCATCCCGCCTGGCGGGGCGCCGCGCTGATCGACGCCTCGCGGATCGGGGTGTCGGGGCATTCGGCCGGTGGCGCCACGTCGTTCGCGGCGATGGTGCACGATCCGCGGATCGACGCCGGGATCGACCTGGACGGCACCACGGACACCGGCGGCGATCCGCTGGTGCCGTTGGAGACCGGGCTCGACCGGCCGTTCCTGGTGTTCAGCCTGGCCGAGCACGGTCCGGCGACGGCACCGGATCTGGCGGCGGACTACGCGAACCTGACCGGCTGGAAGCGGTGGATGCTGCTGACCGGCGGCGATCACCAGTCCTTCGTCGACGTGGGGCTGCTGGTCGAGTGGCTCGGCCTCTCCTCCGGCGCGACCCTCGACCCGCGGCGCGGTATCGAGCTCTCCCGCAGGATGAACGAGGCGATGTTCGACCGCTGGCTGTACGGCCGTCCGCAGCCGGTCCTCGACGACCCGGCCCGCTGCTATCCGGAGGTCACCCGGGTGTGACCATCGCTTCGAGGAGGTCGGCGGCGTGGGTGGCGCCGCCGGTCGAGCGGGTCTGCTCGCTCAGCGCGGCGCACCGCTGAGCGACCGCCGGGTCGGTGGTGAGCGAGAGCAGGGTGTCGCGCAGGGCGGCGGTGGTGACCGTGGCGGGGTCGACGACCCGGGCGACGCCGAGTGCGGACAGCTGGGCGGCGTTGGCGAACTGGTCGGCGGCCTGGGGGACCGCGATCATCGGGACGCCGCAGTAGAGGCCCTCGCTGCTGCCGCCCATCCCGGCGTGTGTCACGAACGCGTCGGCGCGCTCCAGGACGGCGAGTTGTGGGATCCAGGGGTGGACCTCGACGTTCGCGGGGACCGGGCCGAGGTCGCAGGGGGAGACGTGCTTGCCGATCTGCAGGACGATGTGCCAGCCGGGCAGGCCGGCGAAGGCGGTCAGGCAGCGGCGGTAGAACTCCGCCTGCCGGGTGAACGCGGAGCCCAGCGAGACGAGCAGCACCCGGTCGGCCCCGGCGGGCCGGGTCCAGGAACCCTGGTGGGCGCGGTCGCCGAGGGCCGGGCCGACGAAGGTGTAGACGGCCGGGTCCACCCGGTCGGCGTGCGGCTGCAGGGCTCGGGGGATCAGGGCCAGGCTGCGGGTGGGGCGGCCCTGGAAGGCGATGCTGTCGGTGACCGGGGAGCCGTTCTCGGCGAGCCACTTCTCGAAGCGGGCGTAGTAGTCGGCGCCGCGCGGGTCGGCCCGCAGCGCCGCGACCATCGGGGCGGTCTCCTGCTCGTAGCCGTCCCAGGCGACGAAGGTCGACGACAGCTGGACCGCCGGGATGCCCCACTGTTCGCCGAGCAGCCGGGCGGGCGCGCCGGCGATGTCGTACAGGAAGAGGTCTGGACGGTCGTCGGTGTAGAGCGCCCGCAGCTGGGGCAGCATCGCGATCGCGTCGTCGAGGAAGAGCGTGAGCTGCTCGATCGGGTCGTCGGTCCAGACGTCGTCGGTGGTGGGGAGCTTCGATGCGTACGGTCTCAGCTCGGCGCCGGTGCCCTCGACGACCCCGGCGAACGAGGCGGCGTTGGCATAGGTGACCCGGTGGCCGCGGGCGGCCAGGGTGCGGATGATCTCCAGGCTCGGGTTGACGTGCCCGTGGGCCGGGATGCTGACCATGGCGATGTGGGCCATGCCTACCTCCAAGTGAGACGAGACGTTGCGTCTCGCCAAGGCTGACACGGTGGCCGCTCACCGTCAAGACGAGACGTTGCGTCTCGCGATAATGGATCGGTAGGGTTCCGGGAGTGACGCCGCAACCCGCCCGCCGCAACGAGCGCTCCCGCCGCGCGATCCTCACCGCCGCGCTGGAGCTGCTGACCGAGACCGGTTATGCCGACCTGACGATCGAGGCGATCGCGGGCCGGGCCGGGGTCGGCAAGCAGACGATCTACCGCTGGTGGCGCGGCAAGGGCGCGGTCATCCTGGACGCGCTCACCGAGGATCTGCCCGGCGTGGTCGCCCTGCCCGACACCGGAGACCTGCGGGCCGACCTGCGCGCGGTGCTCCGGGCGACGGTGGCCGAGTTCGCCGACCCGGCGCTCTCCGCGACCACCCGGGCGCTGACCATCGAGACCCTGGCCGACGACGACCTCGCCGACCAGGTCCGCGACCGGCTGCTGCGCCCCCAGCTCGACGCGGTCCGCACCCGCCTGGAGTCCGGGCGCGCGGCGGGCCAGGTCCGCGCCGACGCACCCCTGGACCAGGTGGTGGAGCTGCTGTTCGGCCCGGTCTACCACCGCTGGCTGCTGCGCAACGGTCCGCTCACCGAGGTCTACGCCGACGGGCTGGTCGACCTGGTCCTCGCCGCGATCGCACCGCGCGGACGGGACTGAGCTTACGGCGTACCCGAGAAAGCGGGGTGGTTCTGTGCTGTTGAAAGGTGACGGGCGGTGCGCAGCGCCAATGCGGTGATGCCGAGCGACACGAGTGCGAAAGCGACGATGTAGGGCGCCGGCAGCAGGGTCGCGATCGGGCCGCCGGCGACCGGTCCGATGGCCAGGGCGACCTGCTTGACCAGGCTGAACGCGGCGTTGTAGGGGCCGGCCATGCCCTCGGGGGCGATGTCCGGGACCAGCGGGGCGAGGGTGGGGGAGAGCATCGCCTCGCCGAGGCCGAACAGGACGTAGGCCGCGACGAAGGCGACGGTGGCGGTGCCGCTGCCGGGGACCAGGCCCGCGTAACCGGCGATGGACCAGGCGACCACCCAGAGCAGGCCGACCGCGGCGATGACCGTGGTGCGGCGGTGCTGCTCGGCGAGGCGCAGGACCGCGAACTGGGCGATCGCGATCATGGCGGTGTTCGCGGCCAGCGCGGTGCCGAGGGTGGACGGTGAGATGTGCGCGACCTGGAGACCGAAAGCGGCCAGGCCCGCGTCGAACTGGCCGTAGAAGGCGAAGAACACCACGAAGCCCAGCACGCAGAGGAGGACCATGGTCCGGTTGTGCAGCAGTTCCCGCCAGGAGACGCGGCCGCCGCCGGGAGTGAGCCGGACGGCGGCGGGTGTCCGCACCGTGGCCATCACGGCGGCCGAGGCCAGGTACGCCGCCGCGCAGATCGCGAAGACCCGGGTGAAGGTGGCCGGGCGGGCGAGGTCGACCAGGTGGCCGGCGGCCAGGCCGCCGAGACCGACGCCGAGGTTGAGGAAGAAGAACTGCAGGGCGAAGGCGCGCGAACGGGTCTGCGGTGTCGAGCAGTCGGCGATCATCGTGGCGATCGAGGGCTGGACGACGGCCTGCCCGGCGCCGGCGAGCGCGCCCGCGATCAGCGTGGTGGTGACCGTGGTGGCGACGCCGAGGCAGGCCGAGCCGAGGGCCGCGGCGACCAGCCCGGCGAGCAGGACCGGGCGCGGGCCGCGGCGGGCGATCGTCGTGCCGACCAGCGGCAGCACGACCAGCGCGGCGGCGGCGAACGCGGTCACCGTCAGGCCCGCGGTCAGCGAGCCGAGGGCGCGGACCTGGGCGACGTAGACGTAGAGCAGCGGCGCGGTGAGGCCGGGGCCGAACCAGGCCAGGGCGTTTCCGGTCTGGATGCGGCGCATCACGGCGGTCATCGGTACCTCTCATGACTTTAGTTCTGAAGACTTCAACACTAAAGTCTACGGAGGGAAAGTATTCAAGCCCAAAAGCGGGCATGAGAGGATGACCTCATGGGGGACGCCGCCGAGACCTACACCGAGCCGACCCTCGACGAGCAGGTCGCGAGCTACCAGCGCGAGTTCCGGGACCTCGACCCGCAGGTCGAGAAGATCGTCTCCGGGCTGTTCCGGCTGCACCGGCGGATGAACGCGGCCTACGGGCGGCAGTTCGCGGAGGTCGGGATCAGCGCTCCGGAGTGGGAGGTGCTGCGGGCGCTGATGCTCTCCGGGGCGCCCTACGCGCTCGGCCCGACCGAGCTGGCCAAGCGGTTCGGCCTGACCCCGGCCGCGATGACCCACCGCATCGACCGGATGCTCGCCGCGCACCTGGTCACCCGCGAGCGCGACGAGTCCAACCGGGTTCGCGTGATCATCCGGATCACCGACGAGGGCCGCGAGAGGTGGCTGGAGACCATGCGCCGCGCGTCGGTCTTCGAGGAGGACCTGGTTCAGGACCTCGACGCGGGGGAGCGGGCCGCGCTCGGCGAGATGCTCACCCGCCTGCTGCGCAGGGTGGATTAACCCCTTTCTGGGGTACGGCCGTCAGCCGCACACGCGCTCCTGATCGACGTCGAGGCCGCCCGACAGCGTGTCGTAGAGATCGCGGGGCACCGCGCCGTGGCCACCGAGCGTCGCGCAGAGCGCCGCGGCCCAGGCGCCGGGATCCAGGGTGAAGTGGGTGACGTGACCGGCGTCCGCGAGCAGCAGGGTCCGGCCGTCCGGGGAGAGGGCCACCTCGGTGCCCTCCTCCCACTCACGCTCCAGCGAGGACAGCCACGAGCCGCCGTTCCCGTCGAGCACCCGGATGCTCTGGACGGCGTTCTCCGGCGTGGCGTAGACGGCGATGCGGCTCGCGTCCCGGGAGAGCATCGCGCCCGTGACGCCGGATCCGCTGAACGCCTGCTCCTCGCCGGTCTCGACGTTCCACATCCGGGCGCTGTCGCTCAGCACGTGCCGACCGTCGCCGGAGAGCCGGTACTCGGCCGCCGGGTCGTCGCGGGCGGTCTGCCAGGGCAGCGGCCGCCACTGAGCGCCGGTGAGCCGCCAGGCCCGGATCCCCGTGTCGGTGCCGGCGAGCAGGGTCCGGCCGTCGTCGGCGAGCTGCAACCCGGTCGCCGGGCCGCCGGTGTCGAGGGTCTGCCCGGCGTCGCCACCGGTCAGCGACCGGACCACCGTCCGGTCGTCGGCGGCGCGGTAGGCGACCGTGTCGGCGGCGACGGCGGCGACGTCCGTCGTGCCGGCGTCGGCCAGGTGGGTGAGCGGTGTGCTGTGCCCGGCCGCGTCGACCGAGCGCACCTCGCCGTCGCGGCCGACGATCCGGAACGTGTCGCCGGGCGCCGGGCCGGTCGCGATCAGCACCGTGGTGACGTCGAGCGGCCGGACCCCGGTCTCCGGGCCGGCGACGAAGGCGTCCTCGTCGAGCAGGAAGAGGGCCGTACCGGAGTCGTGCAGCACGGGTGCCGGCTGCTCCCGGTCCTCGTCGGCCACCTCGAAGTCGGGTGACCGGTACCGTCGTTCCACCCGGGTGGCCAGCTCGGCGTCGATGACCTCCAGGTAGTCGTCCTCCTCGACGGCGATGTCGCCCGCGTCGTTGATCCAGACCTGGTCCGGCGTGCCGCTCATCGAGCCCCCCACCACCGGGAGCACGTGGCCGGGGTCGTCCAGGTCGACGCGGTCGTAGTCCCCGCCGCTGACGTAGAGCACCATCATGGTCCCGTCCGGGCTGAGCGCGAACACGTCCGGCGCCAAGAACGACTCCGGCATGGCGATGCGCGGGTCCAGCGGCGCCCGGCGCAGGGTCGCCGTCGCATAGCGCTCCATCCGCCAACCGTGGCGCAGGTCGGCGACGCCGTAGAGCCAGGCGCCGTCCGGCGAGAGCACCGGGGTGTCCCCGAGGGCCGCCGGAACCGTCGTGCGGCGGTACGTGCCACCGGCGTCCCGGCGCAGCAGGACGCCCCCGTCCTCGCCGATCTCGGTGACCAGCACGGTCGCGCCGTCGTCGCCGACGGCCACCTCCGGATCCTCGTATCCGACGCCGATCCGCTGCGGGCTCGGATCCCCGGGCACGCCGATCAGGGCCTCGCCGTCCCGGACCGCGACCACGGTGCCGTCCTCCGCCACCGCCCCGACGCTGAAGACCTCCTCGTCGCCGGTCCGCGGGACCTGATGGCGCCAGACCGGATCGGCGCCGCGCCACAGGGTGATCTCCCCGGTGCCGCGCGCGGTCGCGGCGTACTGCTGGCTCCGGGAGAGCACCACACCCTGGTCGGCGGTGCCCGGCGGGCAGTACCGGTGCTCGGCCGGGCGGGCGCCGAAGTCGACGGCGACACCCGGGACCAGTGGCGCGAGGTAGGTGCAGTTGTCGTCCAGCGAGGTGTAGAGCACGCCGTCCAGTTGGGCGGCGGGCACCGTGTGGTAGAAGGTGGCGCCGAGTTCGAGGGAGGGGACCAGCGTCCGGCCGGTGTCGTGCATCGCCGTACCCAGCAGCCGGAGGCGGGTCACGTCCGAGGGGTACTGCCGGTACGCCTGCAGCATCAGCCGGATGGCGGTCTCCGGTGACGTCGCCTGCTCCTCCTGCGCGCGGGTGAAGAGCCGCTCGGCCAGGCTGGAGCGGCGGCTCTCGTCGACCTTCGCGCCACTGGACCAGAGCAGGACCAGCAGCACCGCGAGCGCGGCCGCGACCAGCGTGCCCGCGCCCGGCAGGACCGTGCGGCGCAGCGTCCGCCGGTGGCGGCTCTCCGCGATGAACCGGCGCTCGTCGGCGTCGAAGAGCAGCGGCTGCGCGGCGAGCCACCGCTGGGCCGTCGCCAGGGTCTCGCCGTCGGTCAGCGGTTCGCCGTCCGCGCGCCAGCGCTCCACCAGGGCGTCGAAGCGGGTGGTCCGCCAGACCAGCGCGGGGCGGGCCCCGTTGACCAGCCGGGAGAGGTGCGACCAGTCGTGGATCAGCGAGTCGTGCACCAGGGCGGCGTACGGCTCCCGGTCCGGTCCGGACTCCAGGACCAGGCGGGCGGAGCGCAGTTCGGCGTAGGCCGCGTGGTCCTCGTCGTCCCCGGCCAGCTCGCGCAGCGGGACGGCGGCGCGGGTGTCCGGTTCGGCGTCGGTCAGGCCCACCCGGACCAGGCGCAGCAGCAGCCGGTCGGTCCGCGGGCGCAGCTCGGGCGGGACACGGGCGTAGCTCACGTCGGCCCAGCGGGTCAGGGCGCCGCTGAACCTGTCGATCGCGGCGTACCCGGAGATGGTGATCTCGTGGCTGGTCGCCGCGGCCTCGCCGAGGCGGTGCAGGACGATGGCGAGCATCGGCAGGGCGGTGGCGATGACACCGGCCGGTTCGCCGCGGCGGCGGTCACGGGCGGCCTCGGTCAGATCGTGCAGCAGGGCGTCGGTCAGGCCCGGCTCCAGGCGCAGGCCGGCGGCCCGGGCCGGCTCCTCGATCATGCCGCGGATGCCGTCGGGGTCCAGGTAGACGCCGGGGAAGACGATCTCGTCGTGGGCGAGCGCGTGCAGGCCGGGGAAGCGGGCCTCCAGGATGGCGAGGAAGTCGGTGCGGATGACCAGGACGGTGCGTACCCGCGGGGCGCCGGCGATCAGGGTCTCCAGCGCGGTGACGGTCTCCACGGCGTGGTCGCCGAGGGTGAAGCGCTCGAACTGGTCCAGGACGAGCAGGGTGGTGCCGTCGTGCTCCGCGGCCTCGCCGAGCAGCCGGGGGAAGGTCTCGTCGTAGACGTCGGTGACCGCGACGTGCCAGGCCGCGGCCGGGCCGTCCGCCCGCAGCCGGTCGATCAGCCCGGCCCGGACCAGGGAGGACTTGCCGCTGCCGCTGAGGCCGGTGACCACGGTGAGCCGGCGGCCGGGCCGCTGGACCAGCGCGGCGAGGCGGCGTACCTCGGTGTCCCGCCCGACGAAGAGGTCGCCCCGGTCGGCGCGGAGCGCCCGCAGGCCCGGGTAGGGGTTCGTGCTCGGCAGGGCCGCGGGGAACCGGGACCGGACCGTGGCGGCGGGGCAGGCGTAGACCATGCCGCCGATCGCGATGCGCGGGGTCCGGGGGCTCTCCGGGTTCCAGCGGACCAGCCCGAGGAAGCGGTGCGGCGGGCCCTCGGCGGGCAGCACCGGGGCGCCGCTGAACCCGTGCAGGCTCAGCGCCGTACCGGCGGCCGACTGCTCGCAGCGCAGTTGCAGCGCCGGGCGTCCGTGCTCGACGGTGACGCCGGAGACCGTCCCGTCGATCCAGGCGCCGTCGATCGCGTCCGCGTGCAGATCCTCGCTCCAGCCCCGGGACCGCCACCGCTGACCGTCGCGGTGCTCGGCCGGGACCAGCGGGATCAGCCCCTCGGGCAGCGACTCGACCACCAGGACCGCCACGTCGAGCCGCTCGTCGGTGTCGAGCACCCGGGCGGGGCGGGGCGTGGACGCGCCCGGGAACCGGATCAGCACCGTCGCGTCCCCGGCGACCATGTGCGCGGCGGTCAGCAGGTGCGTCCCGGAGACGGCGAACGCGGTGCCGAGCGAGGCGGCGCCGTCGGGGGAGCGCACCTCACCGATCGCCGGCGTACTCTCGCCGGCCGGCACGGGTCAGTCCCGCGACCAGGTGAGGGCGACCTCGAAACCGGCACCGGCGGAGGCGCGGGAGACGATCACGCCGGCCTCCGCCTCCAGGTCGATAGAGAAGGTCAGCGAGACCTCGTTGAGCCGTAACGTGCCCAGCTCCGGGTCCGTGTCGTCGTCGATGCGCCGGCGCAGCCCCCGGGCCACCTCCATGATGGAGTCGCCGAGCTCCTCGACCCGGTCGAGCAGGCTCTCGGTGAGGGCGCCGGCGCGCAGGTCACCCGGCCGCCCGGACTTCGGTACGACCTCGACCCGAATCTCCCCCATGGCAAGGCATCGTACTGTGTCGATTCAAGTGTCGACGGCACGATCGAGGAGCGGACCGCTCAGCCGGCCGAACCCACGCCGACGAGCTGCTGGAGCTCGTTCGAGAGCGAGGAGAGGTGGGCCGCCGTCTGCCGGGTCTGCACGGCGGTGCTCTGGGTTCCCCGGGTGACCGCGGCGGTGTCCGCGGCCGCGGCGTTCACCTGCTCCACCGCGACGGCCTGCTGCTGGGTCGACAGCTCGATCTCGCGGGTCGCGTCGTTGGTGGTCGCCACCAGCCCGGCGATCCGGCGGAACGACTCGGTGACCTCGTCGAACCGCTGGGCGCCGGCGTCCACGGTCTTGGCGCCGCTCTCGGTGGCCAGCACCGTCGTGCGTACGGCGGCCTGAACGTCGTCGATCAGCGCCCGGATCTCCTTGGCCGACCCGGCGGTCCGGTCGGCCAGTTTGCGGATCTCCTCGGCCACCACCGAGAACCGGCGGCCCCACTCGCCGGCGCCGCTGGCCTCGATGGTCGCGTTGATCGCCAGGATGTTGGTCTGCTCGGCCAGCTCGCCGACCAGGTCGGTGACCCCGCTGATCTGCTGGGACTTCTCGCCGAGGGCGACCATGTGCCGTACGGTCTGATCGGCCTGTTCCCGGATGTCGGTGATCGACTGCCGGGTCAGCCCGATCGTGGTGTCCCCGCTGCGGGCGGCGTCCGCGGTCTCCTCGGCGGCCGCGGCCACCATCCGGGCGTTGTCGGCGATCTGCCGTGAGGTGATCAGCATCTCGCTGATCGTCGTGTTGATCTCCAACATCGCGGTGGTCTGGTTCTGGCCCCCGGTCGCCTGCTGGGCGGCGGACGCCTCCAACTCCGCCGACGAGCTCTGGATGTGCCCGATCGCGGAGCCCACCTGTCGCCGCAACCGCCGCCGCAGCCGCCAGGCGATGATCACGGCGGCGACGATGGTGAGCCCGGTCATCGTGCAGATCGCCGCGATCGCCGCGGCGGCATCCCGCGACGAGGATCGCCGGGCGGCCTCGGCATCGGCCTGGACCCGGGCGATCAGGGCGGTGATGTCCGACTGAAGGGTGATCCGGGCCGGTTTGACGAGCGGATTGCTGAGCTGTGTGACGGTCCTGAGGTCATGGATCGACCGGCGGCGCTGCACGGTCGGTTCGAGCGCGGCCGCGTACGCGGCCTCCGACCGGAGCACCGCGTCGAGCAGCGCGCGCTTGCGGGCATCGGTGAACAGCGTGCGCAGGTCCGCCGCCTTCGCCAGGAAGAGCCGCCGATCCTGGGTGAAGGCGGCGAGCCACTCGTCCTCGCCATTGAGCAGATAGGCGCGCAGATCGCCGATCCGCTGCTCGGCGATGGTGCTGAGCTGCTGGCTGTCGAACAGTTGCCGGTTGGTCGCCGCGATCACGTCGTCCTTGCTGCGGGTGACCGCGGCCAGTGCGACGACGGACATCGCCCCCATCAGGATGGTCAGGCTGACGGTCAGCACGAAACCGCCCACGAGCCGGCTGCTGAACGTGCTCCGGCCGCTCATCCCCGCTGCTCCAGCACCACACCCTCCCGGTCGGCAGGAGTGCGCGATCCCTGAGCGCCGTTCCGCTCCGGGAACACCCCGCGCGACCAGCCGGATTCCGCGGCACGGGCCGGTGAGATCGTCGCGGTCGTGGTGGGACGCTATCCGCGTACGCGCACCGACAGGCAGGTCACGCAGCCCTCGAGCTTCTCGTACTCGCTGATGTCGACGCGGACCACCCGCAACCCGCGGGCCTCGAAGAGCGCCGCACTGGCCGGTGCCGCGGAGCTCATCAGCACCGTCGCCGGGTCGAGGACCACCACGTGCGCGCCGGGCTCCTCGGGCACCGCCAGGTAGGAGCCGAAGACCGCGGGGTCGTCGACCAGCGGGTCGTAGCCGATGACGGTCCCGTCGGGCAGGGCGGTGACCGCGCTCTTGAGGTGCAGCGCCGTGGTGAGCGGCACCGCGACGACGGTCCAGCCGCGCGGCGCCAGGATCGTGCGCAACTGACCGATCGCGGACGCGCTGGTGTTGCCGGTGAGCCCGACGTACACGGTCGTGCCGACCTTGAGCACGTCACCGCCGTCCAGCGTGCCCTCGGTGATCGCGACCGGGTCGAAGCCGAGCTCCCGCAGTTTCCGCGCGGTGCCGTCGACCTCCGGGGCGCGGGCCGCCCGCGCCGGGTTGGTGAGCACCGCCAGCTCGCCGAAGATCACCACGGTGTCCTCCACGAACACCGAGTCGGGCAGCGCGTCGTCACCGTCGACGGCCACCGTCGGCCAGCCGTTCGCCTCCAGCGCCGCGACGTACGCCGCCCACTGCTCGCGGGCCAGCCCGACATCGACCGGCTGCCGCTCGATGAACGTCACGATCCCGTCGGCGAGGCTGGTCGCGGGCGGCCGTACCAGCGCGAATCTCGTGCTCACCGATTCACCATACTCAGCGGGCCCGGCGCGACACCTCGACCGGGTACCGGCCGTGGCCGAGATCGACCACGATCCGGTTCGGAAGCTCCTTCCCGTACGCCGCCACGAGCGGGACGACCGACGCGAGGCCGACCGGATCGGGGCAGGGCGACGCGGCGTACCGCAGGGTGATCGCGCCCTGTGGCCCGCTCACCCGGCAGGTCGACGCGTCCCCGGCGAACGCGGTGACCCGCCCCGGGTGCTCCTCCGCGGTCACCAGGATCGCGGCGTCGGTGTGCAGCGCCGCGACGCTGCTGGAGCCGATGCCCGGCGCGCCGTGCAGCATGAACCGGCTGTTCCGGCCCTGGCGGAACTCGGTGGCACGGGTCTTCATCAGGGCGTTCAGCAACTCCTCGCGGCCGACGAACGGCCTGGGGAGAGCGGGGACGAAGTAGGGGCTCACGGACCATCCTCCAGCGTGGACCTACCACCCCATTCAATCGTGCGCATCCGGCCGTGGTCGACCCCGCACCCGTACGGTGAAGATCATGAAGGTGGAGCCGTTGCCGCCCGGCGATCCACTGCGCGCCGCCCCGAACACGCCGAAACCTGTCTGCATCGTCAGGCCGTAGCCGTGGCGTTCCTGCCGGATCGGCGAGGAAGGCAAGCGTCGTCCTAAAGTCGGGCTGCCGGCGGCCGATGACAGGCGGCGTGAGACAAGCGCGGCCACGCGTCCTCGGCGCGATGGCGACGACCGACGTCGTCCCGCTCTGGGTGGGCGCGCCCGTGCTGTTCCTGACGGTCTGGGCGCTGACCGCGTGGGGCGCCTACCACGGTGCCGTCCTCGGCGAGCCGCTGCTGATCGCCGTCCTGGCCACGGTCTTTTCGGCGTCCGGGAGCAAACGGTTCCAGCGGTGGCTCGGCGGCGGCCACCTGCACAACCGCGTCGTGGTGCGGCTGCTCTCCGCCACCGGCCAGCTCGGCGTCGTACTGGCGCTCGCCGGCTGGGGATTCCTGCTGCCCGCCGCCGTGATCCTGATCGGTACCCTGCACATCGGCTGGTCCGGCTCCCGGGCCTGGCGCCCGGCCGCGGTGATCACCGTCCTGGTGACGGTGGCGATCCAGGTCGCCGTCCAGTTCGGCGCCGTGCCGTCGGTGGTCACCCCGGCCAGCTCGCACGTCGCGGCCGCCATCCTGCTGCTCCTGGGCGGGTTCGGGCTGAGCAATCTCGGTCTCAGCGCGGCCCGGGCGGAGCGGGCCGGGCGCACCCTGGAACGCGCCGAGGAACGGTACCGGGCCCTGGTGCAGGGCTCCTCGGACGTGGTCGCCGTCATCGACGCCGCCGGCCGGATCACCCACGTCAGCGCCGCCGTACGGCAGGTCAGCGGCTGGAACCCGGACAACCTGCTGAACAGCGACTACCTGAGGCTGTTCCACCCGCACGACCAGGAGCAGGCCCGCGCCGCCCTGGACGAGGTCGCCGCCGCCGGTGCCGAGAGCCAGATCCGCCTCGAACTGCGCGTCGCCCACCGCGACGGAACCTGGCACTGGCACGAGGTCACCCTGCGCAACGCCCTCGACCACGCGGCCGTCCGCGGCATCGTCTCGAACCAGCGCGACATCAGCGAGCGCCGCGCCCACCAGGCCCGCCTCGCCTACGCCGCCGCGCACGACCCGCTGACCGGCCTGCCGAACCGGGCGGAGGTGCTGCGGGTCCTCGAAGCGGCGCTCCGCGACGCCCCGGTCGGCGAGTCCGTGGCGCTCTTCTTCGTCGACCTGGACGGCTTCAAGGCCGTCAACGACGGGTATGGTCACGCCAGCGGCGACGCGCTCCTGGGCGCCGCCGCCCGCCGTCTGCGTGCCGGCCTGCGCGACCACGACCTGCTGGGACGGCTCGGCGGCGACGAGTTCGCCGCCGTCCTGACCGGGGTCACCGAGGTGGCGGAGGCCCGCGCCCGGGCCGCGCAGCTGATGGCCGACATGCGCCGCCCGTTCGACCTCCCGGACCAGGTGGTTCGCATCGGCGCGAGCATCGGCGTGGCGGTCGGCGGCCCCGGCACCGACGCCGACGACCTGATGGCTCGCGCCGATACGGTGATGTACGAGGTCAAGCGCCAGAACCGCACCCGTCCCCGCCACCCCGCGCCGACCTCTCGCTAAGCGTGCTCCGCGTCGCGGAGGATCCGGGCCTCCCGCCGGGCGCCGGCTGGAGGGCGCGTTCGATGCGCGCGCTGATCCGGTGGCCCGCCTCGGCGTCGACCGCACCGCCCTTCCGCTACCGCCCCAGTTCTGGCGCGCCGCCTGGTGACCGGCCCGGCCGGTGCCCGTATCGCTGATCGCCGGGGGGCGGCGCCACGCTACTGTGGCGGCGGGTGTCCACAGTGGCGGGGGAGTGGCATGAGGGAGTCGAAGGACCGGAACGCCTGGCTCTCCTGGCCGGCGTGGAGCGGGATCAGCGGCCTGGCCGCGCTCATCGGCCTCGCCGTCGCGGTCGGGGCATGGTGGCTCCCGCAGTCCGCCGCCGAGCCGGCCGCCACCGCCGCCCCGGCCCCGCCGTCAGGGTCGGCACAGCCTTCCTCGGTACGGCCCTCCTCGGTACGGCCCTCCTCGGCCGCGGTGACCGGCACCCACCTCTACGAGCTGCCCGCGACCTCCGCCGGGCAACCCGGTCCGCAGCGGGCCCCGCTCGATGTCACCCTGGCCGGCGAGCGTTACCCGTACTCCACCGCCATGTGGACCCAGTGCGCGGGTACCCCGGTCCCGCAGGTCACGTTCTACACCGGCGGGAAGTACACCCGGCTGGCCGGCACGCTCGGCGTCGACGACTCCGCGCCCGACGGGATGGCGGTCCAGGTTCAGGTCTACGCCGACGACGCGCTGTGGAAGTGGTTCGAGGTCCGCAAGGGTGCCTCCCTCCCGATCGACCTGGAGATCAGCCCGTACCAGAAGATCGGTCTGGCATCGAGCTCGGCCACCGGCTGCCCGTCGGGCGAACAGTTGGTCCACCTGGGCGACGGCATCGTCCTCTGACCGCGGCCCCGCCGCCCGGCGGGCCGGGAGTGGCCGGTGCGCGTGCGGAAGCCGCCGACGGGACGGCGAACCGCCGAAACCGTAGGCTGGACCCGGGCCGGCGGAAGGGGCGATCATGCGGATCACGGTACTCGGCGCGGGCTCGTGGGGGACGACCGTCGCGTCCGTGCTGACCCGGCGGGACCACGACTCGCTGATCTGGGCGCGTAGCCCCGGCACCGCCGACGAGATCAACGCCGCGCACACCAACGAGCGCTACCTGGACGGCTTCCCGCTGCCCGGCCGGCTCCGGGCCACCGCCGACCTCGCCGAGGCGGCGGCGCACGCGGAGTTGCTGGTCGTCGGCGTGCCGACCGGGGCGTTCCGGGCCACCCTGGAGCTGGTCCGTCCCGACCTGCACCCGTGGATCCCGGTGGTCAGCCTCAGCAAGGGCCTGGAGCGCGACTCGCTGCTCCGGATGACCGAGGTGATCAAGGAGGTGCTGCCGGGCCGTCCGGCCGCCGCGCTGACCGGTCCCAACCTGGCCAAGGAGATCATGGCCGGGATGGCCGCGGCCGCCGTGATCGCCACCGAGGACCTCGCCGTCGCCGCCGAGCTGCAGCGGGTGTTCCGTCGCGGTGTGCTGCGCGTCTACACCAACCACGACGTGATCGGCTGCGAGGTCGGCGGCGCGCTGAAGAACGTCGTCGCGATCGCCACCGGCATCGCCCAGGGCCTCGGCGTCGGCGACAACACCCGGGCCGGGGTGATCTCCCGTGGCCTGGCCGAGCTCACCACGCTCGCCGTCGCGATGGGTGGCGAGCCGGGCACCCTCGCCGGGCTGGCCGGGATGGGTGACCTGGTGGCGACCTGCATCAGCCCGCACAGCCGCAACCGGCACGTCGGCGAGCAACTCGGCCGCGGGCGCGCCCTCGACGACATCCTCGCCGAGATGGGCCAGGTCGCCGAGGGCGTCAAGACCGTGCACGCCGCCGTTCAGCTCGCCGACCGCCACGGCCTGCCGATGCCGATCACCCGCACCATCCACCGGGTGATCACCGGCGACATCACCGCGGAGCACGCCTACGACGGGTTGTTGCGCACCCACCCGGCCGGCCACGAGTCCGAGCCGGGATGACGCCTGCCGCTACCCTGCATCGATGAACCTTCCCCGGGTACGCCGGGCCGCCGCCGTCTCGGCCCTCGCGGGTCTGCTCCTGCTCAGCGTGCCCTGGGCCTGGACGGTGCTCGCCGCGACCGGGCACCGGCACGACGCCGCCGGCGCGCCCACCGCCGACGTCGTCCTGGTGCTGGGCACCACCGTGGCCCCCGACGGCCTGCCCGAGGACCGGCTCCGCGGCCGTCTCACCACCGCGGCCGAGTTGGTCCACACCGGCCGGGCCCGCGTGGTGCTGGTCTCCGGCGACGGCGGTGGGGAGTCCGGCGACGAGACCGCCGCGATGACGTCCTACCTGACCGGCACCCTCGGCCTCGATCCCGCCCGGGTGATCGCCGACCCGTCCGGACTGGACACCTACGACTCCTGCATCCGCGCCCGCGACGTCTACGGCGTACACGAGGCCCTGGTCGTCACGCAGGCTTACCACCTGTCCCGCGCGGTCGCCCTCTGCCGCGCCCTCGGCATCGACGCCGAGGGCGTCACGGCCCGCTGCGACGGCTGCGGCACCGTCCTGCTCGCCGAGAAGACGATCCGCGACTACGTCGCCTGCGTCAAAGCCGCCTGGGACACCGTCACCCACCGTGCGCCACGGGTCGTCTCGCCGCCGTCCTCCGCCGTCACCGCCGCGCTGAGCGGCTGAAGGTCGCGGGATCTCGTCGCTCTAACGGGGAGTCGTCGGGGAAAACGCTGCCGGGCGCGGCCCGGACCGCGACTCTGTCCTTGGGCACGCAACCTGCTCGCCGCGATGCACGCCACTTGACCGACCTCAGCATGACGTCGCCTCGTAGTTCCGTGGGAGACGGTAAACGCCTGTGGAGGACCGGTAAGTCCCGCCGCGCAAGTGGTGGGCACGGACCAGCGAAGCAGGAACGAGAATCACTGGGATTCTCCGAACGGTTCTCGATGGCGGTGCCCATCAGCACGCAGGCAAGGGACGCCTGACGGCTCCGCTCCGCGCCGGCCCTGACCGCTACCGGTCATACTGGTCCGTGATGGAACTGGACGAGTACCAGCGTGGCGCCCTGCGGACGGCCGCCTCGCGAGACACGAGGAACGAGCTGCTGCACCTGGTGCTGGGGCTCGTCGGCGAGTCCGGCGAGGTGGCCGAGAAGTTCAAGAAGTGGGTCCGCGACCAGGACAGCGACGAGTCGCGTATCGACCGGGCCGACATCGCCAAGGAGCTCGGCGACGTGCTCTGGTACATCGCGGTCCTCGCCGACTACCTGGACCTGTCGCTGGACGACATCGCCACGGCCAACCTGGCCAAGCTGGCGAGCCGTCAGTCCCGCGGCGTCCTCGGCGGCAGCGGCGACGATCGCTGAATCCTGTCGTACCCGGCTGGTAGTTTCCCCGCATGCCGACCATCACGATCGTGGATGAGACGACCTCGGGGGCGACGGCGCCCGGCTGGGCCATGCGGATCCCCGGCGAGGCCGTCCGTCTCGACGAGCTGATCCGCCGCCGGGTGTGCCAGGAGGTCGCGGCGTCCGGGAGCGCGGCCGATCCGGAGGAGCGCGTCCGGGCGGCGCTCGACGCGTTCGCGCGCAACGGGTTCGTGGTGCTCGTCGACGACCGTCAGGTGACCGAGCCGGACGAGACGGTCGAGCTGCGGGCCGGGTCGCGGGTCACCTTCCTCAAGCTCGTGCCGCTGGTGGGTGGCTGATGGCGGGCTTCGACGCGGCGGAGACGACGGCCATGGTGGCCGGCAGCATCCGGGTCATGCAGGAGCGCGGCACCCGCCTCCGGGCCGATGGCAGCGAGCTCCGGCAGTTCACCGAGCACGTGGCCATGGTGTGCGGCTGGGCGCCGGACGGCACGGGTCCGGGGCTGCTCGCCGCGCTCACCGACCCGGACGGGCCCTACGACCTGGTGCCGCTGCAGCGCCAGGTGCTGCCCGGCGTGGTACGCCGGACCGCCGCGCTCACCGAGGCCGTGGCGGTGCTGGAGAGCACGGATGCGGACCACGACCGGCGGGTGGCGGCGGCTGAGATCGCGTCGGAGTTCCAGAGCAGCGGGATCGTCGGCAGCGCCTACTACCCGGACGGGGACCGCTGGTTCGCCGCCGCGGACGCGATGCGCGAGCGGGCCGGGCGACTGCTGGCCGCGCAGCCGGTGCGGGTCCGGCAGACGCTGTTCGACGCGTGGACGGCCGGAAACGATCGGCAGCACCCCGGCCGTGAACCGCGGCGCAGCCTGATCGGCCACCTGGTGGCGGCCGGCGGGCTGGAGAGCACCGGCTGGCTGGATCGGCTGGGCGGCCACTTCCTGCTGCACAGCGGCGACTGGACCGAGGATCTGGTGCGGACGGCACACCGGGACGGCCGTCCGCACCCGTGGGCGCTCGCCACCTGGCGCCGGATGCAGATCGAGACCTGGAAGACGGAGACCGGCGGCACACTGTGGCCGATTCCGAACCCGGGGGAGCCGTGGGCCGACCGGGCCATCGCCGACGTCGAGGCGATGACCGAGCCGCACCGGGCCGCCTGGCACGCGCTGCTCGCCCACTGCGTGTCCGGTAAGGACCAGGCACGCCCGCCGGCTGCGTGGCGCAAGCGGGCGGGGCCGTTGCTCGACGCGGTCGGCTCCGCCGATTTCCGGGTACGCTGCGACGCCTGGCTCGGGCTCGTCGGCGCCGCCCGGAGCCGTCCGGTGCGTACCGGCCGGCGGGACGACCTGGTCGACCCGCGGACGCCGGACCGCTACAACGTCCGCCTGCTCACCGGGCTGCTCTGGTTCCGCGCCATGTGCCCGCCCGCGGAGGAGGGCCTGCGGCATCTCGGCCAGATCGCGGAGCGGGCCACCCGGAAGCTCCCGGGGCAGGGGCCGGCGAGTCCCCGGCTGGCGAACGCGGCGGTCACCGCGCTGATCGGGGCGGACCATCCGGCGGCGGTCGCCCAGCTGGCCCGGCTCGCCTCCCGGGTGACGTACAAGAGCACCCTGAAGTTGATCGGAAAAGGACTGGATGAGCGCGCGGCGGCATCGGGGATCGCGCGGGAGGACGTCGAGGAGATGGCGCTTCCCGGGTACGGGCTGCCGGTCGCGGACACGCTCGGCGGCTGCGCGTACGAGATCCGGATCAGCGGCCTGGACGCGGCGCTGACCTGGCGCGATGCCGGCGGAAAGGCGTTGAAGGCGGTGCCGGCCCCGGTCCGCGCCGACCATCGTGAGGAGTTGAAGGAGCTCACCGCGACGGTCAAGGACATCGGCGCCACGCTGATCGCCACCCGGGACCGGCTCGACGGGCTCCTGCGACGTGACCGGGAATGGTCAGCGGGACAGTGGCGGGAGCGGCTGTTGGATCACCCGCTCGCGCGTACCCTCGCAAGGCGGTTGATCTGGACGGCCGACGGCGTCGCCTGCTGCTGGGGCGGGGACGCGCTGCGCACCGTGGACGACGCGGAGCTGGAGGTGAAGGACGCCGCGGCGATCCGGCTCTGGCACCCGGCCGGGCGGGACGCGCCGGTCGTCGCGGCCTGGCGGGACTTCCTGGCGCGGCACCGGATCACCCAGCCGTTCAAGCAGGCGCACCGGGAGCAGTACGTGCTCACCGACGCCGAGCGGGCGACCGGGACGTACTCCAACCGGTTCGCCGCGCACGTCGTCCGCCAGCACCGGCTGAACGCGCTGCTCTCCCGGCGCGGCTGGTCCTACCAGCAGCATCGCGACGACGGGGCCTGGTACGAGCCACCCCGCCTGACCCTGCCGGACCACGGGCTGCGCGCCGAGTTCACCGTCGCCGGGATCGACGAGCGCGGCGACGGCGTGTTCGACACGATGGCGACCGACCAGCTGCGGTTCCTCGGGGCGGATGGGACACCGGCGCCGCTGGCGGAGGTCCCGCCGGTGGTGCTCAGCGAGGTGATGCGCGACGTCGACCTCTTCGTGGCCGTGGCCGGCGTGGGCGCCGACCCGAACTGGTACGACGGCGGGCCGCAGGGACGGCATCGCGACTACTGGGCGCGCAGCAGCTTCGGCGCGCTCACCCCGCCCGCCGCGACCCGCCGCGAGGTGCTGGCCGCGCTGATCCCGCGCCTGGCGGTGGCCGACCGGTGCACGCTCACCGAGAGGTTCCTGGAGGTCCGCGGCGACCTGCACACCTACCGCATCCACTGCGGATCGGGGAACATCCTGATCGCCCCGGAGGACCGCTACCTCTGCATCATTCCCGACTCGGCCCGGCGCTCCGCGGAGCCGGACGTGTTCCTACCCTTCGAGGGCGACGGCCGCCTCTCCGAGATCCTCAGCAAGGCCCTGCTCCTGGCCGCCGACCGGCGGATCAAGGACCCGATCATCCAGCGGCAGCTGTGATGGGTATGGTGACGGTATGGGTTGCTGTCGCAGTATCCCCGTTCCACGCGCCCTGTCCGGCTTCTCCTGATGGTCGGGCTTCCCGGTGCCGGCAAGACCACCCGGGCCGCGGAGCTCGCCGTGGTGCACCGTGCCCTGCGGCTGACCCCGGATGAGTGGATGCTTCCGCTCTTCGGCGAGCTGGAGGTCGAGGGCAAGCGCGACCTGCTGGAGGGGCGGCTCATCGCGCTGGCCCTGCGCGCGTTGCACCTGGGCGTGAACGTGGTGCTCGACTTCGGGCTCTGGAGCCGCGACGAGCGGTCGGCGCTGCGCTGGCTGGCGGCGACGGCCGGGGCGGCGTGTCAGGTGATCTATCTGCCCGTCGAGCCCGACGTTCAACGCGCCAGGATCGCCCACCGCCAGGCGACCGCCCCGCACACGACCGTGCCGATGAGCGAGGCGGAGATCGGCACGTGGCGCGGGATGTTCCAGGCACCCGATGCCGCCGAGCTCGGCGGTGACGGCGTTCCCGGGCCGCCGCCGGGGTGGCCGGGATGGTTCGAGTGGGCGGTGGACCGATGGCCTTCGCTCGCACACGGCGATGCCTCCCGGGCCTGGCGGTGACACCGGCCCGGGGACGGCGCGGGCGGTCATGAGCGGGCGCCGCGGGGGACCAGGAACGGTCGCGGCGTGGGATCGTGAGTGGGCGCTGCGGAGATCAGGAACGGTCGCGGCGGCCGATCGGCGCCGTCGCCGCGACCAGGATGACCAGCAGGGCGGCGCAGGTCGGGACCGCGGCCGGGACCAGAGGGGTGAGCAGGACCAGGGCGGCGGCGACCGGGAACACCGCGAGCTGTGGGCCGGTCTGCACCGGGCGGACGTGCAGGAGCCACACGGCCAGGAGCAGGATCGCGACCGGGATGGCGACCGCGTAGCCGGAGGCCGTACCGGAGAGCTCGGAATGGTGGGTGTTCTGATCGACGACGACGCCCAGGCCCGCGCCGATCGCGGCGGCCGAGGCGAGGATGAAGGGAAATGCTGAGCCGAACGGCCGGAGGAACGAAGAAGCCGGGGATCAGCGCGGGCGGCGGAGGTTGACCAGGAGCGAGCGGAGCAGGATCGACGGGGTGGCCAGGGTGCTCGGGTGGGTGTTCATGAACTCGACGTCGGTGAACGCGGTGCCGATCCGCGTGTCGACGAAGGCCGCGGAGAGCACCTGGTGGAAGAGGGCGCGCTGGAGTCGTACCGGAAGAGGGGGTGGGGAGGTTTCCAGGCGCTGGGCGTCGGCCGACGTGGACAGCTGCCAGGCGGCGTCGACGACGACCTTCTGGAGCTGGAAGAACGGTGTGGGGTGGCCGCAGAGGTGCTCGGAGAGGCAGGACGCGTGCAGGGCCGCCGAGGACATGCCCTGGCCGTAGATCGGGTTGAAGGACGCGACGGCGTCGCCCACGCTGACCAGGCCGGCCGGGAAGCGGGTCAGCCGGTCGAAACGGCGGCGGCGGGCGTCGGCCTGGTGGTAGGTGCGGACCTCGCTGACCGGCTCCTGGCGGGCGATCTCCCGGAACAGCGGCGGCAGGTCGGCGCAGCGGCTCAGGAAGTCGCCGAGCTCCGGGCGCACCCGGTCGTCGCCGTACGTGGTCAGCATCAGCATCCACCGCATGTCCTCGACGCCGACCGCGGCGGCCTGCGTCCTCTTCGGGTAGTGCGGGGAGAAACGGGAGATCGAGGCGCCGACCGGCGGATCCTGCTCGAGACGGCGGAAGTACGCGGTCGCGTAGTTCACGTCGATGCGCATCCGCTCCAGCTCTGGGCGCTCCCAGCCGTCCTCGGCCAGCCAGTCGGAGAGGCGGCTCGCCCGGCCCATCGCGTCCACCACGAAATCGGTCGTCAGCTCCCGGTCGCCGACCCGGACCGCTGTCACCCGGCCGTGGTGGAAGCGCAGTCCGGTGGCGTTTCCGTGCCGTGGGTGGACGTTCTCCAGAGCTAGGGTACGCCGTCGCAGCAGCGTCTCCAGGAACGGCCGGCTCTCGCTGAGCAGCACGGCGTTCGGGGTCTGCACGGTGCGCACGTCGTCCGCCCAGGCCTCGACCTGGTGCGGCTGGGAGAGCACCGCCCCGAGACCGACCGCCTCCTTGGTGAAGCCGGGGAACCAGCGCTCGATCTGCGCCCGGCCGCCCGGCAGCAGCGTGTGCACCTGGAACCGCTGTGGCACGCCGTGCCGCTCGCCGTCGAGGTCGTCCCGTTCGACGATCACCACCTCGTCGGCATGGTCGGCGAGGACGCGGGCGGCGAGCAGCCCGGCGACGCTGCCGCCGAGCACGATCGCGCGGCGTATCGATCGGGTGGCGATGACGGGCTGGGCGGTGCTGCTCAAGCGGTCGAACACGTCGGCTGGCCGTTGGCTCACACCGTCCAGTGTCGATGGTCGGACCCGGTCGTGATCCGGAGAAACCTAGATCTGACAGACCGTTGTCAAGGGCCGGTGTGGGTGAACGGGGCCCACAGGCCCGGGTCGGCGGGGTGGTTGGCGCGGAAGTCACGCTGGGCGTGGTGCAGGGCCTCGGCGGTACGGGCCGGGTCGGGCACGCCGTCCGCGGCCATCCGGGCGTAGACCAGATGCGTCACCTCGGCGGCGGCCGTGTCGGCGACGGTCCACAGGGTGCCGACCACGTGCCGCCAGCCGGCGTAGTGCAGCCCGGCCGCGAGCGTGATCACCTCGTCGACGCTGAGCGCGCTGACCGTGGCGGTCTGGCAGGCGGAGAGGAAGGCCAGCTCGCCGCCGGGGTGGTCGACCCGGGCGACGTCGGTGATGCCCACCCGCCCGGCGGTGGCCCAGTCGTGCGGGAGCAGGCCGCCGCTGGCCGGGGCGTCCGGGACCTGGCTGCCGTGGCACGCGGCGTGCACCCAGGGGTGGGCGGTCAGCGCGGTGAGGATCGCCTCCCGGGTGGCGTCCGGGCCGGTCAGCTCGGTGCGGCGGTCCGCGGGCAGCACGTCGCGCAGGACGCGCCGCTCCCGTTCGACGGCGGGCAGGGGGGACTGGCCGGGCGTGTCGGCGAGGCCGACGAAGAGCAGGCGGCCGTTCCCGGTCACCGGCGGGCGGCGGGTCGCCTCGGCGAGGCTGCGCAGGGTCGCGGTGTACGACGAGACGACCCGGTCCAGGGTGCTGCGGCCGGGTTCGCCGTGGTGGCCGGCGGCGTGCAGGGGGAGCAGGGCCAGCGGGCCGGTCGGGCACCACCAGACCCGCGGCCAGGCGCCGTCCCCGGGGACCGGGGCGTACCCGCGGGCGTCCAGGACCGGGGCGACGACGTCGTCCCAGAGCCAGGCGAGGACGGTGTCCAGGGCGGCACCGGGGGCGCGGCGTGCCGGGCCGCCGGGTACGAGGTCGCGGGGTACGGCGAGGCCCTCGACCGCGTCGAGATACGACTCGACCCGGTGCACCACCTCGTCGCCGGTGACGCCGGTGAGCGGCACCACGCGGACCTCGCCGCTGTCGACGAGCAGGGCGTCGCAGCGCCAGCGGCTGACGTTGACGATGACCACCGGGCCTTCGGCGGGCAGCGCGGAGGTCAGGGCCGCGAACTCGGGTGCCGCCGCGAACCGCTCGAAGCCGGGCAGCGCGCGGGCCCGGGCGAGCAGGTCCTCCCACTCGCCGGCGAGCCGCATCGCCGCGTCCGGTTCCGTGCCGCCGGCGGTGTCCAGGGCGGTGCGCACCTCGTGCATCCGGTCGGCGAGGACCGGGTCGGCGTCCCGCAGGGTGACCAGGTCGGTGCGGGTCTCCAGGAACTGTGCCCAGAGTACGGCCCGGCCCCGCTCGACCAGCTCGACGGCGCGCCGCGGCTGCCCGGCGGCGATCGCGCAGGCGGCCCCGTCGGCGCCGAGCCCGGCCATCTCGTTCAGCAGCTGCTCCCGGCTGGACCGGCTGACCCCGGGCCAGGCCAGCATGGCGAGCAGTTCCACCGCGATGGTGTACGCCTCCATCGCCTCCGTCCAGCGCTGTGCCGCGGCCGCGGTGTTCGCCCACAGTGCGGCGGAACGCAGCCGGGTCGCGGCGGGCGCGGTCGTCACGCCGGCGGCCTCGCGGAGGACGCGGCAGGCGCTCTCCTCATCGGCGCGGAGCAGCAGGGCCATGCCGAGCCCGTGCAGGTGCTTCGCGCGTTCCGGGTGCCCGGCGGGGCGGAACCGGGCCGCGGCCTCGGCGCACTCGACCGCCTCGTCCAGGTCGGACCGCTCGCCGTGCACCTCGAAACGGTCCTGCAGCTGCAGGCTGAGGTTGCCCCGGTAGCGGCCGTGGTGCGGGTGTTCCGGCGGGGTCACGGCGACCGCCGCCCGGGTGGCGCGGATCGCCTCGCGCATGTCGGTCTCGTCGCGGAACCACTCGAACCGCAGCTGCAGCACGCCGCCGAGGTTCGCCAGATAGGCACCCGCGCGGGGATGCTCGTCCGGGGTGGCGGCGACGGTGGCGGTCAGCAGCCGGGCGGCCTCGTCCAGGTCGGCGCGGTCGAACGTGCGCAGGAACCGGGAGCGGAGCATGTCGCCGAGGTTGTTCCGGGCCATCGAGCGGTGCGTCTCGTCGTCCAGCGCGTCGATACCCCGCCGGGACAGGCCGATCGACTCGTCGAGGTCGGCGAGTTCACCCCGGTGGTGGTACCGGCTGCGCAGCACCGTCGCCAGGTTGATCAGCGCGGCCGCGGGCGGCGTGCCGTCCCGGGTGGCGGCGCGACCGGCGGCGATCGCCGCGTCCAGGTCGGTGGCCGCGCCGGTGTGTTCGGACTGCTCGCCCAGCATCACCGTGAGGTTCGACGCGTAGAGCGCCCGGTCCGGATGGCCCGGCGGCAGCCCGGCCACCGTGGTCCGGAGCAGGTCGATCGCCTCGGCCAGGTCGTCGTCTCCTCCCCGGAACGAGAATCTGTTCCACAACGCCTGGGCCAGGTCGTTGTTCAGCCGGGCACGCGACAGGTCGGCCGTGGGCAGGTCGGGGGAGTGCGGCCGTGACGTCGCGGTGGTGAGGGCACCACGGGCCGCTGTGATCGATTCGTCCACCGCGTCCCGGTCGGTGGCCCACTCGTTGCGTAACCGCAGCGCGACACCGAGGTTGACCTGCCAGTTGCCGTGCAGGAGATGCCCGGTCCCGGTCCGGCAGGCCTCCCGGTACAGCTCGATCGCCTCGTCCAGCGCGGCGCGGTCGCCGGTCCGCCGATGCCGGGTGAGCAGCGAGACCGCGAGTGTGGCCTGCCGCATCGGCTTCTGCGGATCGCCGTCCGGGGTCCAGGCGACCGCCTCGTGGCCGAAATCGATCGCGCGTTCCAGATCGTCCGGGCCGGCGTCGTGCTCGAAGCGCACCTGGTGGGACCAGCTCTGCATGTAGCGGAAGTGCGCGCTGATCGGGCCGCCCGGTGGGATCGCGGCCATGATCTGGTGCATCAGCTCCAGGGCGCGGACCAGTGACTCCCGGTCGTAGTGCTGCTCGATGGCGGTCAGCCGGCGTCGCACTTCCTCCGACCAGCCGGACAGATCGTCGCTCATGTATGTTCCTCCCGAATCGGACCTACCAGCAGGTACCTGGCGGACCGGGGAGGGGTTCCGGTTGGTCTCGAGGGGCCGGTGACCAACCGGAACCACCCGATCAGGCGGCCGGCAACCGCTCGAAGGCGCCGTTGAAGAAGAGCAACGGCCGCCGGTCCGGGGTGCTCTCCAGGGCGACCACCCGCCCGATGGTCAGATAGTGATCACCGGTCTCCAGATCGCGTTCCAGTGCACAGTCGATCGAGGCGAGCACGCCGTCGAGGACCGGGCTGCCGGTGACGCCGGGACGCCAGGGGACGTCGCGCCACTTGTCCGTGCCGCTGCGCGCGAACTGGCGGCACAGCTCCTCCTGCCCGGCCTCCAGGATGTTCACACAGAAAGAACCTGAACTGCGAATTCTCGGGTACGACGTGGAGCTGCGCGACGGCGAGAAGGCGATCAGCGGCGGGTCCAGCGAGAGACTGAAGAACGACTGGCAGGTCATGCCGACCGGTACGCCGTCGGCCATCGCGGTGACCACGGTGACGCCGGAGCAGAAGCCGCCGAGGACGCGCCGGAACTCGAACTGGTTCACGCGGTCACCCCCGCTCCGCGCAGCAGCGGCGCGTTCGCCGTGGCCCAGTCGGCGACGATCTGATCCCGTTCGGCCATCCGGGACATGACCATGTAGAGCCCGCGGGTCGGCGCACTGGCGCCCAGCTCGACCAGGAGCGGGCGCAGGTAGGCCTCGACGGCGAGCGCGTGGTCGGGCGCGCCGCCGGTCATCACCGGGACGGCGACCACGCCGGCCAGACCGTTTCCGGGATAGCGGTCCAGGAACGCCTTGAGCATGCCGGTGTAGGTGGCCTTGTAGGTGGGTGACGCGACGATCAGCAGGTCACTGGCGGCCACCCGGGCGGTGAGGTCGTCGAGGACGGGGTCCGGCCAGGTGAAGAGCCGGCCGGCGTGCTCGGCGAGGTCGACGACGGTGTCGGCGGCGGGGAGGGACAGGGCGGCGGCGACCGAGAGAGCGGTCTGGAGGGTTCGGGACTGCGGTTTCGGGTTGCCCACCACGATGGCGACCTTCATGAGAGCTTCTTCCTTCGGTGTCGGTTGCCGCGGGGCAGCCCGGAATGGTCGCCAGGCACATCGTCAGGGATGAGACCGGAACCCCGCGAGGGTTCACTGGGACAGCGGCGCGAGTCCGCCCTCGCTGAAGATCCACACTTCGATGCCCATGTCACGGGCGGCCCGGGTGGTCCAGCCGGACGGCGTGAACACCTGGGCGACGGTCTCGCTGACACAGAGCACGGCCCGGCCGGACGGGAACATCGCGCTCCGCAGCCAGCTCAGCTTGAACATGTCGGCCATCACCTTGTTGCGGTGCAGCGACCGGAAGGTGCCCTGGTTGCCGACCATCTGGATGAGCAGCCCGAACCCGTCGTCGGCCCCCTCGATCTCCAGCCGGGTGCCGTCACCGAGGTCGATCGACCGGGGACGCAGCGTCACCCCGAACTCGGCACTGAGCGCGAGCAGCATGGCCCGCTCGATGCTCTCCGGCCCGAACCGGCGCCACCCTCTCTCGTCGGCGGCGTCCTCGGGCACGCGCTCCAGACTACGTCCCGGCGCTGGTGGAACGTGCGTGAACCAGCGCTGGCTCAAGGCGGTCACCATGGTATTGCCTCCCTGTCGTGGGTCGGATCGCCACGGCCAACCAGGCGGCCGCGACCAGGAACAGTGCTGCGAGGAGCGCGCCGGCGGCCGGGTAGCCGGCGAGGGCGGCCACGGCGAAGACGCCGACCGGGCCGACGGCGGCGCCGATGTCGCCGGCGGTGCGGGTGAGCCCGATGACGGCCCCGGTCGCCTCGGCCGGATAGGCGTCCCCGGCGACCACGCCCGGCAGTACCCCGATCACGCTGGTGGCCAGCGAGTAGAGCACGATGGCGGCGCCGAACCCGGCCGGTACGCGCAGCAGGGGGAGCGCCAGCAGGGCCACGGCCCCGGCGATCCCGGCCGGTATCAGCAGGATGTTGCGGGCACCCCGGTCGACCGAGCGCCCGATCAGCGGCATGGCACCGAGGCTGACCAGCGTCCCGGCCGCCGTGGCGAGCCCGAGCGTGAACGGCGTGAGGCCACCGCTGTCGTAGGCGAGGACCGGAATCAGGCCCTGCTCCCCGGCGAACCGCACCAGAAAGGTGGCGAACGAGACCGCGCAGAGCGCCACCAGCAGCCCGCCGGTGTATCCCTGCCCGGTAAGCCGGCCGACATCTCCGAAAAACCGGAGATGTCGGCCGGATGCCATCGCGGCGGGTGCGCCGGGAGAGCGGGGCGCGGGGCGGCCGACCGGGGCGGACCAGTAGAGCGTGGCGGGGCGGGCCGCGTCCCAGAGGAGGCAGGCCAGGGCGGGGAGGGCCGCGACCGGGAACGTCCAGGCCGGGCCGATCACGCCGACGATCGCCCCGCCCAGGACCGAACCGGCCGCACCCGCGCTCATCTGCACCACGGTCGCCGTCGCCAGGGCCGCGCCGCGCCGGCCGGGTGGCGCCCCGGCGATCAGCAGCGCGAACCCGACCGTCACCGCGGCACCGCCGAACAGGCCCGCCACCAGCCGGATGGCGAGCAGCGCCGGTGCGGAGTGGGCCAGACCGGTCAGCGCGGTGACCGCAGACAGGGCGAGCATCACCGACCACAGGTAGCGGCGCGGGGGGAGGCGGCGCAGGGCCAGCCCGGCCGGGACGTTGGCGATGACCCGGCCCACCGCGAACGCCGCCACCACCGTGCCGAGCAGGCCGACCGCCATCCCGTACGACGACAGGTACAGCGGCAGCACCGGCACCGTGACACCCCACGTCATCTGGGCGGTCCCGATCAGCGCGCAGACGAGTACGGTCTGCGCGGCCGGTGAGGGGGAGGAACCCATCAGACAGCCAGGTTCTCGCGCAGCGTCCCGCCCGGATAGCGGGGAGCCAGGGCACCCCGGCGGCGCAACTCCGGCGCGAGCAACTCGGCGATGTCGGCGAGGCCGGACGGCATGGCCAGGGGGCTGGAGAGCATGTAGCCGCCCCGCGAACCCGTGGCCGCGAAGTTCTCCTCCAGGGCGTCGGCGATCGACGACGGGTCGCCGCAGAGCGTGTGGTCGAGGCCGGTGGCGCTGGTCCAGCCGTGCTCGAAGAACTCGGTGCGGCTCATCTCGTAGTCCTCGCCGTGCTCGGCCAGCAGGGTGCCGATCAGGCCGGACGGGGACGCCTGCGCCGCCAGTGCCTGGCGCTTCAGCTCGCCGAGCGGGAACGACGCCGGCAACCGGGAGAAGTCGACGCCGGCGTTGTGCGAGAGGAACGCGCCGACCGCCTCCTCGCTCCAGAAGCTCAGCACCTCCTCGCGGCGCGCCCGGGCCTCCTCGGCGGTGCGGCCGACGATGACCTGGGTGGCCCAGAGGATCCCGACGTTCGCCGGGTCGCGGCCCTCGGCGGCGAGCGCCTCGTCCAGCATCCGGCGGTGCCGCTGCTGGCCGGCGAGGCTGCCGCCGAAGCCGAAGACCAGGTCGGCGAAGCGGGCCGACGCGGCGATCCCCCGCGGCGAGTTGCCCGCCTGGACCAGCATCGGGGAGACCTGCGGGCTGGGAATGGACGGCAGCGGTCCGCGTACGGAGAAGAACTCGCCCTTGTGGTTGATGGTGTTGACCTTGGCGGGGTCGGCGAAACGCCCGGTCTGCCGGTCCCGGATGATCGCGTCGGGGGCGACCGAGGACCAGAGCGCCTGGCAGACGTCGATGAACTCCTCCATCCGCTCGTAGCGCAGATCGTGGGCCATCAGCGTGTCGAAGCCGTAGTTGGCGGCGTCCGCGCTCCGGGTGGAGGCGACCACGTTGAACGCGATCCGGCCGCCGGTGACGTGGTCCAGCGAGTTGAGCAGCCGGGCCACGTAGAACGGATGCATGAACGTCGACGAGTAGGTCAGCCCGAACCCGATGTGCTCGGTCACCGTGGACATCGCCGCGATGATCGGGCTCATGTCGTGCCGCGGCCACTGCACGCCCCACTCCACGGCCGCGTCGATCGAACCGCGCCAGGTGTCCGGGATGCCGGTGCCGTCGCCGAAGAAGAGCATGCCGATGCCGGCCCGCTCGGCGGTCTGGGCGAGCTCCATGTACATCTTCGGGTCGGGGAAGTCGCGCCCGATCCAGGATCCGCGCCGCGCCCAGCGCCCCTCGGTGTGCGTGAACGACAGATCGAAGGCGAGGTGCATGCCGCTCATGCCGGGGCCGCCTTCCACAGTTCGATCAGCTCGGCGCTGTCGGTGAGAACCGCGACGTTGAGAGCCAGCTGCGCCAGTGCGGCTTCGTGCAGTTCCTTCTCGTACGCCGCGGTCGCGTCCTGCGGGATCAGGACGGGCCAGTCCAGCTGGCAGGCGTCGGTCGCGGTCGCCGCCACGCAGCACTCGGTGGTCAGACCGCAGATCGCGAGCCACCCGATGCCCCTGCTCGTCAGCCGGTCGGCGAGGCCGGTGCCGAGGAATCCGCTGTAGCCGCGCTTGACCACGCGGATCTCCCCGTCGGCGGGGGTGACGCCGAACCACTCGGCGCCGGGTGTGCCGACCACGCAGGGCTCCTCCGGGCCGAACGGTGCGCCCGGGTCACCGCCCCGGAGCCACGCGCTGGCCCGCCATGGCCGTTCCGGATCACTACCGAGCTCGACCCAGACGACGGGGACACCGGCGTTGCGGGCGGCCGTCACCAGCGTGGCGATCGTGTCGACCGCGCTCTGCACGGTGGCGAGATCCGCGCCGTAGGAGCCGATCACCGCCGGATCGGCGAAGGACTGCTGAACGTCCACCACCACCAAAGCCGGATTCGTCGCCCTTATCGCGCCGAGTTGCGCCTCACGCAGCGCGCTCATCCGGCGGCCCGCAGCCGGGGCAGGACGGTCTCGCCGAAGGGCAGCAGGTCCGCGTGGTAGTCCGGGAAGATCAGCATCAGCCCGTCCAGCTCCGCGGAGTCCACGATCTTGTTGATGTGTTCGAGAACGGTGTCCGGTCCGCCGGTGACGTAGGGCGTCTGGAACGCCTCCGCACCGGTGACCCCGTCCGCCCAGGCCCGCGCCACGTCGGCCGGGATGCCCCAGGAGGTGCGCATGCCGATCAGCGCCGCCTTGTCCAGCCCGGCCGAGTACCGCTTCGCCTTCGCCTCGGCCGCCGCGTCGGTCTCGTCGAGCACCACGGTCAGCATCGAGTACGTCTTCACGCTGCGGTCGAACCCGGCGGCGCGGTCATGGACGTACCGTGAGAAGTCGCGCATTTGATCGAGGTTGTCGGCACTGAGGAACGCGCCGTCCGCATAGCGGGCCTGGAAGTCGCGCCCCCGGTCGGAGCGTCCCGCGCTGATGATGGTCGGCCGGGTGGCCGGATGTGGTCGGGACTCGCACTCGTCCAGGGCGAAGAAGTCGCTCTTCATGGTCACGACGTCCTCGGCCCAGAGCCGGGTGACCGCCTGCGTCCACTCCTCGGTCATCCGGTACCGGTCGGCGTGCGACAGCGTCTCGTCCCAGAGGCCCATCTGGCGGAACTCGTCGGCGTAGGAGCCGTTCACGATGTTCATCCCGGCCCGGCCGCCGGAGACGTCCTGGAGCGTGGTGAACATCTTCGCGGCGATCGCCGGGTGGTGCACGTTGGCGTGCATGGTCGCCCAGATCTTCACCGTGGACGTCGCCTCGGCCAGCGCGGACATCATCGTCATCGACTCCAGGGTCTTGCCCCAGTGGTCGGTGGTGCCGCCGAAGCCCTTCCACTTCGCCATCGACATGATGAAGTCCAGGCCGATCGTCTCCGCGTCCACCGCGACCCGCCGGTTGTAGGCGTAGGTGGCCTCGGGGTGCGGCGCGCTCTCGGAGATCATCCAGCCGCCGTTCCCGATCGGCAGGAAAACGCCATATTCTTTGTCGGTCATCGATACCTTCTCCGATCCGGGAATCATGGGGCGGGCCAGGTAAGGGTGTCGCCCGAGTAGACGGCCTGCACGAACTTCCCGTCGAATTCCGCCGTCGCGTCCGCGTCGGCGATCGTCGTGCCGGTGTAGGTGTTGAGCATCGTCACCAGCGACGTCACGTTCGCGGTGTCGATGGTGCCGAGCGGCGTGCCGGCCTTGGCGCTGTCCCGGATCACGCCGACCTCGGTCTGCCAGATCGTCAGGTTCTGCTTCTCGTCGTACCCGGCGCCGGTCAGGTCGGCGGCGGCCTTCACACACTCGGCCCCGTTCTGCTCACAGTAGGCGAACGCGTGCAGTCCGGCGCGGAGGAAATCCTCGACCGCGGTCGGGTACTTCGCGGCGAAGTCCGGGTTGACCGCCATCGCGCCGAGCGAGCCGGGGACCTGGTAGTCGTACGGCCGCCAGACGGTGACGTCCTTACCCGCGGCCTTGAGCTGGTTCGGCTCGTTGGAGATGAACCCGGTCAGCGACTTGACCTGGCCGCGCGGCAGGATCGTCGGGTCGTAGCCGACCACCACCTGCTTGATGGACTTGAAGTCGGCGCCGGCCTGCACGAGCATCGCCTGCACGCCGACCGGCATCGATCCCTTCTGGCCCAGCGTGGTGCCGTCCAGCTGCTTCAGGTCGGTGACGTCCGGGTTGGTCATCAGGACTTCCAGACCCACGTTCGAGTACGACGAGATGCCCTCGACCTTGATGCCGTTGGCGTTCGCGGAGAGCACGTCCTGCTGGCTCACCGGGCTGAAGGTGACCTTCCCGCTCGCCAGCAGCTTGGTGTTCTGGCTGGTGTCGCCGGTGCCGGGCTGCAGGGTGACGTCGAGGCAGAGGTCGTCGAAGTAGCCGAGCTTCTTCGCCGCGACGTACTCGAGGATCGAGGCGGACGCCTGGTACTGGTAGCCGGAGAGGTAGGTGATCTTCCCGGCGGCCTTGTTCTCGGCGCAGCGTTCGGCGGAGATCGCGCTCCCCGCTGCTGTGCTTTCCTCCTCCTTCGAGGAGGAACACGCGGAGACGGTCAGGAGAGCGGCCACGGCGACGGCCGCCACGGCACGGAAACGGATCAGCATGAAGGGTCGCTCCTAAGGATTGGTTCTTGAAGCGGTGCGTCAGCGCGTCAGTGCGCGGACTGGGTCTCGTGCCAGTGCAGGAGACGGCGCTCCAGCAGCGTGACCACGAGCAGCAGCAGCGAGCCGAGAGCGGCGAGGATCGCGATCGAGGCCCAGACGGCGGCCAGCCGGTTCATCGACGACGCCAGGCTGATCGCGGTGCCCAGCCCCTCGGCGGAGCCGGCCGCGGAGAGCTCCGCGACCACGGCACCGACCACCGAGAGCGGGAACACGATCCGCAGGGCGGCGAAGAGGTACGGCAGTGCGCTCGGCACCCGCAGATGCCAGAGCGTCTCCCAGCGGGACGCGTGGACCGTACGGTAGACCTGCAGCACCGGAAGCGGCACCGCCCGCAGCCCCACCGAGGTGTTGATCAGAATCGGGAAGAAGCAGATCAACCCGGTCACGATCAGCTTGGGCGCCGGACCGAATCCGAACGCCACCACCAGCGCCGGCGCGATCGCCACCAGCGGCGTCACGTTGAGCACCACCGCCACCGGCATGATCGCCCGCCGGGCGAGCGGGAACTCGCTGACGAGCACGGCCAGCAGGAACGCGGTGAGCCCGCCGAGCGCCAGCCCGCCGAGCGCCTCGCGGAGCGTGACCAGCGCGTTCCGCAGGTAGTAGCCGGCGTCCTCGACCAGGGTGGTGCCGACGTCGCCGAGCGGCGGGAGCAGGTAGGGGAGCTGGTGCGCGCCCCACTGCCAGAGCCCGCCGAGCACGATCAGCATCAGCACGAGCGGCAGCCACATCCGCGGATGTACCGCTCTCGGGGTCTTTCTCCATCGGGTGCGGAACGCGGCGCCGGTCCGTTCGGCCGTCGTCATGCGACCCTCGCGTGGAAGGCGCCGCGCAGGGCGTCCCGGACCAGGTCCTCGTAGTGGTGGAACTCCGGCGTCTTCAGGATCGCCTGACCGCGCGGCCGGGGCAGGTCGATGTCCAGCACGTCGGTGATCCATCCCGGTCGCGGCGCCATCACCACGATCCGGTCGGAGAGCCGCACCGCCTCGGTGACCGAGTGGGTCACGAAGAGCACGGTCGCCTTCAGCTCGTCCCACAGATCCAGCAGCTGCTCCTGCAGCGCCTCGCGGGTGAACTCGTCGAGCGCCGAGAACGGCTCGTCCATCAGCAGCACGTCCGGGTGCAGGCCGAAGGCGCGGACGATCGCCGCCCGCTGCTGCATCCCGCCGGAGATCTGCGACGGCAGCTTGTGCATGACATCGGCGAGCCCGGCCTTGCGCAGCAGCTCCACCATGTCCGGCCCGTCGTGCCCGGCCTCCGCACGCCGCCGCCGGCCGGCATCCCGATTGACCTTCAACGGCAGGGAGACGTTCTTCAGTACGCTCAACCACGGCAGCAGCGCCGGCGTCTGCGGCACCAGCCCGAGCATCTTCGCCCGTGCGGCCTGATCCGGGGTGGCGTCCTTGATCCGGACCTCCCCGCCGTCCGGCGTCTCCAGCCCGGCGATCACCCGCAGCAGGGTGGACTTGCCACACCCGCTGGGCCCGATCACGCTGACGAAGGTGCCCGGCGCGACGGTCAGGTCCACGTCGTCCAGCGCGGTCAGCGACCCGCCGGCTCCGATGTCGTACACACGGCGTACCCGGGAGACCCGGATGGCCTCGGCGCTCACGTGGTGCCCTCGCATAGATACAAAACGGCCTCCAAGCAGATGATAATCATCAATGGAGCCGGAGAGCGTGCGAGGCGAATACGATGATGTGCGTCGCGAGACTCAAGCTGCGACCGAAGGTAGGCACGCGATGAGTCGCCCGTGCGTATTCGCGGTTTCCGCGCCGTTAACCCATGTCAGGCGTGCGGGTTCGGCCCGAACGTGAACGCCCGCTCGACGTACCGCCGCACCTCCTCGCTCAGGTCCTCCCCGCCGGGCCGTCGCTTCTCCCCGCGCCGCCGCTCGTCTTCGTGCCGCCCGATCTCGTCCACGGCCGCGCGGCCCGCCGGGGTGAGCTCGGGGTGCGGCCGCCAGTCCGTGAAGTGCAGCCAGGCCAGCACGGCCAGGAAGGAGAGCGGGACACCCACCGGCCCGCGCGCTCCGGTCGGCAGCAGGTACACCCCGACGGCGGCCACCACGGTGCCGGCCAGGGCCGCGAGGAACCGGGGGAGGTGCAGCGCGACCCGCCACAGCCCGGCCCGCCGGGTCCGCCGCCGCGCGGCCCGCCCCAGCGCACCGCCCTTGGCCGCGAGAAACCCTCGGTTCAGGGCCGCCGTGGTGTGCCCCGGCGGGAACAGCGCGTCGAGCAGGGCGGTGTCCGCCTCCCCGGCGTCCTGCCGGTCGGCCAGCTCGGCGACCGCCCCGACCTCGGGGTCCAGCCGGATCCGCACCACCTCGCGCTCCACCATGTCGAGGAACTGATCCTGCGCGGCGGCCGCATAGCGCCGCACCTCGGTCTCCCCGGCGACCCTGGACAGCCAGACCTCAGCGACGTAGTCCCGCACGCGACCTCCTCAGCTCCTTCCCGACAGTAGGCACTGTGGTCAATTTCGGTCGGGCCCCGCATCCTGGTCGCGTCGATGCGTGTTCGTGTTCTCGCCGCGACACGGGGTTGTCCACAGACGGCGCGTCAAGATCACTGGTTTTCGGGCAGGATGCCTGTTGGGATGGGGGATTCCCCCGGTATGGGGTGGGCCCCCTCTCCGGTGCGTTGCCCTTGCCAAGATCCACTCTGATTCGTGATCTTCGATTGGCGTGCGTGTGTGCCGGTGGGCCGGGGCGGTCCGGGTGCGCGATCATGCTCTGCGGGGGCGCGGGATTCACGTTCGCCGTCCGTGTCCTTGCGGCGCCCTTCTGGTGGCGGTGCGTGCACACGATCATGGGCCGTGTGCGCCTGTCGCCCCTGAACCCGGCTGTTCGTGCACACCCGCGGCCCGGCGTGCGCTGTTCGTGTGTTCGTGTTGCCCGGCCCGCGGTGTCCGTGCCGCGCGTCGCCCCGGGATCGCCGGACCGTGGCGCCGTGGGCCACACGAAGCTGACCTGACACGGCGGCTACCCCTCACCCCGGACGGACTGCCGGTATACGGCGTACCGAAGAAGCCGACAGGATCAGGGGTGCCTGACGGCCTCCGAGTCACCCTCAGCACCAGCCCGGGAACGCCACTACAGAGCGGTGATCAGGTCGGCGACAGTGTGGGGGTGGGAGAGGAACGGGTGGTGGCCGGACGGGATCTCGACGGTGGTGTCGGCGCGCTTCGCGAACTCGCGCTGGGCCGTGGCCGGGGTGCCGCGGTCGTCGGCGCAGAGCACGTAGGTGGTGGGCAGGTCGTGCCAGGCGACCGCGCGGACCGGCTGCTGGGTCACGCTCAGGGACTGGCGGATCAGGCGGGTCGCGCCCTCCCGGACGATCTCCGGCGGGCAGTCCTGCGCGAACGTCTCGGCGAAGAGCGAGGGCACCGCGCCGAACGTACCCCCGTCGGGGTCGAAGTCCAGGAACGGTGGCGGGGTCGCGGCGCCGAACGTGGACAGCGACTCGCCGGGCTCGGGGAGGTAGCTCGACACGAAGACCAGGTGCCGCACCGCCGGGACGTCCACGGCGGCCTCGGCGGCGACGATCCCGCCGTAGCTGTGGCCGACGAGCACCGTCGGCTCGTCACCCGCGGCCAGCACGGCGCGGACCGCGGCGACGTCCTCGGCCAGCCCGGGGCCGTCCGGCCCGGGGACACGGCCGTCCTCGCCGCAGCTCGGCAGCGCCGGGGCGACGCTCTCGACGCCCCGGCCGCGGAGTACCTCCGCGGCCGGGTGCCACCACCACGCGCCGTCCCGGACACAGGCACCGTGAACGAACACCACACGCATCGCTACCTCCCGTTTCGTGGTTCCTCCGCAACGGTAGACGTACCGTTTGTTACGTGAAAAAGTGCGGCGATGGGACGCCACAAACAGCCCGGCATCCGGGACCGGATCCTCGACGCCTGCGCCGACCACGCGCTCGCGCACGGCCTCCCCGACCGGCTGGAACCGTTCGCGGCGGCGACCGGCGTGTCCAAGCGGATGCTGATCTACCACTTCGGCACCCGGGACGCGCTGCTGCGGGACACCCTGGCGCGGGCCCGGCGGCGGCAGCGCGACCTCTTCGGCGCGCTGATGGCCCCGCGCCCCGGCGAGCCGTACCCGGACACGCTGCGCCGGGCCTGGCGGGAGATGATCGGCCCGGCCGGGCGGCCGTACCTGAGCATGTTCGGACGGCTCCGGGAGGAAGCGGGGCAGCGGCTATGGCCGGACTTCCGCCGGGAGGCGACCACCGACTGGCTGCAGCCGCTGGAGGACGGGATGCGCACCATCGGCCGCCCCGAGCTGGGCACCCTGGTGCTCGCGGTGATCCGGGGCCTGATCCTGGACGTCGACGCCACCGGCGACGTGCCCCGCGCCGACCGCGCGTTCGACGACTTCCTCGCCACGCTCACCCCGGTCGGCGCGCCGCGAGCGGAGGTCGGCGTGCCGCGAGCGGAGGTCGGCGTGCCGCGAGCGGAGGTCGGCGTGCCGCGAGCGGAGGTCGGCGTGCCGCGAGCGGAGGTCGGCGTGCGGAGAGCGGAGGTCGGCGTGCCGCGCGGTGAGCCCCGCGCGGATCCCGGCGTGCCGCGCGGTGAGCCGGCCGTGGAGGTTGACGTGTCCCGCGCCGGGTAAGGCTGCGGGTATGAGGATCCCGACCTGGGTCACGACGTCGGCGGCCGTGGTGGTCGCGGCCGGTGCCGGTGCGGTGGCCACCGACGCCGACTCCGAGTGGTACCGGGAGCTGCGCAAACCCTCCTGGCAGCCGCCGAGCGCCGCCTTCCCCGCGGTCTGGACGCCGCTCTACGGGCTGATCGCGCTGGCCGGGGCCCGGGCGCTGAACCGCGGGGGAGCGGACGACCGGCGTGCGTTCGCCCGCTCGTACGCGATCAACCTGGCCCTGAACGCCGGCTGGACCCTGGTCTTCTTCGGCGCCCGCCGTCCGCGCGCCGCCCTCGCCGAGATCGTCGCCCTGAACGTCTCGAACGTGCTGCTCTGGCGCCGCGCCGCCCGGACCGACCCGGTGGCGGGTGCCGCGCTGGCCCCCTATGTGGCGTGGACCCTCTTCGCGACGGCGCTCAACGCGACGATCGTGGGCCTGAACCGTACCGGAGAATGATCTTTACCAGGATGACCGGGCGGGGTTCAGGCGCGGGTGATCGCGGCCGACGGGGCCATCACGATGCGTGGGTGCTGAGACGGGTCGAGCCAGCGGAGCAAGCGGGCGACGTTCGCGCGGCCGGTCGAGACGCAGCCGGCCGTGGAGCCCTTGCCGCTGGCGTGCAGGAAGATCGCGGAGCCGCGGCCGATGTGTGACGGGGTGGCGGTCACGTATTCGCGGAGCTTCCTGCTCCAGTGAACGCCCGCGGGGCGGTTGAAGTCGATCACCGCGGCGTAGGCGTACTGGCGCGGGTAGTCGGCGAGGCGTTCGGCCTGGGAGAGGCGCCAGGTGCGGGGCTTGGCGGCGGGTTCGAAGACGTTGTACGTGCGGGGGTCGCGCCGGTCGCCGACCCAGTAGTCGTTGCCGTCTACCCTGCGGTACGGGAGTGCGGTGCCCGGGTCCGCGCGTACCCCGAAAGCCTCGGTGACGGTGAAGGTGCCCGCGGGGGTCTGGCCGGTGTCCTGGACGCGCTCGGCGGCCCATTTCCAGCCGCCGTAACCGGTGCGGGCGGGCATCGCGGCGAAGGCCGGACGCCAGTGGCCGGCGGCGTCGAGGCGGTAGGCACGCAGCGTGGCGTGCGTCGAGTGCCAACCACGGCCGGTGACCACGATGACCTGGCGGGCGTTGCCGAGGTGGGTGAGGCGGTCGGGCAGCGCGGCGGCCGCCGGCGCCGCGGGGACCAGGACCGCCGCCAGCACGAGCACGGCCACCGCCGCCAGCCTTCGCATGGTTGATCACCCTAGGGTGTATCGGCTCACGCCGCCCGGTTCAGATCGCCGGACAGCTGGGCCGGGGTGAGGTACCCCGCCTCGACGGCCAGGTCGCCCAGGCGGCGCCACGGGCCGTCGGTGGTGAGCTGGCGGTCCAGCAGCTCGTCGAGCTGGGCTTCGGTGAGCAGACCGGCGGCGAGCAGGGCCTGGCCGAGACGGCGGCCGGTGGTGACCGGGTGGGCACGGGTGCGGGTGTTCATCGCCACATGGGCGACCGGCGCCAGGCAGGTCACGATGGTCAGGAGAGACCAGAGATAGAGCGATGGGTACGTGTGACCCAGCGCGAGCCCGGCCACGATCATGAGCGTGCTCACCGCGGCCCACGCCAGGTGCGGGCGGAACGTGCGCCACGTGTCGCCGGTCGCGGCGGAGCCCTTCGGCGTGACCACGTAGGCGAGCGGGCGCCCGGCCAGCTGGGCGGCCGCGGCGGCCAGGTAGACCGGCGCGGTGGCCAGTTCCAGCGCCATCCCGGCCAGGCCCAGCGAGCGGCGCTCGTGGTCGACCAGGTTGAAACGGCGGGTGAACTGGATGAACGCCAGACCGGCCAGCAGATTGGCGGCGAAGAGCCCGGCCCAGATCAGCGCGGGCAGGCGGCTGACGCTGACCCCGCCGACCAGGTAGAGACCGGTCAGGACGATGCCGCTGAGCCAGGAGATCGCGGTGGTCGGGTAGTGGGTCTGCAGCGCGGCGAAGGAGAGCCGCTGGCTCCACCGGGGCAGGACCCGCAACACCGACGGCGAGTGTCCGCGAAGGATCTCCCAGATCCCGTACGCCCAGCGTTTCTGTTGACTGAAGAAGTCGGTGTAGGTGGCCGGTCCCTCGCCGACCGCCAGGACGTCCGGGGTGTAGACGCCGCGCCAGCCGTGCCCGGTCGCCGGGTTGACCGCCCCGAAGATCACCATGGAGGTCAGGTGGTCCTCGATGATCGAGTCCTGGTAGCCGTCGATCTGGCGGAACGCCGCCGGGCGGTACAGGTGGTTGGTGCCGATCAGCAGCGGCGCGCCCCGGCCGTTGCCGCCGCGCTGGATGACGCCGTGGAAGAGGTAGGCCAGCTCGGCGGCGCCGCGCGCGACGAACGACTCGGTCAGGTTCGCGTACACCTGCGGGGCGACCACGAACGCCGTGTCCGGGTCGCCGAAGTAGCCCAGGGTGCGTTCCAGGAAGTTCGGGTACGGGACGTGGTCCGGGTCCATCTGGGCGACGACGTCGTACTCGCCCTCGTGGGCCGCCCGCCAGGCGTTGTGGTTGCCGTGCTTGGTCCGCGCCTTGTACGGCCCGTCCGGCTGATTCCATGCGGCCACGCCCTTACGGCTGAAGTGGCGTACGCCGAGCTTCTCGCACCGGCGCCGGACCAGGGGATCGTCGCCCTCGTCGAGCAGCCAGACGTCGAGGGCGCCGTCGTGCCGGATCCGCTTCATCGCCCGCAGGGTGGCCATCACCAGCTCGACCGGCTCCTTCCCCGGCACGATCGTGGTGAGCACGGCCACCCGAAGCCCCGGCGGCGGCGCCATCGGGATCGGGTCGCGCGCCCGGGCCGCGAAGAACGTCAGCACGCAGGTCCGCAGCGCCACGATCACCTGCATGACCACCATGACGGCCAGCCCGGCGACGCTGAGCGGGTTCAGGTTCGGCAGGTTGCCGGGGAGCAGCAGGTAGACGGTGAGCCCGACGGCGAGCAGGACGTGCGTCAGGCCGAGGGCCCGCAGCGCCCCGTCCTCGCGACGGGAATAGGCCGCCCGGTACCGGACCCGGTCACCGGCGGGCCGGAGCGGGCCGGTGATCTCGGTGGCGGTGCGGCCGTAGAGGGCGCCCGGCACCCGTCTCTCCTCCACACCCTGGACATCGGCACCGCCACCCGATAGCTGATCAGACCGCTGCCGGGGCCGCCATCGCCGCGCCGGTCAGCTCGATCGAGCGGATCCGGTCCTCGACCGACTGCGCGTGGTGCGCGGTGATCAGCTCGTCGGCCTCGCAGGACGTGGCGAACTCGGTCAGGTAGTCGCGGACCTCGTCCGGGGTGCCGACCGCGGTGTAGCGGGTCATCTGCGCCAGGTTCTGCCCGCCCGGCGAGGCCAGGAACGCGTCGATCTCGGCGTCGGTGAAGTTCTGCCCGACGGCACCCCGGGAGATGAACGCCCTGGTCCGCGCCCGGTAGGCGGCCGTCTTCTGCGCAACCGCCTCGTCGTGCGACGCGGCCGCCACCACGTTCACCCCGGCGATCACGTACGGCTCGGCGAGCTGCTCCGACGGCGTGAACGTCTGGCGGTAGACGCGGACCGCCTGGTGGAGCGCGTCCGGGGCGAAGTGTGAGGCGAAGGCGTACGGGAGACCGAGCTTCGCCGCGAGCTGGGCGCCGAAGAGCGACGAACCGAGGATGTAGAGCGGCACCGGCTGGTCGCCGCGCGGCACCGCCTGCACGCCCGGGATCACCGACTTGCCGGCCAGGTAGCCCTGCAACTCCAGGACGTCCTGCGGGAACGTGTCGGCGGAGGAGTGGTCGCGGCGCAGCGCCCGCATGGTGACCTGGTCACTTCCGGGCGCCCGGCCCAGTCCGAGGTCGATCCGCCCCGGGTAGAGCGTCTCCAGGGTGCCGAACTGCTCGGCGATCACCAGCGGCGAGTGGTTCGGCAGCATGATGCCGCCGGCGCCGAGCCGGATCGTGCTGGTGTGCGCGGCCACGTGACCGATCACCACGCTGGTCGCCGAGGACGCGATGGTGGCCATGTTGTGGTGCTCGGCGTACCAGACCCGCTGGTAGCCGGCGCGCTCGGCGGCGCCGGCCAGCGCCACGCTGGCCGCGAGGCTGTCGCGGGCGGTCTGCCCGGCGGCGATCGGCGCCAGGTCGAGCAGGGAGAGTACGGTGGGCATGGGCGGTGCCGCCTTCCAAGGGTTACAGGTCGCGGTGCAGGCGTTCGGCGAAGGCGCGGATCCGCTCCTCGTCACGCCGGTAATAGATCCACTGCCCGCGGCGGGTCGCGTGCAGGAACCCGGCGCGCTGCAGGATCGCCAGGTGCGCGGAGACGGTGGAGCCGGAACAGCCCGCCCGGCGCTGGATCAGCCCCGCGCAGACCCCGTCGTCCACGTCCCCGCAGCCGGGGAAGTGGACGGCCGGATCCTTCAGCCACTCCAGGATCGCCAGGCGCGTCTCGTTCGACAGCGCCTTGCACTCCTCCAGCATGTCGGCGCACCCTCCTTCGGTATTTCGCTAATTAACGAAATTACGCCACGCGACGAGGGTGCCGCCACCGCTCATGACGCGCCTCACCCTTCCTGCTTGCTTCTTTCCTGCTTGCTTCTTCGCGTACGCCACCTCGCGCGCCGGGCCCGTGCCGACGCGCTCGGTCTACGTGGCCGCCTCGGTCTGCTCGGCCGCCTCGGTCTGCTCGGCCGCCTCGGTCTGCTCGGCCGCCTCGGTCTGCTCGGCGTTCCTGCTCTGCTCGGTGTTCCTGCTCTGTTCGGCGTTCCTGATCTGTTCGGCCAGGGACACGATGATCCCTTCCGGTCCGCGCACGTAGGCCATCCGCCAGACGCCCTCGTACTCGCCGACCCCGCCGACCAGCCCGTAGCCCTGTGCGGCCGCCCAGCCGACCGCCCCGTGCAGATCGTCGACCTCGAAGCAGACGTTGCGCAGCCCCAGCACGTTGGCCATCGCATCGGGCGCGCCGGGCTCCGAGTCCGGCCGCACGAACCTGGCGAGCTCCAGCCGTCCACCGTCCCCGGGTGACTTCAGCATGACGATCTCGGTCCGCGACCCGGGAATCCCGCAGACCGTGTCGAGGAACTCGCCCTCGACGAACGTCCGCCCCTCGACCTCCAGCCCGAGCCCCACGAAGAAGTCGGCCACCCGATCGAGATCCCCGACCGTGATCCCGACATGGTCGAAGCGCCGCACCTGTGCCATGAACCGTGCTCCCGTCCTCTCGCCCACTCCTCCGCACCGGTGGACGACTGCCACGGTAGACGTTCTCCCGCCCAGCACACGCGACGCTCGCGCCCGCGCGCCGTCGATCCGCCCACCGCCCGCATCGAACCGCCATCGCGCTCCGGCGTTTCGGCGTTCCGGTGCTCCGGCGTTCCGGCGTTCCGGGCGGGCAGTGGATCTTCTTGGCTGGCCTCCAGGTGTGACCCTGCTGGTCACATCTGGACCACCTGGTTGGGAGGCCGGATCCCGTGACCGGGTGCCCGCCCGGACACTCGCCGTCCGCGGATCGTCGGCTCTGCCTGCCGGGTTTCGTGCGTGAGTGCCGGCTCCGGAGAGGCGTGGCGGGTGGTTGACATCATGCAGTCTGGGAACTGCATAATGCTGGTCATGGACGGTGACATGGATGCGGTGTTCAGGGCGCTCGCCGACCCGACGCGGCGTCTGCTGCTGGACAGCCTGCGTGCGGAGAACGGGCAGACGCTCGGGCGGCTCTGTGACGGGCTGGACATGACGCGGCAGACCGTGACGCAGCATCTCGCCGTGCTGGAGCAGGCGAACCTGATCAGTTTCGTACGCCATGGCCGGGAGAAGCGGCACTTCCTCAACCCGGTCCCCATCCACGACGTGCAGCAGCGCTGGATCGCCCCGTTCGAGGAGCCCCGGCTGCGGGCCCTCGCGGCGATCCGGCACCGTGCGGAGGAGCAGCGCATGACCGAATTCGTCTACGTGACCTACATTCACGCGACCCCCGAGCGGGTCTGGGAGGCGCTGACCGACGCCGAGCTGACCGGCGCGTACTGGGGGCACCACAACGTCTCCGACTGGCAGCCCGGCTCCCGCTGGGAGCATCGGCGCACCGACGGCTCCGGCATCGCCGACACGGGTGGCGTCGTCGTCGAGGCCATTCCGCCGGCCCGGCTGGTGATGACCTTCGAGGCGGCCGGCGGCGGGGACTCCTCGACCGTCACCTTCCTGGTCGAGCCGTACCGCGACATCGTCCGGCTGACCGTCACCCACGTGGACCTGCCGACCGCCGCCGACCTCGAGGCCGTCTCGGCGGGCTGGCCCGCGGTGATGGCCAACCTGAAGTCCCTTCTCGAAACCGGTCACGTCCTGCCCCAGGCGCCGTGGGAGATGCACGCCGACCTGCGCGCCGCCCAGCAGCGTCCGGCGTGACGGCGTCCGGCGTGACCGGCGTCCGGCGTGACCGGCGTGCGGCGGCGGCAGCCGCGGCGGACGTGGCGGCAGCGGCGTGAAAGGCGGCTTCAGGGCTGATCGGCGAGCGATGTCTCCAGCGCGCGCATGATGTGGGACCGCCAGCCGCCGCCCATGATGCGCAGGGCCTGACGCTGGAGCGGGTCGTCCGGGTCGAAGCCCTCGTGGCGCAGGAACAACCGGGTGCCCCGGCCCTCCGGTGCCAGTGTCCAGGTGACGGTGCTGTCCAGTGTGCCGCCCCGCCACGACCAGGCCAGCAGCCGGGGCGGTTCGAGGGCCAGCACCTCGCAGTGCACCACGCCGTCGAAGCCGGGGCGGGGCTCGGTGTGGAAGGTGAACCGATGACCGATCTCGGGCACGAAGTCGTTCGGCATCAGCCAGCCGGCGAGGCGTTCCGGATCGGTCAGCGCCCGCCACACCTTCTCCGGCGGGTGTGGCAGGAAACGGTCGACATCGATGCTTGTCGGCTCAGTCATGGTGCCCGGCGTTCGGCGGGCCGTCGATGTCGTCGCGCTCGGCGTCCAGCAGGTCGGCCAGGCCGTCGATGCGGTCGTTCCAGAATCTCTCGTACGGCGCCAGCCAGTCGGTGAGCGCGCGCAGCGGGGCGGCTTCCAGCGCGTACCACCGCTGGCGGCCGACCCGGCGCTCGGTCACCAGCCCGGCGTCCTTGAGCAGGCGAAGGTGCTCGGAGAGGCTGGGCCGGCGCATGTCGAAGTGCTCCGCCAGTTCGCCGACCGGGCGCGGGCCGCCGTCGCGGAGTAGGCGGAGCACCTCGCGGCGGGCCGGGTTCGCCACCGCGGTGAAGACATCGACGGTGAAGGCGTCGGCGGCGGTGGCAGTGGCGGTGGCGGCGGTGGCGGTGGCGGTGGGCTCAGGCACGCGGGGGCCGTCCCCGCAGCACGAGGCGGTTGCCGTCCGGGTCGGTGAAGACCGCGAACCGGCCCCACGGTGCGTCCTGCACGCCGTCCGGCACCGGGACGCCCTTCGCGGTCAGCGCGGCGACCTCGGCGTCCAGGTCGTCGGTGTGCAGGACGAGACCCTGCAGCGACCCGGGCGGCATGGTGTCGAACCAGGTGACCAGCGTGATCGAGGTCTGCCCGCCCTTGGGGGCGACCTGGATCCAGCGCTGTGCCGGGCCCATGTCGTTCTGCCGGACCAGCTCGAAGCCGAGGGTGTCCACGTAGAAGTCGCGAGCGCGATCCTGGTCGCGGACCGGCAGCGAGACCACGTCGAGGTGAGTGACAGCCATGGCCCGTACAATAGGTAGGTTTTTTCCTACCAGTCAAGCGGCTCCGGCGAGGTGGATCAGTTCGACCTCGCCGCGGACGCGCAACGGGCCCGCCGCGTACGGGATGAGCAGGGTGTCGCCGCGCCGGATCCGTAGCTCGTCGTGCTCGCCGAGCAGGCGGCCCCGGCCCGCGACGGTGACCGCCACGCCGAATCCGCGTGGCAGGCGGTCGCCGCCGCGCAGGCGACGGGCCGTGAAGAACTCGTCGGCGGCCTCCGGGAGCAGGCGCCGTCCGCCGCGCAGACCGGTGATCCGTTCCGGACTCCACGCGCTGCGGTCGACGCACTCCAGGGCCCGCTCGTAGCCCAGACCTAGGTGACCGTCGGTGAGGCCGAAACCCTCGTACTCCAGTAGCACCGAGAAGTCGGTCGGCTCCTGGACCTCGACGAGCAGGATGCCGTCGCCGATGGCGTGCGGGAGGCCGGCCGGGCAGAGGATGGCGTCACCCGCGGTGACCGGCACGCGGTGGGTGGCGGCCAGCATCGCCGCGGTGTCCTGATCGGTCACCCACCGGGCCAGCTCGTCGCCCGGCACGTCCCGGGCGAAACCCAGATGGACGTACGCGCCGGGTCGCGCTTCGACGATCACCCACGCTTCCGTCTTCCCGTACGCGGAAGCCAGGTGTGTGTTCGCGAACCCCCGGTCGGGATGGACGTGCAGGGGCAGTCGTTGCCCCGCGTCGAGGAGTTTGACCAGCACGCCCGGGTCGGCCCGGTCCGGCCCGAGCCACCAGCGCGGGTCGGCGGCGATCGCCTCGGCGAGCACCCGCCCGTCGGCCAGCGTGGAGAGCCCGGCCGGCGTCAGCCCGAACCGGCTGGTCACCGAGCCGACCCAGTCCTCCGGCCGGTCCGGCAGCGATGGATCACCCCGGAAGGCGGCGATCCGCCCGGCCCCGCGGTAGAACGTCCCGGGTTGGTTGGCGGGCAGCTTCTCGATGCTCATCCTTCTTCCCCCGAGAGAGCCAGGGCGGCGAGGAAACCGCCGACGAAGGTGTCGCCGAGCCCGACCGTCGTCGGGTGCGCGACGTCGAGGGCGAACCCGGGCACGCAGCGGACCGCGCCGCCCGTCCGCGCGTGCAGGGCCTCGGCGAACGTGACCGATTCCGCCCGCCGGGGACGGTCGCGCAGCGCGGCGATGTCCGCGTCGGTGAAGTCGTCGCCGTGGCAGTAGCGGGTCGCCGCCATCACGGTTCCGGTGTCGAGCGCCGCGGTGTAGTCCCCGGACCCGAGCGCCAGGGCCCAGTACTTCGTGTGCACCACCAGGGTGGGCACCGGGATGAACGCGTGCAACTCGGCGAGCGCCGTCGCGACGTCGTCCGGGGCGAGCAGGTCGACCGGGCGGCCGAGGTACGCCTGCATCTCGTCCTCGTTGAGCCCGTACACGTCGATCGCGCCGAGCAGTGCCGCCCGGACCCGGTGGCTGAACGCGGGCTCGTGGTACGCCGCGTCCTCGAAGTAGGTCACCGCGGTCGGCGGTAGCCGCCGCATCCGCGACCGCAGTTCGGCGAGCCGGCTGTCCAGCTCGTCGGCGGAGCGCATCGCGTTGAACCCGGAGATCAGGAAGACCTCCGCCCGGGCGAGCCGGTCGCCGAGGTCCGGGGTGAGCAGCATGGCGCCGTTCGCCGGGTCGTTGACGTAGATCAGCCGGTTCGGGTACGGCGCGGTGATGTCCAGCGCGCCGACACGCAGGCCACGGTCGTACTGGACGATCAGGTGGGGGAAGTAGGTGTCCTCGGTGCCGCTGGAGACGTGGTCGCCGTCCGCCGGCAGCAGGCGGCGGATCGTGTCGTTGACGCTGACCAGGTGCAGCGTCGACGGAACACCCAGCCGGCTCATCAGGATCCCGGCCCGGACCGAGGTGCCGCCGAGCGTGGCGCGGTACGGGAACCGGGCGGCGAACGCCTCGAGGGCCGGGGCGGACGCGACGAAGTGCTCGCCGCCCCCGCCCCGGGCCACGTACCCGAGGATCGACACGAGCAGGTCCCGTTCGCCGGCCACCACGGCGGGCGGGGTGAGATCGGTGACGCCGTACTCGGCGACCAGCTGGTCCAGGACCTCGGCGGTCAGCGTCAACTCGTAGTCGACGCAGCCACCGAGACCGAGGAGTACCCGGGACGCGCTCGCCATGTCAGTACAGCGATCCCTTGCCGGTGGCCCCGAACAGCTCGATCTTCTGGGCCGCGACCGCCTTCATCGCCTCGATGCAGAGCGGCTGGATCGCGTTCGGCTCGCGGGTCTTCGGGTCGTCGCCGAGCACCTCGCGCATCCGGTTGTGGTACGCCACCTTGATGTCCGTCGAGATATTGATCTTGTTGATGCCGGTCCGGGCGGCCTCGGCGATCTCGTCGTCCGGGTTGTTGGAGCCACCGTGCAGGACGAGCGGGAGGTGCACCCGGCTCTTGATCTCCTTGAGCAGGTCCAGCTTGAGCTCCGGCTTCAGGTGTGCCGGGTAGAAGCCGTGGAAGGTGCCGATCGCGATGGCCAGGCTGTCCACCCCGGTCTGCTCGACGAAGGTGACCGCGTCGTCCGGGTCGGTGTAGATGATGGTGGCCGACCCGCCCTCGGCGTAGCTGTCGTTCGCGCCGATCGTGCCGAGCTCGCCCTCCACCGAGACACCGAGAGCGTGTGCCGAGGCGGTGACCTGCCGGGAGATGGCCACGTTCTCGTCGAACGGCTTCATCGAGGCGTCGATCATCACCGAGGTGAACCCGTACTGGAAAGCCTGAAGTGCCTGCTCGTAGGTGGCGCCGTGGTCCCAGTGGATGGCGATCGGGACGCTGGCGTTGTGCGAGCGCTCGATGATCCCGGTGATCATCTCGCGGCCGATGTGGCGTACCTCGTCCGGGTGGATCGCGACGATCAGCGGGGCGTTCGTCTCCTCGCTGATCTCCACGATGCCCTTGAACATCGCCCAGTCGCTGATGTTGAAGGCGGGCACCGCGAAGTTGTGCTCGTTGGCGACGTCGAGGATGACCTTGCCGGTCGTGAGCATGGGGTGGTTCTCCTTCGTGAGAGGGGTGGCCGGTCAGGCCTTGACGGCGCCGGCGGTGAGACCGCCGATGAAGCGCCGCTGGAAGATCAGGAAGAGCACGAGGACCGGGATCGACCCGAGGATGCTCATCGCCATCATCTGGTTCCACTCGTACGAGTGCTGGCCCATCAGCAGCTGGATCCCGATCGGCACGGTGCGCATGTCGTCGGTCCGGGTCAGCGTGAGCGCGAAGAGGTACTCGTTCCACGAGATCATGAAGGTGTAGACGCCGACCGCGATCAGGCCCGGCACCGAGATCGGCGCCAGCACCCGCCAGAGCGCGGTCCAGCTGGTCCCGCCGTCCACCTTGACCGACTCGTCCAGCTCCCGCGGCAGGGTGTTCAGATAGGCGGTGATCATGATGATGGCGTACGGGAGGGTGAAGACCATGTGGGTGAGGATCAGCCCGGGGTACGTGTTGTAGAGGCCGAGCGCGACGACCAGCCCGAAGTAGGGGATGACCAGCGTGATCGGCGGCACCGCCTGCACGCTGACGATCACCGCGTTGATGGTGCGCTGGAACGGGAACCGGAAGCGGCTGAACGCGTACCCGGCGAGCAGCGCCACCAGCAGGGTCAGCACGGTCACGGCGAGCGCGACGACGTAGCTGTTGAGGAAGAACCGCAGCTGGTCCGGATTGCCGAAGATCTCCCGGTACGCGTCGAGCGAGAAGCCGTCGGTGATCAGCTTCGGCGGGTTCTGGAAGACCTCCCCGTTGCTCTTGAACGACGTGGAGAGCATCCAGAGCACCGGCAGCCCGGCGAAGAGGGCGCCGGCGACGAGCCCGGTGATCACGCCGGCCTTGGCCAGGGTGCGGCGGGCCTTGATGGAGAGCATGGTCACCGCTCCCTTTGCTGGCGTACGTAGAAGAAGGCCAGAACCATCGTCAGCAGCAGCACGATGACCGCGGCGGCCGACGCGGTCGCGAACTCGTACTCGCTGAACGCCTGCTTGTAGGTGTAGGTGCTGAGCATCTCGGTGGCGTTCAGCGGCCCGCCGCCGGTGGTCATCCAGATCAGTGCGAACTGCTGGGACGTCCAGATCAGGTCGAGCACCGCCATGCTGGCGATCACCGGGCGCAGCTGCGGGAGCGTCACGTGCAGGAACCGCTGGAGCCCGTTCGTGCCGTCCACCGCGGCCGCCTCGTAGAGGTCCGGCGAGATCCCCTGCAGCCCGGCGAGCAGGCTGATCATGAAGAACGGGTAGCCGGACCAGACGTTGACGAAGGTGACCGCCCAGAGCGCCTTACCCGGGTCGCCGAACCAGTCCACGCCCTGCTGGATCACGCCGAGCGCGTGCAGCACGTAGTTGACCACGCCGGTCGGGTCGAGCAGCAGCCGCCAGATCACCGCGATCACCGCGATGGTGAAGAGCCACGGCAGGATGTAGACGATCCGGAAGATCGCCTTCGTGACGCCGCCGAGCAGCGGGGTGTTCAGCATCATCGCGAACGACAGGCCCAGGATCAGGTGGGCGATCGTGCTGACCGAGATGAAGACCGCGGTGTTCTTCAGCGCCGCCAGGAAGTCCGGGTCGGTGAGGACCTCGGCGTAGTTGGCGAATCCGGCGAAGACCGAGTTCTCCTGGACGATCACGTTGTCCCGGAACGAGTAGCCGATCACCATGACGATGGGGACCACCATCAGGACGACGATCAGCAGGATCGTGGGGGAGAGGTAGCCGAAGGGGGTGAGGCGCCGGATCCGGTGGCCCGGCGCCTTCATCACTGTCATTACTCGATCACCGAGGACCAGTCCTGCTGGGCGGCGGCGAGGGCGTCGTCGACGCTCGACTTGCCGGTCAGCACCAGCTGGAGCTGCTCGTCGAAGCTGCGCATCAGGTCCTCCGACTTGGGCAGGCCGACGAACTCGTTCGCCGGGTAGCCCGCCTGGTAGATGTCGAAGGCGGTCTTGAAGAGCGGGTCACTGTCGGTGAAGTCCGGCTCGGCGTTCTTGTTGCCGGGGAAACCGTTCGCCATCGTGCTCAGCGTCGCGTTCGTCTCCTGACTCATCAGGTACGACACCAGCTTGAAGGCCTCGGCCTTGTGCTCGGTCGAGTTCGAGACGCCGATACCCCAGGAGGCGTACGGGATGCCGCGCTTGCCGGTGTACCCGTCCACGGCCGGCAGCGCCGCCACGGTGAAGTCCAGGTCCGGCTGGCTCTCCTTGATCAGGTTGATGTGCGCCAGCGAGTCGATCATCATGCCGACCTGGCCGTTGCTGAACTTCTCGACCTTGTCCTGTTCCTTCATGGTCAGCGACCCGGCCGCGATGACGCCCGCGTCGTTGAGGCTCTTCACGTACTCGACGGTGCTCCTGACGCCGTCGCTGGTCAGGTTCGGCTTGCCGTCGGCGAGCATGCTGCCGCCGGAGGCCCAGAGCCAGGACATCACGTCGTTCTGCACGCCGTTGGGCACCGCGGTGTCGAGCGGCAGCGCCCAGCCCTTGACGTCCCCGCCGGTCGCGCTGATCTTCTTGGCCGCGTCCAGGAACTCGGTCCGGGTGCTCGGCACCTCCGCGACGCCGGCCTTGGTCAGCAGGTCCTTGTTGACGAAGAGCGGGTAGACGAAGTTGACCACCGGGATCATGTAGGTCTTGCCGTCGAGCTGGACCTGGCTGGCGAGCTGGCTCTCGTCGTACCCGGCGTCCTTCATCAGCGCGGACATGTCGGCGATGGCGCCCTGCTTGGCGAAGTCGTTGACCCAGGCGCCGTCGAGACCCACCACGTCGGGCAGGGTCTTCGAGGCCGCGCCGGTGAGCAGCTGCTGCTTGGTGGAGGCGTACGGCGCGCTGAGCAGCTTGACCTTGATGGTCGGGTTCTGCGCGGTGAAGTCGTCGATCAGCTTGTCGAACTCGCCGTCCGGGAGCTCGGCGCCCCACCACTGGGCGAACTCGAGGGTCACGGTGCCGTCCCCGCTGTCACCGGACGAGCTCGATCCGCACGCCGCGCCGAACGCCAGCGTCACGGTCGCCGTCGCCGCCGCGAGAAGTCTCCTGAGGTGGGTGGAACGAACAGCCATAACAGGCTCCTTCTATATAGAAGTCCTTCAGTTGTTTGCTGTGTTGGCGTCACGTTAGCAGCGTGTTACGAAGAAGAACAAGAGAAGAACCGCAGAAAGCTGCGCAGTACTGCATACTCCTGCGTAACTTATGAGCGCGCGAAACAGCTGGCCTGGGTGTTGAGAGGTCGGCGACCTCGTGCGGTTCTGTGCAGTATTGAGCGGCGTTGTGAGCGGCATCCGCAGGGTTGTGGCATACTCCCGCACTGACGAAGGGGGTGCCATGAGCTCCGACAAGGACGATCGGCAGCGTCATCTGCCCGCCGGGCGCAAGGCACAGCTGGCCGCGTACGTCGCCGAGGCCGGCCAGGTCACCGTCGGCGAGCTGGCCGAGAGGTTCGGCGTCTCGATCGACACGGTGCGGCGCGACCTGGACCAGCTCAGCGCGGACGGTGCGCTGGTCCGGACGTACGGCGGAGCGGTCAGCCTCTCCACGGTCTCCCGCACCGACCGCGCCGTCGACCAGCGGCTGACCGAGCAGGAGAAGGAGAAGGACCGGATCGGCGCGCTCGCCGCCGACCTGGTCCAGGACGGCTCCACCATCATGATCAACGGCGGGACGACCACGCTCGCGGTGGCCCGCAAGCTCGGCCAGCACCGCGACCTCACCGTCGCGACCAACAACCTGCTGGTCCCCGGCGCGCTGCCGCCGACGGCGATCCGCGACATCTACGTCTTCGGCGGCGCCGTCCGCGCCCTGACGCTGGCCACCATAGGTCCGGTCAGCTTCCGCGCCAACAACGGCGCCGACCTCGACATCACCTGCGACCTGGCGATCATCGGCGTCGGCGCGGTCTCCGCCGACGCGGGCTTCACCACCAGCAACATCGCCGAGGCCGCGATGATGCAGGAGATGATCTCCCGCGCCGGCCGGGTCGCGGTCGTCGCCGACTCCACCAAGTTCGGCCGCCGCCTCTTCGCCCAGGTCTCCGAGCTCGGCGCCGCCGACTACCTGATCACCGACAGCGCACCCCCCGCCGACCTCCAGGAGGCGCTGACCGCCGGCGACGTCGAGGTGATCACCCCCGCCGGGCTACCCCGCCCGCGCTGATCGGCGGTTGACCCGCCGCCCCGGGCTCTTCATGATCAAGAAGTGGATACGCAGACGGTGGTGCGCCGGGTCAGGGAGCGGGCGGAGACCCGCCCGCGGCGGGTGCGGGTGGCGGCCGCGGCGGCCCTGACGGTGGCGGTCGTCCTGGTGCTGGCGCGTACCAACCCGATGCACCTGACGTTCCTGCAGGATCATCCACTGTCGGGGAACTGGGCGTTCGGCACGGCGAGCCTGCTGATGGTCCTGGCGCTGGAGCTCTTCTCCTGGACCGTCGGACGGCTGGCGGCGGTCCTGGTGAGCGTCGTCGTGATAGCGCTCATCTGCGGCGGCGGGTTCTTCCTGGAGAGCCCGGCTTCGTTCGTCCGGCGCGGGCACGACCTCGCCGGTGACGCCTACACCGCCGACGGCCGCTACGAGCTGCGGATCTACTCCTGGGATTACGCGGACGGCCCGTCCGAGTGGCAGGTCCTCGTCGAGCGCCGGGGCACCTTCCGTTTCGTGGCCACCGACGCCGGCTGCCTCGCGGCTTCCGCGACCACGTACCAGGGCATCGCGTCGTTCGAACCGGGACGCGCCCGCCTGACCACCAGCGACGGCACCGTCGACATCCGCTTCGACCCGGACACCATGCGGGTCACCACCCCGATCCCGGCCGCCCTCTGCCCGAAGGGCTGACCGCTCGGTCCAGGCCGATGTACGTCGTGCGGTGCAGGGGCGACCACATGCTCGTGGACCGCGTCGGCCGTAGGAGTCAGTAGAGGTCGGGGCGACGATCGGTGAGGTACGGGTTGGCTGCCCGGTCGCGGGCCACGACACCGGTGTCGACGGTCGCGAGCAGCAGATGGTCGCCGTGCACGGCCCCGGCGAGCACCGCGCCGGAGGGTGCGACGATGCTGCTGCGGCCGACGTACTCGAGGGTCTGTTGGAAGAGCTCGGTGGTGATCAGCAGCCCGGCCCCGGCGGCGGCCGCCTCCCGCGCCGCGTCGCGCAGCTGTGCCCGGTTCGCCGCGACGTCCCCGGGCGCCCCCGCCGCCTGCAGTCCCGCCACGATCAACTCCACGTGCCCATCCCTCCGCCCGCTTATTCGAGCAAGATGATCGAATATCGGGCAGGGGGCGGCGTGCAAGACCCGGGAGGTTTCGGGTCTGTGACGGGCGCGGGCCCGCCAGGCGTATTCAGCTTTCCTGATATCGGTTATGCGGACTATTTGTTTTTCTGAACTCGGCTTGATCGGTAGCTTGCTTTCCACACGGACCACGGCTCTGAGCTGGTCAGAAGGAGGCAGGCATGGGATGGCGACCGGAGTATCCGCGACTGCGCCCGGCACGCCGTCCGGCCGGGCATCAGCCCCGGGCGCCGCGCTGGACCGTCGGTTATCCGGCCCCTTTCACGGCCGTCGTCGCCGATTATCTGGCGGTGCAGGTGCCCTCGGTGGCCGCCGCCGACGAGTTCCGGTCCCTGCTCGGCCGGGCCGGCGAGCCCGCCGCGCCCGAGTCGTCCGAACTGCTGACCACGGTCGACGCCGAGGGCCTGCTCAACGTCGTGCACCTCGGCTACTGGACCGACGCCGCGCAGCACGCCCGCTGGGTGGAGCGCTCGGCGCCCGGCCGGTGGTTCCGGAGCCTCGACCCAGCGGTGATCGATTTCGGCGCCTGGCACGAGGTGATCCGGGTGGCCCCGGACCGCGCCGAGATGATCTTCTCGGATCCGCGGCGGCCGTTCGGCTACGCGGCCTGTCCGGGAATGACCATCGACGAGATGACCACGAACGGCTACTACGGCGCGGCCCGCGACCGGCTGCCGATCTCCGCTGTGGACGATCTCGACGCCCCCGCGCCGCACCTGCGGCACCGCGAACCGGCCCCGTCCCGTGGCGCCCGGCTGCGCGCGGTGACCGGGCTGAACACCGCGGTGATCCGCAGCGGCCAGCACTGGGAGCGGGCCGAGGGCGACCAGCTGGACGACTACCTCACCGAGCTGCAACCCAAGCTCGATCGGGGGATGGACCACCTGGCCGGGCATCGGGACGCCACCGGGACGATGTCGCTGCGGGTGCTGACCAGCGTCGACCCGGCGACCCTGGCGCCGCGCCGGGAGACCTCCACGCTCGCCTACTTCCACAGCCTGCGCGATCTGGAGGAGTGGGCGGAGAGCCACGCCACGCACGCCGCGATCTACGAGCACGCCATCGCCAAGAACCGGCAGTACGGCGCGGACCGGACGGTCACCACCTGGCACGAGGTCTTCGTGCTCCCGGAGAGCTCGTCCTACGAGTACGTCAACTGCCACCCCGGCACCGGGATCCTGGAGTACGCCACCAGCCGCTGGACGGTCCTCGATGACTGAGCCCGCCGAGCTGCGCAACCACGACCTGAACCTCTTCGTGGTCTTCGTCGCGCTGATGGAGGAGCGCAGCGTCACCCGCGCCGCGCTGCGCCTGCACATGAGCCAGGCCGCGGTCAGCGCCGCGCTGAGCCGGCTCCGCAAGATGCACGGCGACCAGCTCTTCGTCCGCGCTCCCGGCGGTGTCGCGCCGACGCTGCGCGCCCAGCGGATGTACGGCCCGATCCTGGAGGGCCTGCGCTCGTTCGAGGTGGCGATCGGCGGCGAACCGATCTTCGACCCGCACACCGACCGGTTCACCCTGCGGATCGGGATGTCCGACGACCTGGAGGCGGTGCTGATGCCCGAGGTGCTCAGCACCGTGCAGCCGCGCAGCCCCGGGCTCTCGCTCTACTGCGTGCAGACCACCCGGCTGCGGATGGCCGCCCTCCTCGAAGCCGGCGACGCCGATCTGGGCGTCTCCGCCTCCACCGCCTGGGGGAGTCAGTTCCGTTCGCGGGAGCTCTTCGAGTCCGGGTACGCCAGTGTCTACGACCCCCGGCTGGTCGGCCACGACGGCGCGCTCACCAAAGAGGAGTACCTGAGCCTGCCGCACATCATGATCTCGTACGACGGGACGCGCGGCATCGTCGACGACGCCCTGGAGGCGGAGGGGCTCTCCCGGAACCGGATCGCCTCGACCGCGCACTTCGCGATGGCGCCGTACCTGCTGACCCGGGTGGCGACCATCGCCACCATGCCCCGGCACGTGGCCCGGGTCTTCGGCCGGCACTTCGGGCTCGCGGTCTGCGAACCGCCCATCTACCTGCCGTCCTTCACCGTGTCCGTGGTCTGGCACCAGGCCCGCGACTTCGACCCCCGGGTGAAGTGGATGGTCCGCACCGTCGAGGACCTCGCCAAGAGCCTCGAACCAGCGAGGAGGACTGCATGACCCGCATCGCCGTGGCCCAGATCGGCTCGGTCGCGTTCGACGCGCCGGCCTCGGTCGCCAAGGCCGTGGACGCGATCGGGCGGGCCCGCGAGGGCGGCGCCGACCTGGTCGTCTTCCCGGAGGCGTACCTCGGCACCTACCCGAAGGGGCTGGCGTTCGGCAGCCCGGTCGGGCGGCGCACCGAGCTGGGCCGCGACGAGTTCGCCCGCTCCTGGGCGGCGGCGGTCGCGCTGGACGGGCCCGAGGTCGCCGCGATCGCCGCCGCGGCCCGCGAGCACCGGGTCTTCGTGGTGCTCGGCATCGTCGAGCGGGCCGGGCGGACCCTCTACTGCACGGTCGTGCTGATCGACGAGACCGGCTCCCGGGTGGGGCACCACCGCAAGGTGATGCCGACCGGCTCGGAGCGGCTGATCTGGGGCTTCGGCGACGGCTCGACGCTGCCCGTGGTGGCGAGCCCGGCCGGGCGGCTCGGCGCGGTGATCTGCTGGGAGAACTACATGCCGCTGATGCGCGCCGCGGTCTACGGCCAGGACGTGGAGATCTACTGCGCGCCGACCGCCGACGACCGCGAGTCCTGGCTCTCCACCATCCGGCACATCGCCCTGGAGGGCCGCTGCTACGTGATCTCCGCCTGCCAGGTGATGCGCCGCCGCGACTACCCCGACGACTACCAGGCGCTCTTCGGCCACGACCCGGACGACGTGCTGATGCGCGGCGGCAGCGCGGTCGTCGCCCCCACCGGCGAGGTGCTGGCCGGACCGGTCTTCGACGCGGAGACGCTGCTCTTCGCCGAGGTGGACCGGGCCGAGATCGTCCGGATGAGCCTGGACTTCGACGTGACCGGGCACTACGCCCGGCCCGACATCTTCTCGCTGACCGTCGACACGACGGCGAAGACACCGGTGCGCTACGCGGCCGCGGCGCCCGGCCCCGAAAGAGAAACCATCACATGAGAGGTACCCCTTGCAGACTGCACCGCGCCTCGGCGCCGCCGGCCTGGTGGCCGCGCTCCTGATCGGAACCGCCGGCTGTCAGTCCGGCTCCGCCGTGGCCGACGGGGACGGACCCGTCGACGTCGGCACCATCTACGACCTGAGCGGCTCGCTCAGCGCGATCGGCACCCCCAAGTCCGACGCCGCGAAGCTCGCCATCGAGGACATCAACGCCAGCGGCGGGGTGCTCGGGCGGCAGCTGAACCTGATCGGCTACGACGCCCAGTCCGACAACGCCAAGTACACCCAGTACGCCACCGCACTCGTGCAGAAGGACCAGGTCGCCGCCATCGACGCCGGCGTGACCAGCGCTTCCCGCGAGGCGATCCGGCCCATCGTGGACGCGGCCGGCATCCCCTACTTCTACGGCAACCTGTACGAGGGCGGGCTCTGCGACGGCAATGTCTTCGCCACGGGCTCCGTCCCGTCCCAGCAGTTGGCGCAGCTCGTGCCGTACGCGAAGAAGAATTTCGGAAGCAGTTTCACCATCCTCGCCGCCGACTACAACTTCGGGCACGACGAGGCGGCGTGGGCGCAGAAGTACATCGAGGAGAACGGCGGGACGGTCACCCGGACCGAGTACCTGCCGCTGGACCAGACCGACTTCGGCTCCACCCTGAACAACCTCCAGCAGGACAAGCCGTCGGTGGTGGTGTCGCTGCTGGTCGGCGGCGACCAGATGGCGTTCTACAAGCAGTTCGCCGCCGCCGGGCTGGGCGCCTCGACGCACATCATCACCCCGGTCTTCGGTGACGGGCAGGAACAGCTCTCGATCGGCGGCGCGGCCACCGAGGGCATCGTGATCGCCTACTCCTACCTCCAGGAACTCGACACCCCGGCGAACACCGCGTTCCTGGCGAAGTGGCACGCGAAGTACGGCGACGACTACCCCTACGTCACCCCGTCGGCGGTCGCGGTCTGGAACGACTGGCACCTCTGGGCCGCCGCGGTCACCAAGGCCGGCACCTTCGACCGCGACAAGGTCATCGGCGCCCTGGAGTCCGGCGTCTCCTACGACGGCCCCGGCGGGAAGATCACCATCGACGGCGGGTCGCACCACGCGATCCAGAACGTCTACGTCGCCCAGGGGACGAAGGACGGCACGTTCAGCGTCCTGCAGAGCTACGACCAGGTGTCGCCTGCGTTCGAGCACTCCACCTGCGACCTGATCACCAAGCCGGACACCAACCAGCAGTTCAAGCCGTGACCGGAGGAGACGCTGTGCACTTCGATCATGTCGTCATCATCGGTACGTCGCTGTTGTACAGCGTCTCCCTGCTGGTCGTCGCCGCGCTGGGGCTCGCGCTCGCCTTCGGGATGATGCGCGTGGTCAACATGGCGCACGGCGAGCTGCTAATGCTCGGGGCGTACGTCAGCATCACGCTGGTGCACGCCGGGCTCGGGTTCTGGCTCACCGTGCCGGTCGCCGCGCTCGCCGTCGGTCTGCTCGGGATGGCCGTCGAGCGCCTCATCCTGCGGCGCCTCTACGGCCGGATCTGGGCGACCATGCTCGCCACCTGGGGACTCAGCCTTCTGCTGGTCGGTGCGGTTCAGTTCTTCTTCGGTACGACCACCGAAGGCATCGCCAACCCGCTCGGCACGGTGAAGGTCGGCGACTACACGGTGTCGGCCTACAACCTCGTCATGATCGGCGCGGCGGTCGTGATGATCGTCGCGACCTACCTGCTCTTCCACCGCACGCCGTTCGGGGCGACCGCCCGGGCCGCCGCCGCGCTGCCCGAGATGGCCTCGGCGCTCGGCGTCAACGTGGCCCGTACCAACATGATCTCGTTCGGTGTCGCCGCCGCGCTGGCCGGGCTGGGCGGCGCGCTGCTCGCCCCGGTCAGCGGGGTCGGCCCCAGCTTCGGGCAGGGCTACATCGGCCGGGCCTTCATGACCGTCGTGGTCGGTGGCGCCAGCCCGCTGCTCGGCACCACCAGCGCGGCGGCCCTGCTCGGCGGCGTCAACGCCGGCGTCTCCAACCTGGCCGGCCCGGTCCTCGGCACGGTCGCCCTGCTGCTCGTCTCGATGCTCGTACTCCGGTTCCTGCCGACCGGCCTGACCGGCCTCTGGAGGAGGTCCCGATGATCAGAATGCGCCCGGGGCTCACCGGCCCGCTCACCGTCGGCGCGGGTGCGCTGCTCGCGCTGACCCTCGCCCCCTACACCGCGCACAGCGTCACCCTCTGGGTGGTCTACGGCCTGCTCGCGCTCTCCTTCACCTTCGTCTGGGGGCACGGCGGGATCTTCAGTCTCGGTCAGGCCGCCTTCTTCGGCATCGGCGGTTACGCGTACGGCGTCGCCGGGATCAACCTGGTGCCGTCCACCGGCGAGTCGCTCTCGTCGCTGCTGATCGCCGCGCTGGTCGCCGCCGCGGTGGCCGCTCTGCTCGGCTACTTCGTCTTCTACGGCGACGTCGGGGACGTCTACCTCGCGGTGATCACCATCGCCACCACGCTGGTGCTGCTCACCTTCTTCGCCAGCACCTCGGACAGCACGTACCGGATCGGGAACGCGCTGCTCGGCGGCTACAACGGCATGGTCGGCATCCCGGGGCTGGTGCTCCCCGGCGGCCAGCGGCTCACCGCGAACGGCGTGCTCGCCGTGGTCGTGCTGATCGCCGGCGGGGTGGCGATCGGGATCGCGGTGCTGCTGCGCCGCCCGTTCGGCCGGGTGCTCGCCGGCATCCGGGAGAACGAGGTCCGCACCCAGCTGCTCGGGTACGAGGTCCGGGCCCGCAAGCTCGGCGCGTTCGTGATCGGCGGGTTCGTCGCCGGGCTGGCCGGTGCGCTCTACGCGGCCTGGGGCAACTTCATCAACCCGCAGGTCTTCTCGCTCCAGCAGGCCTCGCTGGTGGCGATCTGGACGCTGGTCGGGGGGCGGCGCTCGATTCCGGGCGCGTTCGCGGGTGCCTTCGCGGTGCAGGCGCTCTCCGACTACCTCGGCGGGGTGACCGAGGGCGCCGTCATCCCCGCGGTGCTCGGCGCCATCCTGCTGGTCGTGGTCCTCTTCCTGCCCGAGGGCGTGCTTCACCCGCTCCGGGAGAGGGTGCTCTCCGCCGTACGGAAAGGAACCGACCTTGATCTCGGGGTGGCCGAAAGTGATCCGGATCCGGAGGCGGCCTTCGGCCGGGACGCCACGCCTGCCTCGCGGGTGCGGACGGTCGACGTGCAGAAGCGGTTCGGTGGGCTGCGGGTGCTGCGCGGGGTGACGCTCGACGTCGCGCCGAACGAGGTGCGGACGGTGATCGGGCCGAACGGAGCGGGCAAGAGCACCTTCTTCGGGCTGCTCACCGGGCGGCACCGGCCGGACGCGGGGGAGATCCTGCTCGACGGCGTGCGGCTGAACCGGCTGCGACCCGAGAAGCGCGCCCGCCTCGGGCTCGGGATCAAGACCCAGGTGCCGAGCATCTACCCCGAGCTGAGTGTGGCGGAGAACGTCTGGATCGCCGCGTACGGCGCCGGACCGGACGCGGAGAAGCGCGTCGCGGAGGTCCTCGCGGGGCTGCGCCTGACCGGTAAGGCCCAGCTGCCGGCGGGCGCGCTCGCGCACGGCGAGCAGCAGTGGCTGGAGATCGGCATGGTGCTCGTCCGGCGGCCCCGGGTGGTGCTGCTCGACGAGCCGACCGCGGGCATGACCCGCGCCGAGACCAGCCGCTATGTGGAGTTGATCGCGGTGCTGGCGCGCTCGGCGACGGTCCTCGTGGTCGAGCACGACATGGAGTTCGTCCGCGACCTCGGCGCGCCGGTGACCATGCTGCACGAGGGCACCGTCTTCGCCGAGGGCAGCATCGCCGAGCTGCGCGCCGACGACCGGGTCCTCGACGTCTACCTGGGAAGGGCGAAGGCCGATGCTTGAGGTCGAGGGGCTGCACGCGGGCTACGGCCGGACCGCGGTGCTGCACGGGATGACGCTGAGCGTGCCGGCCGGCTCCCGGACGGCGGTGCTGGGCCGCAACGGCGTCGGCAAGAGCACCCTGCTCAAGACGCTGATCGGCCTCGTCCCGGCGACCGGCGGGCGGATCCTGGTGGACGGCGCCGACGTGACCGGGCACCCCGCGCACCGGCGGGCCCGCTCCGGCATCGCCTACGTGCCGCAGGGGCGGGACATCTTCCCCGACCTCTCCGTGCTCGACAACCTGCGGGTGGCGGACCGGACCGGGCGCCTGGAGCAGGTGTTCGACGAGTTCCCGGTGCTCCGCGAGAAGCGGCACGCCGCCGGGGGCAGCCTCTCCGGCGGGCAGCAGCAGATCCTGGCGCTCGGGCGGGCGCTGATGACCGGGCCGCGGCTGCTGCTGCTCGACGAGCCGTCCGAGGGGATCCAGCCGTCGATCGTCGACCAGATCGCGGGCGCGGTCCGGCGGATGAACGACGAGCACGGGCTCACCGTCCTGCTCGTCGAGCAGAACCTGGAGTTCGCCGCCGGGGTCTGCGACCGTGCCCTGATCGTGGACAAGGGCGAGGTGGTCCGGTCGGTGCGCACCGCGGACCTGCTGGCCGATCGCGACATGCAACACGAGTACCTGGGCGTTTAGGAGGATTGGTCATGGAGCTTCAACCACCCGGACCCGAGGAGATCGGCCGGATCGCGCAGCGGCACGGTCTCGGGCTCTCCGACACCGACATCGCCGCCTTCACCTCGGTGATCGGCGGCCTGCTGGGGTCGTACGCGGTCGTCGACGGGCTCTCGGTCACCAAGGACGTCCCGGCCCGTGCTTCTGGCCGCCGTCCTTCCGCCACGGAGGACCCGCTCAACGCCTGGTACTGGAAGGCGACCGTGCCGGGTGCGCCGGACGGGCCCCTGGCCGGGCGATCCATCGCGGTCAAGGACAACATCGCGGTGGCCGGGCTGCCGATGATGAACGGCTGTTCCCTCCTGGAGGGATACGTTCCGGAGTACGACGCCACCGTGGTGAGCCGGGTGCTCGCCGCCGGCGCGACGATCACCGGCAAGGCGGCCTGCGAGGACCTCTGCCTCTCCGGCGGGAGCCACACCTGCCGGACCGGGCCGATGCGCAACCCGTGGGACCCGTCGCGCGCCGCGGGCGGATCCTCCGGGGGCAGCGCGATCCTCGTCGCCACCGGGGAGGTGGACCTCGCGCTCGGCGGTGACCAGGGCGGGTCGATCCGGATCCCGGCGAGCTGGTGCGGGGTGGTCGGGCACAAGCCGACGTACGGGCTGGTGCCGTACACCGGGGCGGCGCCGATCGAGTTCACCCTGGACCATCTCGGGCCGATCGCGCGGACCGTGGGCGACGTGGCGCTGCTGCTGGACGCGATCGCCGGGCCGGACCCGCTCGACGCCCGGCAGCGCGGTGGCCCGCTGCCGGTGCCGTACGCGTCCGCGCTGGAGACGCCGGTCGAGGGGCTGCGGATCGGGGTGCTGGAGGAGGGCTTCGCCGGTGCCGAACCCGGTGTCGACCGGGCCGTCCGGGCCGCGGCGGCCGCTCTGGCGGCGGCGGGCGCGAGCGTCGCTCCCGTGTCGGTGCCGGGGCACGCCGACGGCATCCACGTCTGGAGCGCGATCGCCACCGAGGGCGCGGCCGCCCAGATGGTGAACGGCAACGGCTACGGGACCGGCCACGGCGGGTTCCACTCCGCGTCCTACCTGACCCATTTCGGCCAGGCACGGGCCACCCGCGGCGCCGAGCTCTCGCCGACCGTGAAGATCACCCTGCTGCTGGGGGAGTACCTGGCCGAGCGGTACCACGGCGCCTGGTACGCGGCGGCGCAGAACGCGGTGCCGGTGCTGACCGCCGCCTACGACGAGGCTCTCACCGAGGTGGACGCGCTGGTCCTGCCCACGCTGCCGATGGTGGCGACGCCGCTGCCCGCCCCGGGCGCACCCCTCGCCGAGGTACAGCGCCGCGCCCAGGAGATGCTCGGCAACACCGCCCCGTTCGACGTCACCGGCCACCCGGCGACCACCGTCCCCTGCGGCCTGGCGGACGGCCTGCCGGTCGGCTTGATGATCGTCGCCCGCCGCGGCGACGACCTGACGGCGCTGCGGGTGGCCCGCGCCTACGAGCGCCTGGTGGACGGCTTCCCCCGGCCGGTCCCGTTGCCGGATCCGGACGCGGATGGCACGACGATGTCCGGAAGACGGTAACCGCGGCGGGACGGCGTACCGGGAGACTGGGCTCCTTCGAGTGCTGAGGGAGAGCGCGTGGGTGCGATGGAGGAAGCCAGGGCGGCCGTGGTCGAGGCCGGGCTGCGGCTGATCAGTGACGGTCTCGTCGAGGGGACCGCGGGCAACGTCAGCGTGCGGTTCGGCGATCGGGTGGCGATCTCGCCCTCCTCCATCCCGTACCACCTGGTCCGGCCGGAGGACGTGGCGGTGCTCGACCTCGACGGGAACCTGATCGGGGAGCCCGGCACCGCCGAACCGTCCAGTGAGACCGGGCTGCACCTGGGTGTCTACCGGCAGACCGGCGCGCGGGCCGTGGTGCACCACCACGGGATCCGCAGCGTGAGCGTCTCCACCGTGGTCGACGAGCTGCCGCCGCTGCACTACTACGTGGTCCGGCTGGGCGGGGCGCCGCGGGTCGCGCCGTACGCGCTCTACGGCAGCGAGAAGCTGGCCCGCGCGGTGGCGGCCGCGCTCGACGGGCGCAGCGCCGCGCTGATGCAGAACCACGGCGCGGTGACCTATGGCGGCTCGCTGGACGAGGCGTTCGAGCGGGCCCGGTTGCTCGAATGGCTCTGCGACCTCTACCTGCGCGCCACCGCTGTCGGGCGGCCACGGGTGCTGACCGATGAGGAGCTGGCCGAGGTCGCCGCCGCGTTCGCGACGGGGTACGCCCGATGACCGCCCGGGTGGTCTGTCTCGGACCGCACATCGTGGACGTCCTGGTACGACCGGTCGGCGTGATCCCTCCCGGACAGGGCGGTGCGCTCGTCGACGACATCCGGATCACCGCGGCGGGGACGGCGGCGGGGACCGCGGTCGACCTGGCCAAGCTCGGCGCCCGGGTGACCTCGGTCGGCGCGATCGGCGACGACACCAGCGGGCGGCTGCTGCGGATGCTCCTGGAGGAGTACGGCATCGACACCTCGCGGCTGGTGGTCCGGGCCGGTGGGCGTACCTCGGCGACCGTGCTGCCGATCCGGGAGAACGGGGAGCGGCCCTCGCTGCACCTGCCCGGCGTCACCGCGACCCTGACCGCCGCGGACGTCGACCCGGCGCTGGTCGCGGAGGCGGACTTCCTGCACCTGGGCGGTCCGGACGTGCTCGGCGGGTTCACCGCGGCGGCGGTGCCGGGGCTGCTGCGGCACGCCCGGGAGAGCGGGACGACCACCACGCTCGACCTGCTGAGCGGGCCGGAGAGCCCGGACTTCCTCGGCGACGCCTGGCAGTACGTCGACTACTTCCTGCCCAACGAGGACCAGCTGCGGGTGCTGACCGGCCGCGACGACCTGCGCGAGGCGGCCGGGGTGATGCGCGACCGCGGCGTCGGCACGGTGATCGTCACGATGGGCGGGGACGGTTCGCTGGTCGTCGGCGACAGCGCCGACGGCGAGGGCGTGGCCGAGCGGATCCCGGCGTTCCGCTGTGCGGTGGTCGACACCACCGGCTGCGGGGACGCCTTCGTCGCGGGCCTGATCACCGGCCTGCACCAGGGGCGGGACGTGGTGAACGCGGCCCGGCTCGGCACCGCGGCCGCCGCGCAGGTCGCCCAGGGCCTCGGCTCCGACGCCGGGATCGTGGACCTGGCCGGGACGCTCGACTTCTGGGCCGCGCGGGCGGACGAAGTCGGGGCCTCCCCGCGATGATCCGGGATACGCTCCCCGCGAGGGGAGGGGCAGTGCACCGCACCAGGAACCACGTGCGTGACCTCGCCGCCGCGGTGCACCGCCAGCAGGACGCGATCGGCGCGCGGTTCGCTCCCCGGCTGCGCGAGGTGGTCCCGGAGTACTACGCCGTTGCGGCCAGCGACTTCCAGGCCGCGGGCTGGGAGGCGCTCTCGGCCGTGATCGAGGACGCGCTGCTGGCGATGACCGATGATCCGGCCGTCGCCGGGCTGCCCCGGGAGGTCGTCGCCGAGTCGGCAGCGGCCGCCCGCAACGGGCTCTCCTGGGAGTCGCTGGACCGCAGCTACCGCCTGACTCATCAGGTGCTCTGGGAAACCGTGATCACCGAACTGGCCGCGCTGAAGCTGGCGCGCGCCGACGACTCGCTGGTGCTGCGGGCGGTCTCGGACCGGCTCTTCACCTACTTCGACCGGTTGTCGACGGGCGCGGGCGAGGTGTACGCCCGGGTCCGGCTGGAGCAGCGCGACGAGCGTGACCAGCGGATCCGCCGGCTGGTCGAGCAGGTGCTGGACGGGGTCGCGGTGCCCGAGGCCGAGCTGGGCTACCGCCTGGCCGGTACGCACGTCGCCGTGGTCGCCCGGGGTGCCGAGAACCTGCGCGACACCGTCGCGGCGGCCTGCCGGACGCTGGGCGCCGCGTCGTTGATCGTCCAGGCGGGTGAGGGCGAGACCTGGGCGTGGCTGGCGATCGTGGCAGGTCAGGACGCCGAAGCGGTGCGGGGGACCTTCGCCGGGCTCGGTGCCGGGCGGTTCGCGCTGGGTGCGCCGGCGGGCGGGCGGGACGGGTTCGCGGCCGGCCACCGGCAGGCGCGGCTCGCCGCCTCGCTCTGGGCGCGCAAGCTGGTCGCGCCGGTGGACGCGGTGGTCGCCTACGAGGACGTGGCGCTGCTCGCCGTCGCGCTGGAGAACGAGAGCACGGCGCGGGCCTTCGCCGATCACGAACTGCGCCGCCTGAACGGGGCGGACGCGCGCAGCGCCGAGCTTCGGGAGACCCTCGTGGTCTATGCGCGAGCGGGACTCAACGCCCAGGTCGCCGCCCGTACCCTGGGAATCGCGGAACGAACGGTCCGGCACCGCCTCGCGAAGCTGGAGGAGACGCTGGGCGCGGCTTTCCGCTCCCGGATGCCGGAGCTGGTTCTGGCGGTGAGCCTGCACGAGGCGGCGGCGACGCAGCGCCGTGCCCTCGAGGCCCACCAGAGCGACGGTCAGCGATGAGCCGCCACCCGGGTCAGGAAGCGCTCGACCAGGACCATCTGGTGTTCGGGCGTCATCCGCTCCGGGGCGATGATCGCCTCGATGGAGAGCGACTCGATCAGCGCGAAGATCTCGTCGACGATCAGCCCGGGGTCCTCGTCCGCGGCGATCTCACCGGTGCGCTGCGCGGCGGTCACGAAGCCCTCCCAGAACGCCCGCGACTCCGTGTTGGACGTACTGCGGATCCGGCGCAGCTGCGGGTTGCCGACGGCCTGGCCCAGGAAGCTGACGTCCACCTGTGCTTCGAGGAGACGCTCGGCGTCCAGCGGCAGGGCCTCCATCATGGCCAGACGCAGCGCGTCGACACCGGTGCGGCCCTGCGTGACCCGCAGGATCCGGTCGCTGGCCCGGGAGAACGCCAGCAGGTGGGCCTGGACGAGGATGTCCTCCTTGTTCTGGAAGTAGTGCTGGATCGCCCCGATGGAGTAGCCGGCCTCGTCGGCGATCCGCCGGGTCGTGGCGGCGTCCAGGCCCTCCCGGCCGATGAGCCGCCAGACGGCGCCGAGCACCTCTTGCCGGCGCTCCTCGTGATCGACGATCTTGGGCATCGGGCTCCTCGTCCGTAGGGGTCTGGGCAGGTATTCAACCAGGTCAGTTCACCGGAGCTTAATGGCTCCGCAAATTATTCCGTACGTATGAAATAAATCCTGTACTCAGTACCGTACCGCCGAGGAGACACCGTGACGAACACCCCTGTTGACCGCGCCCTCCGCGCCCGCGCCGCCAAGGTCATCCCTGGTGGCATGTACGGCCACATGACCGCCGACGAGCGGACCATGCCCCCGTCCTTCCCGCAGTTCTGGGAGCGCGGCGAGGGTGCGCACACCTGGGACGTGGACGGCAACCGCTTCATCGACTACTTCTGCGCGTTCGGCCCGATGCTGCTCGGTCACCGGAACCCCGTCGTCGAGGCGGCCGCCGCCGAGCAGGCCCGCGCCGGTGACACGCTCTCCGGGCCGTCGGCGCGGATGGTCGAGTTCGCCGAGCTGCTGACCGGGACCGTGGCGCACGCCGAGTGGGCGATGTTCGCCAAGAACGGCACCGACGCGACGTCGGCCGCGGTCCGGGTGGCCCGCGCGTCGACCGGCCGGACCAAGCTGCTCAAGGCCGCCGTCGCGTACCACGGCGCCAACGACTGGTTCACGCCGAAGACCGTCGGCACCACGCCGCAGGACCGGCTGAACATCGTCGAGTTCGACTACAACGACATCGCGTCGATGGAGAAGGCCGCCGCCGAGCACGACGGCGACGTCGCCGCGATCATCCTGACCCCGTTCCGGCACGACGCGTTCGTCGCGCAGGAGTTGGTCGACCCGGCGTTCGCGAAGGCCGCCCGGGAGCTCGCCACCCGGATCGGCGCGGCGCTGATCCTCGACGAGGTGCGCACCGGGCTCCGGCTCGACGTGCGCGGCGCGTGGGAGTCGCTCGGCGTCCGGCCGGACCTCACCGCGTACTCCAAGGCCCTCGCCAACGGGCACGCGATCGCCGCGGTGGTCGGCGTCGACGGCCTGCGCCCGGCGGCCGCGGACATCTACGTGACCGGCTCGTTCTGGTACTCCGCGGTCCCGATGGCCGCCGGCATCGCCACCGTCCGTACCGCCGCGGAGATCGACGCGCCCGAGCTGATGCGCGTCGCCGGGGAGCGGCTGAAGGCCGGTCTCGAAGCGCAGGGCGCCGCCGCCGGGATGCCGCTGCGGCTGACCGGGCCGGTGCAGATGCCGCTGCTGGGCTTCGAGGACGACCCGGAGCTGAAGAAGGCCTTCGCGTTCACCGGTGAGGCCGCCAAGCGCGGGGTGCTGCTGCACCCCTGGCACAACATGTTCCTCTCCACGGCGCACACCGCCGAGGTCATCGACGACACCCTCGCGCGCACCGGCGAGGCCTTCGCCGCGCTCAACTCCTGATCATTTCGATTCTCCTTCGATTCTCCGGAGACGCCCGATGAGATTCACCCTTCCCGTACGGATGGTCGCGGTGGCCACGGCCGCGCTGCTCGCCGTCGCCGCCTGCTCGTCGACCGGACCCGCCACCGAGGCGCGGACCGGGATCATCCTCGGTCGCTCGATGGACGTGACCACCCTCGACATCTCCCGCTCGCTCTGCGACACCTGCCAGATCTACAACTCGGCGGTCTACGAGACGCTGATCCACGCCAGCCCGGACGACGGCAGCCTGGAGCCGCTGCTCGCCTCCTCGTGGAAGGCGAACACGGACAACACCGAGTTCACCTTCACCCTCCGCGACGACGCGGTCTTCTCGGACGGCTCGCCGGTCGAGGCGAAGGACGTCGCGTGGTCCTGGGAGCGGCTGCAGAACCTGGGCGGCTCGCCGAGCTACTTCATGTCCGGGGTGAAGAGCGTCGAGGCGCCCGACGCACACACCGTCGTGGTCACCACGTCCGCGCCGAACTCGGCCTTCTTCAACATCGTGACCGCCAGCTACATGGGCGTGATCAACTCCGACGTGGCGAGCGAGAACGGGGCCACCGCGGACAAGGACGCCGCGAAGACCGACCAGGCCGAGCAGTGGTTCATGGCCAACTCGGCCGGCTCGGGGCAGTACCAGCTGGGGTCGTACGCGGAGGGCTCGCAGTTGGTTCTGAAGGCGAACCCGAACTACTGGGGGACGAAGCCCAACTTCACCGACGTGACGTTCAAGCAGGTCGCCGACTCGTCGGCGCAGCTGCAGCAGCTCCAGCAGGGTGACATCGACGTCGCCATGCAGCTCAGCTTCGACGCCCTGGACCAGATCAAGTCGGACGCGAACATCACCAGCTCGGTGGTGCCGTCCTACAACTTCGTCTACGTCGGGCTCGCGCCGGGCGCTCCGGGCGGTGCGGCGCTCAAGAACGTCAAGGTGCGCGAGGCGTTCCGCAAGGCGATCGACTACGACGCGGTGATCGACGCGACCGTGGCCGGGCAGGGCGAGAAGCAGTCCACCGCCATTCCCAACGGCTTCGAGGGTACGGACGGACTCACGCTGCCGGAGTACGACCCGGACGGCGCGAAGGCGCTGCTCGCCGAGGCGGGCTACGCCGACGGGCTGAAGCTCGAGGCGACGTACCCGAACTTCACCATCTACGGCGTCAACTTCACCACGATGTTCCAGTCGATCCAGCAGAGCCTGAAGGCCTCCGGCATCGAGCTGACCCTGCACCCGCTGGAGTACACCGCCTGGGCCACCCTGATGGGCGGCGACGGCGCGGCGGTGACCAGCGTCTACTTCGCCCCGGACCACCCGGACACCATCCAGTACGTGCAGTACTTCGGCATGATCGAGGGCTCCTCCTGGCTGGCCCGCTCCGGCACCGGCGTCAGCGCCGAGGAGACCTCGCTGGCCGCGAAGGCGCTCACCCAGACCGGCGACGCGCGGACCGCGACCTACAACGCGCTCGGCAAGGCGATGTACGACGACCAGATCATCCTGCCGATCGTGAACCCGAAGTACCTGCTGGCCAGCTCGGCCGACGTGACCGGGAACAACTACGACATCACCCGCAACCTCGACCTCAGCCGGCTGAGCTTCAAGTCATGATCCGCTTCATCCTGCGGCGCCTCGCGGTGATGCCCCTGCTGCTCTGGGGCATCGTCACGATCGCGTTCCTGCTCTCGCACGCGGTGGGGGACAGCCCGCTGGTCTCCATCGTGGGCGAGCGCAACCTCAACAACGCCGAGATCGTCCAGGCGGCGACCGAGCGCTGGGGACTCGACAAGAGCCTCTTCGAGCAGTACGTGACGTACGTCGTCAACCTGCTGCACGGCGATCTCGGCACGTCGTTCCGGACCAAGTCGGCGGTCGGCTCGGACCTCGCCACCCGGCTGCCGGCCACCCTGGAACTGGCGCTGTTCGCCCTGGTCATCGCGGTGGTCCTGGGCACCCTGCTGGGCGTCCTGGCGGCGCGCAACCGGGGCCGGGCCGGTGACGCGGCGGTCCGGGTGCTCGCCCTCGCGGGGTCGTCGCTGCCGGTGTTCTGGGTGGGGCTGATCTTCCTGTCCGTCTTCTACGCCCGGCTCGGCGTCGCGCCGAGCCCGGGCCGGCTCTCGCCCCGGGTGATCCCGCCGCCCGAGGTGACCGGGATGTACACCGTCGACGCGCTGCTGCACGGCGACTGGCCGCTCTTCGTGGACGCGTTCTCGCACCTGGTGATGCCGGCGTTCATCATGAGCCTGGCGCTGCTCGGCACGGTGATCCGGATCGTCCGGGCACAGATGCTGGAAGAGCAGACCGCCGATTACGTACGCACGGCGCGTGCCAAGGGCCTGTCCCAGGGGCAGGTGCTCAACCGGCACGTCCTCAAGAACGCGGTCACCCCGGTGATCACCATCGTCGGCGTCTCGATCGGCATGCTGATCATGGGCGCGGTGCTGATCGAGACGATCTTCTCGTGGAACGGGATCGGCACCTACGCCGTGGAGTCCTCGCGCTCGCTGGACTTCCCGGCCATCACCGGCGTCTGCCTGCTCGGCGGCTGCATCTTCCTGGTCTCGAACCTGCTGACCGACATCGCGTACGCGGTGGTCGACCCCCGAGTGAGGCTCTCATGATCAGCCGGGTCCGCCCGTTCCTCACCCCCGGCGTGGTCGGCGGCGGGATCGTGATCGTGCTCTGGATCCTGGTGATCTGCTTCGCCGGGGTGCTGGCGCCGCACGACGCGTTCGCCGCCTCCGGCGCCCGGCTCCAGGCCCCGTCGCTCGGGCACCTCTTCGGCACCGACGCGCTCGGCCGCGACGTCTTCACCCGGGTGCTCTACGGCGCCCGGCAGTCGCTGCCGATGGCGGTGCTGGCGATCGCGATCTCGGCGCTGGCCGGCAGCCTGATCGGGGCGCTGGCCGGCTTCTTCGGCGGCGTGCTCGACGCGGTGCTGATGCGGCTCGCCGACATCACCATGGCGTTCCCGTCGATCCTGCTGGCGATGGCGGTCGCCGCCGCGCTCGGCCCCGGGCTCACCAACGCGTTCCTGGCCATCGTGGTGGTCTGGTGGCCGATCTACGCCCGGCTGGTCCGCGGGCAGATCCTGTCGATCCGGGAACGCGAGCACGTCACCGCGGCCCGGGCGATCGGGATGGGCCGGCTGGCCACCCTGCGCAAGCACGTGCTGCCGCATGCGCTCACCCCGGTCCTGGTCAGCGCCACCATGGACCTCGGCATGATCATCATCCTGGTCGCCTCGCTGAGCTTCCTCGGGCTCGGCGCGCTGCCGCCCTCCCCGGAGTGGGGCGCCATGATCACCGAGGGCTCGGCGAACTTCTACCAGTGGTGGATCGCCGCCGGACCGGGCCTCGCCATCGTCTCGGTCGTCCTCGCGATCAACTTCCTCGGCGACGGCCTGCGCGACGTCCTCGACGTGAAGGGCCGCGAACGATGACCTCTTCCCAGGAGACTGCTGCGACCATGAAACCCCTGCTCGAGATCGACGGCCTCTCCGTCACCTTCCGGACCCGCAACGGCGACCTCCTTGCGGTACGGGACGCTTCGCTCAGCGTGCTGCCCGGCCAGACGGTGGCGATCGTCGGCGAGTCCGGCTCCGGCAAGTCGACGCTGACCACGGCGCTGAACCGGCTGCTCGCCCCGAACGGCCGGGTCTCCGCGGGCTCGGTCACCTTCGACGGGCAGGACCTGCTGGCCCTCTCCGAGCGGGAGATGACCGGCATCCGCGGCCGCCGGATCGGCCTGGTCCCGCAGGACCCGATGTCGAACCTCAACCCGCTGCTGCCGATCGGCCGGCAGATCGCCGAGGTCTTCCGGGTGCACAAGGTCGCGAACGGGAAGGAAGCCCGGGCCCGTTCCCTGGAACTGCTCAGCCTGGTCGGCATCCCGGAGCCGGAGCGCCGGTACCGGCAGTACCCGCACGAGTTCTCCGGCGGCATGCGGCAGCGTGTGCTGATCGCGATGGGCCTGGCCTGCCGTCCCGCGCTGCTCATCGCCGACGAGCCCACCTCGGCCCTCGACGTCACGGTCCAGAAGATCATCCTGGACGAGCTGGCCGCGCTCACCGCATCGATGGGCACCACGGTGCTGATGGTCACCCACGACCTGGCGCTCGCCGCCGAACGCGCCGACCACGTGGTGGTGATGAATCGCGGTCAGATCGTCGAGTCCGGGCCCGCGGCGACCGTGCTGAACGAGCCGGCCGACGACTACACCAAGCGCCTGATCTCCGCGGCGCCGAGCCTGTCGACCGGCTCGTTGGTCGCGCCCGCCGACCCGGAGACCAAGAGCCGTCCGGTCATGGAGGTGGTCGCGCTCAGTAAGCAGTACGCCGTACGCAAAGGTGCTCTGGGAAGGTCTTCGCTCTTCACCGCCGTCGACGAAGTGTCCTTCAGGGTCCCGCCGGGCCAGACCGTCGGCATCGTCGGGGAGAGCGGCTCGGGCAAGTCCACCACGGCGAAGATGCTGCTCATGCTGGAGAAGAGCACGTCCGGCGACATCCTTTTCGACAACCGCAACGTGAGCGGGATCAAGGGGGCCGACCTGCTCGCCTTCCGGCGCCGGGTCCAGCCGGTGTTCCAGAACCCGTACGCGTCGCTCGACTCGCGCTACACGATCGGTGACGCCATCCGGGAGCCACTCGACGTGCACAGGGTCGGCACGCCGGCGGAACGCGACGAACGCGTGGCGGCGCTGCTCACCCAGGTCGCCCTCGACCCGTCGCTGGCCGGCCGGTACCCGCACGAGCTCTCCGGCGGTCAGCGGCAGCGGGTGGCGATCGCCCGGGCGCTGGCCCTGGAGCCCGAGGTGGTGATCCTCGACGAGGCGGTGTCGGCCCTGGACGTCGTGGTCCAGGCCCAGATCCTCGACCTGCTGGTCGACCTGCAGAAGCGGCTGGGCCTCAGCTACGTCTTCATCAGCCACGACCTGGCGGTGGTCCGCATGCTCTGCCACCAGGTCCACGTGATGAAGAGCGGCCGCATCGTGGAGAGCGGCACCCCGGAGGAGATCTTCGACCACCCCCAGCACACCTACACCCGCGAACTACTCGCCGCCATCCCCTCCGGCGACCACACCGAAGAGCCGTGAGCCTCAGGGGTGTGTCAGGGATCCGTGATCGTCCATCCATCCGCCTCGGCCACCCGGGCCGTGGCGTCGGAGATCAGTTGGTATCCCGCAGATCCCTCGTCGGCCCACAGCGACCACCGAGCGTAGAGCGAGATCGATAGGATTCCCAGATCATTTGTTACGGACAGCTCGATCGGTGACTCCAGGACAGGGCCCCGGGGGCCGGCGATCGAGCATCCTAGATCGTCATGGTCGACCGGATACTGAGTCGATCCCCTGTTGTAGAACAGCGTCAGCGTGTCGCCGAGGTCACCGGACCATTCGGCGGGTATGCGTACCGATGTGTTCCGGAAGGTTATTTCCGTCCAGTCGGTATGTTCGTTCGGGGCACATTCTTGACTCAGTAGACCGTCTATCCATGAGATGATCGATTCCTCGGTTATCTCGGTGGTCGAGTCAAACTCCTCGTCCTCCCATGAGGGTTGTATCGTCATGCCGGGTGGTATTCGGCTCGCGCCAAGCCCGCGAAATCGGTACTTCGGTGCGGTGGCGGTAGGAAATCCGGTTTCGGTATTTCGGCAGCAGAGTGACAGCTCGGCGGAGAGTGGAGTGCACAGGCCGCGGATCAGGGAGAAAGTGGCCGATAGTGCCGTTCGAGCCGCAGGCATGCCGAATTCAGTGCCGTCCGGTGGCTCTGTCTCGATCCGGAACAGCCGACCGGGGAAGCTGCGCTCGCTGGCCTCTATCATTTCTTCCTCGCTTCCGTTCGTGTCCAGTTCGAGCCCTGCCGGTTGAATTCAGTGGCGTAACCTGATTTCCTGTCGATCAGCGTCACGCGGTCGAGTAAGCCGGAGTTCTTGATTTCTGGAATACTGTCTCGAACGTCATCGAACAGGTTCCCGCTCCGGGTGTGCCTACCGCCCCGGCTGAACACGTTCACGGTCCCATCGGGAGAGAAGTCCCGACTTGTTCTCGAATCCTTCCGTGTGTATCCGACGGGAAGTTCCATCTCTATGGTAATGTCCTTTTGGCCGGGAATCGGGTCGTCATCCTTAATGCGGCTTGCGACTTTGTCCGCGGCGTGTCTGATGCTCAGCTTCAGGTCCGGTGCGTCGGCGAATGCTTTCTCGATTGTTCTCACCTCCACGCTTCGTTCCACTCGGCCGTCCGGGGCTTCCACCCTTATGTCAAATTCCCGCATGCGCTCGTTCGTGGTGCCTGGACGTATCCCGGTTTCCGCGTCCACGCCCACCCGGATGATCCGGTCGGGGTATTCCGACGCGAGCCGGTTCGCCTCTCGGAGTTCGGCGATCGTGTCTTGAAACTCGTTCGGGCCCTTGCGGTCGTGTTTGTCGATCCACACGGAGAGGTCTTGCACGCCGGCCTTTTCTGCTGCGACCAGTTCCTTGAGGGCTTCGTCCTCCAAGGAGCGCCTGTCTGCCGAAGCGACGGCGGTGGGATCGGGCGGGGGAGCGCGGTCGGTGCCGGTGAGCCTCGACATGTGGCTGCGCCTCAGTTCGGCTGCGGTTCTCGTGTCCGGAGCGCGGGTGGCGTCGTCGGCCGACGTGGCTGCTGCGGCGGTGCCGTCCGGGTTGTTCGGCTGGTCGGGGGCCGGGTCGGAGGGTTCGGGTTCGTACGGGTTCTCGCCCATCGACGTCACCTCCTATGCCGGGATGAGGAAGCGGAGCAGCCAGGTGTCGTCCTCGAAGTCGTCCTCGATGAGGGCCCGGATCCGGGTGTTCCAGTCGGGCGACCCGAAAGTGGTGCCGACGGCCCTCTCCAGGGGCGTGGGGTCCCGGGAGCCGAGCGCGACGGTTCGCCGTGGCCCCGGGTCGGCGAGGTCGTGGTCGAGCCACGTGGTGACCGCGGCGGCCTGGTCGCCCACCGTCGTGCCGGGGATGGTCCGGCGGGTCTCCCGCTCCCACCCGGCGGAGCGCGGGTGGCGGGGCGCTGCGCCGTCGGTGCGGGCGGCCTCGGTGAGTTCGTCGCTGATGAGCTGCCATCGGTACGGGCGGGCGAGGTACTCCGGCTCCTCCACCGCGCAGCGGAACTCGTCGTTCAGGTAGCCGTGCGCCACGTCGAGCAGGTGCCGCGCGGTGGCCTCCGGACCGGCGTGGTCACCGAGCACGGTGGACCGGCTCCGGACCGCCTCGTCGACGGCCTGGGAGAGCGCGCAGTCTCGCAGACGGGTGGGCACGAGCAGCAACTGCCGGAGCCGGTGGGCCCGGGGGATCGGCGCGGGGCCGCCGGCGAGGTGCCCGAGGGTGGCCAGCTCGGCCCAGGCGGCGAGCCACGGTTCGTCCTCGAGCAGGTGCTGGGCGGTGCGCATCTCGCGCAGGGTGCAGGCGGTGGTGGCGCACTTCGGGCCGCAGGTCGGGCTGCGGCGGGCGATCACGGCGGTGGCGTTCGCGGTGGGGGTGCGGCCGCCGCGTTCGCGAGGGGAGCCGTCGGGCATTCCGGTGAGGACGGGCTGGTCCATGCCGTCGGTGAAGACGGCGGCGGTGCCCGGGGGCAGGGTGACCAGGTAGGCGGACTGGGTGTCGGTGAGGTTGGCCGTGGCGCCGACCGCCTCGCGGTCGTCGGCGGCGGGCAGGCGGTGGATGATTTTGACGGCGGTGTTCTTGATGACGTCGGGGATCAGCTTGCCGGGGATCTGCTCGGCGATGATGAGGCCTTCGCCGTACGCGCGGATCTCGGCGAGGAGGGCGGCGAAGAGTTCGACGGCGTGCGACGCCGGGCCGCGCTCCTCGGTGCGCCGCAGCAGGCGGTGGGCCTCTTCGAAGACGCTGAGGTGGCGCAGCCCGAGGGTGAGCAGTTCCGGGTTGCGGCGGGTCTCCACCCGTAGGTGTTCGGTGAGCTGGATGAGCAGGCCGCCCATCAGGAAGGCCTTGTCGCGGTCGTCGCCGACGTCCTCGATCTCGAAGACGACGTTGTGGCGCATCAGGGCGGCCAGGTCCAGGGGGTGGCCGCCCTCGAAGAAGCCGCCGGTGGTGCCGAGGCGCAGGCTGGCGAGGCGGACGCGGATGAAGCCCCGGACGTTGGCGGTGATCTCCTTGCCGTAGCCGATCCGGTCGATGACCTGTTCGGCGGTGTGCTGGAGGTCGCCGAGGGTGGGGTATCGGGGTCGGTGGCCGGGGGTGCGGGGTTCACCGAGGGCCAGGTCCCAGCCGAGGTCCTGGTAGCAGCGGCTGAGCGCGGCGCTGAGGACCTGGGGGAAGGGTTCGTCGGCCTCGAAGGCGGCGAGGAACAGCGACCTGGTCAGGTCGAGATGGGTCTGCAGGGGGAAGCCGTCGGCGGGCCGGAGCGGGTTGAAGCCGGCCGGTGGGGTGCCGGGGTCGCCGGGGCGGATGGTGATGACCCTGTCGCCGCCGATGCGGTCGGCCATCCGGCGGTACTCGGCCTTGGCGGGTTCGACGACCAGCCAGGGCAGGCCCTGGGCGGACGCGGATTCCAGCAGGTTGCGGACGGTCTGGGATTTCCCGGCCCCGGTGGCGCCGCAGACGAAGGTGTGGCGGTTGAGGCTGCTTCGGGGGATGTCGAGCGGGCCGACCGGGGAGAGGGCGCGGTCGAGGACGGCGCCGAGGCGGACGGCCGGGCCGTCGTGGCCGGCGGTCTCCGGGGTGACGTCGAAGTCGGGGCGGGTCGCCGTCCGCAGGCCCGGCACCTCGTCGAGCGGGACGGCGGCGAGCGCCGCGAGCAGCGCCGAGCTGCCCAGCACCGGGGTGTCCGGTGTGTCCTCGGCGGCCAGCATGTCGTCCAGGTCGCCGGCGACGGCTGCGGGCATCAGGGCGTACGGCAGGTGGGTCAGGTCGGCCGAGGCGCAGAGCAGGCCGGCCACCGCGGCGGCGGACGCGGGCGAGTCGCCGCCGGCCAGCAGGTGGATGCGCCACATGCCGGTGGACCGGCCCTGCTGGAGCTCCCGGTGGCGGCGTTGCAGCCGGGCCGTGGCGATCGCGTGCTCGGGGGACTGGGCGTGCGACCGGGCCTGCCGCTCCTCCGCGGCGATCATCCGGGTGGCGGTGGCCAGGCCGGCGGCGGTTTCCGGTACGGCGAGGACGAACCAGCTGAACGGGCCCTGCCAGACGTGCAGCAGGCCCTCGTCGAGGTTCGGGCGCGGCACCCCGGGCTCCGGCGCGCCGTCCTCGGCGAGCAGGCCGTCGGTGAGCCCGGCGACGCGGGTCCAGGCGGGCACCGCGCGCAGCCGTCCGGGCAGGTCACCCCCGGGATAGCGGTGGCCGACGGCGCCCGGCGGCACGGACATCGGGACACGCCCGCCGGGACCGGTGCGGCCGGTGACGCCGCCGGCCGCGAAGACCTCGACCGGCGCGCTCTCGGCGGCCCGGTGCCAGCCCAGGAGCAGCGGGGCGCCGCCGTGGTAGGCCGCGACGACGGCGGCGAGCCGTTGCCGGACGGCGCCGTCCGATGCGGAGTGCGGCCGCGGGCGGCGGGGCAGTTCGAGCACGCGGCCGATCGGCAGGCTCTCCAGCAGGGCGGCGAGCCCCGTCACGTCCGGCCGGGACAGGGTGTCGGGCACGCGGGTCATTCGGCGCGCACCTCCCGTTGCCTACGGTTATGGAGAGAGGCTTAATCTACTGTCGTACGTCAATGTAATGATTTTCCGGGGAGTCCCGGGAATCCGGCGAATAGCGGGTTTGCCGGGCCACGGAAAATGATGGCGAAAATCGTCGGCACCGGCCACTGTAGACCCAACTGAGCTGGTCGTGGAGGGAAGTCCCCCATGCGTGGTAGGGGCTTGCCGCCGGTGGGTGGGCCGCGGTTATCTAGTCGAGGCGCACAGTTCACGCATAGATGATCAAGACGCCAACAGCGCATTCCGGCATTTGGCCTGTAGGGCGCCGGGTGCGGGGCTCATGTGATGAAAAACGGTCGGCGGTTCAACACCCGCGAGGTTCGGGCCGCCTTTTCCGGCGCCGGGTGCGTTGTTTTCGCGTACGTCCGGAGCAAGCCGCCGGCGAGACGGCCGGGGCGACCGGCGTCAGGTTCTCCATGGACAGACTGAGCAGGGGATGGGCTGGTTTCCGGTCAGTCGCCGCGGGCACTGTGGTGGTGACGAGTATCCGGGTCAGGGGAAGGGAATCTGTGCGCGAGTCGCGGGACGGCAGGCGAGTGGTGGTGACCGGGGTCGGCGTGCTGGCGGCGTGCGGTGTCGGGGCGGAGGCCTTCTGGAATGGGCTTTCCCGGACACCGGAGGATGCGGTGGCGCGGCGCGTGGAGGACTTCGACGCCTCGGTGATCGGGCTGTCACGGGTGGAGCTGAGACGCCTGGACCGGTTCGCCCAGATGGCCCTGGTCGCCGCCGACGAGGCGATCACCGACGCGGGTCTCGGCGACGAGGACGGCGACGGCACCGGCGTCCTGATCGGATCGGGGATCGGCGGGGCGTACTCGTGGGAGGAGCAGGTCCGGACGCTGGACGCCAAGGGCGCGCGCCGGGTCTCCCCGCTCACCATCCCGATGGTCATGCCGAACGCGGCGGCCGGGGCGGTGTCGCAGCGCTGGGGGCTGACCGGGCCGTGCGAGACCATCTCGACGGCCTGCGCCACCGGAACCCAGTCGATCGCGGGGGCGGCGCGGTGGATCGCCTCCGGCCGTGCGGACGTGGTGCTGGCCGGCGGCACCGAGTCGTGCCTGACCGGGGTGAACCTGGCCGGGTTCGGGAACATGCGGGCGCTCTCGCCGACCGGGACGAGCCGCCCGTTCGCGGCCGGGCGGGACGGGTTCTGCGCCGCCGAGGGTGCCGGCGTGCTGGTGCTGGAGGAGCGGTCGCGGGCGGTGGCCCGGGGAGCCCGGATCTACGCCGAGATCGTCGGCACCGGGTCGACGGCGGACGCGTACCACCTGACGGCTCCGGCGCCCGAGGGCCGCGGGGCCGCGGCGGCGATGCGGGAGGCGCTCGCCGACGGGGGAGTGGCCCCGGAACAGGTGACCCACGTCAACGCGCACGGCACCGGTACGGCCCTGAACGACGCGGCCGAGGCGGAGGCGATCGCGGCCGTCTTCGGTCCGTCGGGCCCGGCGGTGACGTCGATCAAGGGGGTGACCGGGCATTCGCTGGGCGCGGCGGGGGCGATCGAGGCGGCCGCGGTGGCGTTGACGTACCTGCACCGGACGCTGCCCCCGACCATGGGTTCCGGCGCGGCCGACCCGGCCCTGAAGATCGACCTGGTCACGGCCCCGCGCCCGTGGGAGCCGGCACACGTCATGTCGAACTCGTTCGCGTTCGGCGGCCACAACGCGACCCTGCTCTTCGCCCCGGCCTGACCCGCCGCGGCTCTTGGCCGGCCCTGAGGGGTGTCTCGGAGGGCTCGGGGCACCCTTCAGGGCCGGCCGTGTTCTTCTGGCTGGTGGTGCGGGGTGTCTCGGAGGGCTCGGGGCACCCCTCAGGGCCAGCCGGCTCGTGCGGGCTGGCGTTGAGGTCGGGAATGGCGCCGCGGTGCCGTGACTCAGCGCCGGCTGGCCGGGGCGCGGCCGGGGCCGGGCGTCAGGCGGGGGACCAGGCGGACCAGGGTGACCATGGCGAGCAGCTCGACCAGGGTCTGGGTGACCACGGCCAGCGGGGCGATCGCGAGCGACGGCGGGAGCGCCAGCGCCAGCGGCAGGACGACCAGCGAGTTCCGCGTCGCGGAGGAGAACATCACCGCTCGGGTGCCCGGGACGTCCAGTCCGGCCAGTCGTCCCGCGAGGCGGCCGACCGGGACGGCGACGGCCACGAAGACGGCGTAGAGCGGCACCAGCCGGACCAGGTGGAGAGCCTCGGATCCGACCGCCGCGATCTGGGAGCCGATCACCACGGCGAGCGTCGCCATCATCAGCGGCACCATCGCCCCGGCCATCGCGGACTCCACCGACCGCCACGGCGATGCCGGCGTCACGGCACCCCACCTCTGCACCAGTGCCGCGCAGCCCAAGGGGAGCGCGATGAGCAGCAGGAACGCGGCGAGGAACGGCTGTACCGAGACCGCCCCGAGCGCCTCCCGGCCCGCGAACAGGAACAGATAGACGGGGAGCAGCAACGTCTGGGCGGCCATCAACAGTGGCGTGGCGGCCAGCAACCGCGCCCGGTCGCCGCCCGCCAGGCCGGTGAAGACGATCACGTAGTCGATGCATGGTGCGAGCAGCACCAGCAGCGCGCCGAGCATCAATCCCCGGTCATGGGCTAGGAAAAGCGACAAGACCCATGAAACCACCGGCATGACCAGGAAGTTGGTCGTCAGGACGGTGGTGAGGAAGCGTACGTCGCGGAGGCCGCGCCCGACCGACGCCAGTGGCACCCCGAGGAACGTGGCGAAGAGCAGCAGCCCCAGCACCGGGTTGATCGCGTGTTCCAGGGCCGGCGCGGCACCCGGAGCGGCGAGCCCCACGACCGCGCCGACGGCGATCGCGGCCAGGTAGAGCGGGATCTGCCGCCGATCCCACCACTCGACAGCGTGCTGCATGAGAGGACCCTCGAGGAGAAGGGTGGCGCCGGGACCGGCGCCACCCTGGTGAGAATGGATCAGCTGTGGTCGACCGCGGCCTGCTGGACCGGGAGGGCGGCCACGTACCGCTCCATGTACGCGTCGAACCCGGCCACGTCCTCGGCCACCGGCGCGACCGTCGAGACCGCCGCGTCCGCGAAGACGACCGTGGTCAGGAAGTCGTCCAGGGACTGGTCCGGACGGCGGTCGCGGAGGAAGCCGGCCAGCACCGCGATGCCCCACGCGCCGCCCTCGGAGGCCAGGTCGCCCACCGAGACCGGGGTGTCGATCGCCGCGGCGAGCAGGTTCTGGGCGACGCCCTCGGTCTTGAAGAGGCCGCCGTGCGCGAACATCCGGTCCAGCTGAACGGATTCGGACTTCTGCAGGACGTCCATGCCGATGCGCAGGGTGGCCAGCGCGGCGTAGAGCTGCACGCGCATGAAGCCGGCGAGGGAGAGCTCGCTTCCCGGCGTACGGAAGAAGAGGGGTCGTCCCTCATGAAGCTTGGTGATCGGCTCACCGGAGAGGTTGTTGAAGGCCATCAGCCCGCCGCCGTCGGGCGCGCCGGAGAGCGCGGCGCGGAAGAGCGTCTCGAAGACGGCGCCGCTGTCGGCGGAGACGCCGAGTGCCGTGGTGAACTCGGCGAAGAGCCCGGCCCACGCGTTGAGCTCGCTGGCGCCGTTGTTGCAGTGCACCATCGCGACCAGGTCGCCGGCCGGGGTGGTGACCAGGTCGATCTCCGGGTGCACCCGGCTCAGCTCGCCGTCCAGCACGATCATGGCGAAGATGCTGGTCCCGGCGCTGATGTTGCCGGTACGGCGGGCGACCGAGTTGGTGGCGACCATGCCGGTGCCGGCGTCACCCTCGGGCGGGCAGACCGGCGCGCCGGCCCGCAGTGAACCGCTCGGGTCGAGCAGGCGCGCGCCCTCCTCGGTCAGCGTGCCGCCCTGCGCACCGGCGGGCAGCACCTCCGGGAGGAGCTCCGCCAGTGAAGCAGTGAGGCCACGCCCGTCGACCAGGCCGTCGAACTTGGCGAGCATGCTCGCGTCGTACCCGCCGGTGGCGATGTCGATCGGGAAGACGCCGCTGGCGTCGCCGACGCCGAGGACCTGGCGGCCGGTCAGCTTCCAGTGCACGTACCCGGCGAGCGTGGTCAGGTGCGCCAGCCGCCCGATGTGCTCCTCGCCGTTCAGGACGGCCTGGTAGAGGTGGGCGATGCTCCACCGGTGCGGGATGTTGAAGCCGAACAGCTCGCTGAGCTGCTCGGACGCCTCACCGGTGTTGGTGTTGCGCCAGGTGCGGAACGGGGTGAGCAGCTCGCCCTCGGCGTCGAAGGCGAGGTAGCCGTGCATCATCGCGGAGACGCCGAGCGCCCCGACGGTCCCCAGCTCCACGCCGTGCTTGGCCTTGACATCGGCGGCCAGCGCGGCGAAGCAGTCCTGGAGGCCGGCCCAGACCGCTTCCAGGGAGTACGTCCAGGTCCGGTCGACGAACTCGTTCTCCCAGTCGTGGCTGCCGACCGCGATAGCCGCGTGATCCGGCCCGGTCAGCACGGCCTTGATCCGGGTCGACCCCAGCTCGATTCCGAGGGCGGTCCGCCCCTGCTCGATGGCCTCGCGTACGTCAACGCCAGGCCGTGCATCGGTGTCACTCATGGTCATGTTCTACCAGGCCGTCGGAGCGGTTCGATCAGCCCACGGTCAGGACGATGCGGCCGAACCCCTCGCCGGCGTCCATCCGCTGGTGGGCGGCGGGTGCGGCGTCGAGCGGGAACGCTGGAACGAGCGCATCAGCGTCCTCCCGAAGTCCACCGTCGTCCTGCCGTCCGGGTCGTCGAATCGCTGAATGCTCACCGCTGTCATGGGCGCGACGGTAGTGCGCGGCGACGACCGTACGGGAGAAGTGAGAGGTCGGAAGGGGTTGATCTTCTCGGCCGTGCCCCGGTGAGCCGGCCATTGTTAATGATCATTACGGTTAGCGCCGTGACAGGCAGCCCGCCGCCGGGCCCGGCCGCGCCGTCATTCGCTGAACCCCCCGACCTACGGAGAGAATGCCATGCGTACCAAGACCGCCGTCTTCGTCCTGACCGCGATCGTCGCGTTCCCGGTCGCGCTCTACCTGCTGCTCGGGGCGTTCGCGGCCTCGCTCTCGTGCTTCGACTCGTGTGGTGGCCGCAGCAACCTGCTCTACGTCTTCCTGCCGCTCGCCGTCGGCACCGCCGCGCTGCCGTTCCTCGCGGTGCGGGCGTTCAGCGAGGCCAGGATCGCGAAACCGGCGGTTCCGGCCGCGATCCTGGCCGTCGTCTCGATCGCCGACGTGGCGCTGCTGACCTGGGTGTTCGCCGGCGCCTGAGCCGGTTGCCCGAGCCGGGCGCCTGACCCGGCTGCCTGACCCGGCTGCAGGGGTGGGCGTCAGCCGAGCAGTTCGGGGCGCTCCCACTTCTCGCCGCGGACGTGGTGGGTGAGGAACGCGAAGATCGTTTCGTACCAGACCTTGACGTTGCCGGGCTTCGCGATCCAGTGGTTCTCGTCCGGGTAGTAGAGGAACCGGTGCTGATCGCCGGCCGTCCCGGTGGACATCAGGGACCACCACAGGCTCAGGCCCTCGCCGATCGGCACCCGGTAGTCCTTGTCGCCATGGATCACCAGCATCGGCGTGGTGATCGCGGCGGCGTGGTGGTGCGGCGAGTTCGCCTCGATCATCTCCCGGGTCAGCTCCCGGGCCCAGTACCAGGAGACGTCGGTGGCGGCGACGAAGCTGTCCAGCGACCAGAGCGACGCGTGCGTGACGATCGCGTCGAAGCGGTCGGTGTGCCCGGCCACCCAGTTCGCCATGTAGCCGCCGAACGAGCCGCCCATCGCGGCGGTGCGGGTCTCGTCGACGTCCGGGCGCGCCTCGGCGGCGTCGGTCAGGGTCATCAGGTCGGTGTACGGGCTGTCGCCCCAGGACCCCCAGCCCCGGGCGATGAAGTCCTTGCCGTACCCGGTGGAGAGCGCCGGGTCGGGCAGCAGGACGGCGTACCCCTGGGCCACGGCCAGCCACGGGTTCCACCGCCAGCTCCAGTAGTTCCACGAGCTCTGCGGCCCGCCGTGGATCCAGAGCAGCAGCGGCGCGGGCTGATCGGTGTCGGGCAACGCGATCCAGGCGCGCAGCGCGGTGCCGTCCGCCGCGGTCGCGGTCACCTCGTCCAGCCGGCCCGGCACCCGCAGCTCCCCGCCGGGGCCGGGCAGGACGGTGACCTCGGCCGTGCCGTCCAGCGCGATCCGCACCGGGGTGGGCGGGCTGTCGATCGCCGAGCGGAGCGCGTACACCCACCGCCCGTCCGGGGAGATCTGGTAGTCGCCGTACGCCCCGTCGTCCACGGTCACCCGGGTCACCGCGCCGCTCGCCACGTCCACCCGCCACAGCGGCGACCGGCCCTGGTCGTCGGCGGCGACGATCAGCGCGGTCCCGTCCGGCGTCCAGCGCGGCCGGGCGGGCAGCCGGTCCCAGTCGCGGGTGAGCTCCCGGATCTGGCCGCCGTCCAGCGGGACGACGGCCAGCCACCGGTCGCCCGGATCGGTCGCGGTCGAGCGCGGCTCGACGGCGAAGGCGACCAGGGTGCCGTCGGGAGAGATCCGGGCGTCCAGGAAGTCGAAGCCCGCGTCGTCGGCGAGCGTCCGGCGTTCGCCGGTGGCCGTGTCGATCGCGACCAGGGCGTAGCGCTGGGAGCCCCCGGCGACCTCCAGCGCCCAGGTGGTGACCGCGGTCCGCCCGTCCGGGGTGAGGTCCCAGCTGCCCTCGCCGTCGTCGAGGGCCGCGCCGGCGTACCCGGTCACGTCCCGCGGCTCGCCGTCCGGCTCCAGGACCAGCAGCCGGGTCCGGGCCGGCCCGAGGTCGTGGTCCCAGAACCGGACCGGGTACCCCTCGTGCAGGATCGCCGAGACGCCGGACTCCTTGCGCCGGTCACGGGCCTTCTGCTCGGCGGCGAGGTCCACCGAGGACGGCAGCAGCCCCGAGCCGAACAGCGTCGTCCCGTTCGCGCTCACCACCACCTGGCCGACGCCGCCGGGCGGGCTCGCCACCACGTGGGCGTCCCCGCCGGACGGCTGCCGCCAGAGCGCCGCCGCGGCCTTCTCGTCGGTGCCGCCCTCCGGCCGGGGCCGGGCGGAGGTGAAGAGCAGGTCGCCGTCGGGGGTGAACCCGGCGGCCGACTCGCCCTTGTCACTGCGGGTCAGCCGCCGGGCGGGCCGGACCCCGTCCGGGTCCAGCTCCCAGAGCGAACTGCGGTAGGCGGTGTTGTCGCGGTTCGGGGTGCCCACCCCGACCACGAGGCGCCGCCCGTCGGGCGAGAGGCGCAGCCCGTCGAGCCGGGGCAGCCGTAGGTAGGCGTCGAGGTCGGTGAAGGCATCCTGAGCATCGTTGATCACCAGACTTTCCTACCATCCTGGCATCGATGACCGCAGTTACCATTTATGTCATCACCTTGCGGTCATCCTGTTGAGCCAGGTGTCGCGCGGCCGGCACACCAGGGAGGTGCCGACCGCCGTGCACCACTGCTGGTACCCGTGCGAGTAGAGCCGTGTGCCGAGCCAGCGGAAGTCGTCGCGGACCGGGTGGCGCGGCACCGTGCGGACGAAGTTCGCCGCGTCGTCGATGCTGCCGCTGCCGTCGTACCGGGCCACCGCCGGGTACGCGAAGACCGGCCGGGTCCGGACCACGCCGCCGTCCCCGGTCCGGGAGGCGACGATCGACGACGGCACCCGGCCGCTCTCGGTCCACGCCATCACGGGGGTCAGCACGTCGAAGGTGTTCGGGCCCTCGCCGCCGCCGCAGTGCGCGACGCCGGGGAACATGAAGAGCTTCGCGAAGCCGTCGACCGCCGAGCCGCCCATCGTGGTACGCAGGGCGTCGTAGTACTCCAGCGTCCCCTGCGGCGAGATGTGCTGGTCCTCCCAGCCGTGCCAGAGCAGCAGCCGCCCGCCGGAGCGCCGGAATCCGGACAGGTCGGGATCGGTCGCGGAGAGGTAACTCGACGACTGCACGGTGTCCCAGAACCCCTGCACGGTCAGCTTCAGGTCGGCGAGCTGCCAGTCCGGGTCGACCCGGTTGGTGAAGCCGAGGTACCGGGCGAACGCCAGCACGAAGTTCTCGCTGCCCACGGTGGTGCCCTGGGCCGCCGGGACGAAGAGCGTCCAGTCCAGCTCGGAGCCCCACTCGTGGGAGATCGCCGGCTCCAGCCGCTTGCCGTCGTCGGTCACCGCGCCGTCGTGCAGCCGGCGGACCACACCCGCCTCGGCCCGGGTCAGGCAGGCCGCCTGCGGGCAGACCAGGGTGTCCGGGTCGAAGTCGCAGACCCGGGGGTCGTCGAGGATCCCGTCCCGCAGCCCGTCGAGGCCGTCGCAGGCACGCAGCACGGCCTCGTGGACCATCGGCAGCTTCGCGGCGAGCAGGATGTACCTCCCGTTCGCGTCCAGGTTCGTCAGCACGTTCCACGCGTGGTGGTACGTGTTCTGCACGACCATGTTGCTGGCCGGCGCCCCGGCCGCGATGCCGTCGAAGTCGTCCGGATACCGCTGGGCCTCCATCAGCCCCTCGCGCCCGCCGTCCGAGCAGCCGGTGAAGTAGGAGTACGCCGGCGCGTGCCGGTAGAACGCCGTGATGATCGCCTTGGCCGCCACCGCGGTCTCGTGCACCCCGCGGTAGGCGAAGTCGATCTGGGCCTGCGGGTCGTCCGCGGCCCACGAGCCGTCGTTCTGACCCTGGTGGCCCATGTCGGTGGTGGCGAGGGCGACCTGACCGGCGGTGACCGGCGGACAGTTCGACGCCTGCCCGACGTTGATGTTCGCGCTGCCGCACTCACCGCCGCAGCCGGTCTGCACGTACCGCTGGGTCCAGCCGGTGGTGGGCAGCCGCAGCACGACGGTGTCGGCCGGCGCGATGGTGCCGCGCACCTCGCAGTAGGGTGCGGCGCCGCCGGTCACGGTCGTCGCGCTGGTCAGCGTGACCCCCTCGACCGTCAGGCCGGTGACCGCCGCGCAGTCCATCACCGGGGTCAGTGCGGGCAGGACGGCCAGCCCCCCGGGGGTGGTGCGGCGGTCGTGGGCGGCGGCTCCGCCCGGGGTGACGAGGGCGGCGATCAACGCCACCACCAGGGATCCGATACGGAGGGAACGCGGATACTCGGACATGGACAGGCCGCCTCCTCGGGGCATGTCGCGGGAGTCGCGCTACGCGCCGATGACCGGCGTGTTCCGAATGTTAGCTAGATTGTTAACGATTGTGAATCCCGTGACGACGGTCAATCGCCGAGGGCGGCGAGGTGCGCGTGGACCGCGCCGGTCTCCGGGAGGCCGATCTCCGTGTGCAGGATCAGGGCCTTCCGGTACGCCTCCCGCGCCAGTCCCGGGTCGCCGAGAGCACGATGGGCGTGCCCGAGTCCGACGTACGCCCGCGCCCGCTGATCCGGAACGGCCGTGAGCGCCGGCACCGCCGCGTGCCGGGCCGCCGCCTCCTCCGGCAGCCCCAGGGCCAGGGCCGCCTCGCCGAGCCCGTTCTGCGCCCGTGCCTCCCCGTCCCGCTCGCCGAACTCCTGGAACAGCGCGAGCGCCCGGTGCAGCAGCGCGGTCGCCTCCTCGGGAGCGCCGAGCCGGGTACGCGCGGTGCCGAGCCCGTAGAGCGCCCAGGCCTCGCCGCGCGGGTAGCCGGCCTGCCGCAGCAGGGTCAGCGCCTCCTGCTGGTGCTCGGCGGCCGTCGCGAAGCGGCCCCGGCGCTCCTCGGCGAGCCCGATGTTGTGCAGCGTCATCCCCTCACCGGGCGGGTAGCCGAGCTGCCGGTACACCGCGAGCGCCTGCTCCAGCCGGTCGATCGCCGCCGGGTAGTGGCCGAGGTGGCGTTCGGCGACACCCAGGTTGTGCAGCGCGATCGCCTCGCCGTGCCGGTGGCCGGTCGCCCGGTACAGCACGAGCGCCTGCTCCAGCCGTTCGGCGGCGGCCGCGTACCGGCCCAGGTGATCCTCGGCGACCCCGAGGTTGGTCAGCGCCCGCCCCTCGCCGATCCGGTCGCCGGTCCGCCGGTAGAGGACCAGGGCCTCCGCCATGTCGGCGGTCGGCGCGGTCTCCGGCCGGCCCAGGCGGATCTTGAGGGCGCCGATGGCGAGCAGCGCGTGCGCCTCGGCCGCCGGGTCGCCGAGCTGCCGGGCCGCGTCCCGGGCGTGTCCGTGAATGGTCAGCCCGTCGAGGTAGTGGCCGCCCTCCAGGTAGCGGTACAGGGCGGTGGCGAGCCGTACGGTGTGGGTGGGCATCCCGTGGCCCGCGGTGTGTGCGATGACCTGGACCAGGCCGGCCCGCGCGGCGTCCAGCCAGCGCAGCGCCGCCGACGGATCGGGGAAGTCCGGGACCACGGTGACCGGGCCGGCGGGCTCGGGCGCCGTCCCCTCCCGGCCGTAGCCGAGGCGCTCGGTGGCGGCGACGGTGGCCGCCAGATAGTGGTCGGCGAGCCGGGTCGCCGCCGACAGGCGCTCGGGCAGCGGTTCTTCGGCGGCGGCCAGGCTGACCGCGTACGCCCGCAGCAGGTCGTGCATGGTGGCCCGGCCGCCCCGGGTGAGCTGGACGAGATGGGCCCGGACCAGTCGGTCCAGCACCCGGCGAGCGTCGGCGAGCCCGATCCCGGCGAGCGCGGCGGCGGCGTACGCGTCGAAGTCCGGACCGGGATGCAGGCCGAGCAGCCGGAAGGCCCGGGCGGCCTCGGCCGGCAGGTGCCGGATCGACCAGGAGAAGACCGCCGCCACCGCCGCCCGCGGGTCGCCGTCCGCGTTGAGCAGGTCCCACCGCCGCTGCTGGTCGGCGAGCTCGGCGACCAGCTCGGCCAGCGTGGTGGTGGGGCGGGCCACGGTCAACTCGGCGGCGACGCGCAGCGCCAGCGGCAGGTGGGCGCACTGGTCGGCCAGGGCGGCCGCGGCGTCCGGATCGTCGTCGACCCGGGTGCCGATCAGCCGGCGGAGCAGGGCGGCCGCGTCGCCGTCCGGGAACAGGTCGAGGTCGAGCCGTTCGGCGCCGTGCACGGCGACCAGCCCGGCCAGGCTGTCCCGGCTGGTCACCAGCACCATGCAGGAGCCGGTGCCGGGCAGCAGCGGCCGGACGTGCTCGACGACCGCGGCGTTGTCCAGCACGATCAGCATCCGCCGCCCGGCCAGCGCGGTGCGGTACCGGGCGGCGCGTTCGTCCAGGTCGGCGGGGATGTCGGCGTCGGCGGTGCCGAGCGCGCCGAGGAACCGGGCGAGGACCTCGCCGGGCGCGGCGGGTGGGCCGACGTCGTAGCCGCGCAGGTTGACGTAGAGCTGGCCGTCCGGGAACCGGTCGAGCGTCCGGTGCGCCCAGTGCACGGCCAGCGCGGACTTGCCCACCCCCGCGGTACCGGCGATCGCCGCGACCCGCTGCTCCCCGCCGTCGAGCAGCGCGGTGAGCCGCCGCAGCTGGTCCTCCCGGCCGACGAACCCGGCCACGTCGGCGGGCAGCTGGGCGGGGACGGGCCTCGGACGGGCGGGCGAGACCGGCTCCGCGTCGAGGGCGGACTGGTCGAGGGCGGACTGGTAGAAGCGGTCCCGCTCGGTCTCCTGGAGGCCGAACGCGTCGGCGAGCAGGCGGACCGTGCCGGGCCGGGGGTTGGTGATCCGGCCGGACTCCAGGTTGCGGATGCTGCGCACGCTCACGCCGGTGCTCGCGGCCAGGTCCTCCTGCGACATGCCACCCCGCAGCCGGTACGCCCGGACCTGTGCGCTGAACATCCCATTCCTCCTGACCGGCCGAGTTGCCGGTCAATTGCCGATCCGCGACCTGTCGCCGACGGGCCCGTACGGCGATCGTAGGGATCGTAACCATGGAGTCCTGCCGGGGTGATGGGCTGTCAACGGGGGTGCCCATCACCCCTGGCAGGAGGGTCAGCCGAGGACCTGGTCCATCCCGCCCTCGTCGCGCCAACGGCGGAGCAGGTCGTGGAAGACGACCGGGCCCGGGCCGAACGAGTTGTTCCGCTCGCGCGGCTTGCCCTCGTTGTTGTAGTAGCCCGGCGTGCACTCCGCCTGGAACGCGACGTTCACCGGCGCGGTCTCCCGGATCGTCGCGACCCAGGCCTCCTCGGCCTCCGCCGTCGGCTCGACCCGGGCCGCGCCGCGCTTCTCCGCCTCGGCGACGACCGCCCCGATGTGGCCGGCCTGCTCCTGCAGCACGTGCACGAAGTTCACCGACGCGGCGTTCTGCAGGCTGCCGAGGTGGAACAGGTTCGGGAAGCCGTGCGTGTAGAAGCCGTGCAGGGTGCGGGGTCCGTTGCGCCAGGCGCCGAGCAGGGGTGTGCCGTCCCGGCCGTACACCGGAAGCGTCCCGGAGACGACGCCCGAGATGCCCACCTCGAAGCCGGTCGCGAAGATGACGCAGTCGACCGGGTACTCGGTCTCGCCGACCACGACACCGGTCGCGGTCATCCGGGTGACGCCGCCGAAGTCCGCGGTGTCGACCAGGGTGACGTCCGGGCGGTTGAACGTCTGCAGGTAGAAGTCGCTGAACGTGGGCCGCTTGCACATGTAGCGGTACCAGGGCTTGAGGAGCTCCGCGACCGCCGGGTCGGTGACGATCTCGCTCACCCGGGCGCGGATGCCGTCCATCGTCCGGAAGTCGGCGATCTCGTCGAGGTGCTCGCGCTCCTCGTCGGTGAGGTTGGCGTCCCGGGTGCCGGTGAGCATCTGCCGCTGCAGCTTCGCGGTCGCGGTCCAGCGGTCGCCGATCAGGTCCTCGTCGGCGTGCCCACCGGTCACGATGGTCAGGAAGTTCTCCATCCGCTCCCGCTGCCAGCCGGGCTGCAGCGCGGCGGCCCACTGCGGGTCCGTCGGGCGGTTGTCGCGGACGTCCACCGACGACGGCGTGCGCTGGAAGACGTAGAGGTGCTCGGCGTCCCGGCCGACGTGCGGGATCACCTGGATCGCGCTGGCCCCGGTGCCGACCACGGCCACCCGCCGCCCGGTCAGCCCGGTCAGCCCGCCGGTCTGGTCGCCGCCGGTGTACCCGTAGTCCCAGCGGCTGGTGTGGAACGTCCGGCCCTGGAACTCGTCGAGCCCGGGTATGCCGGGCAGCTTCGGCTGGGTCAGCGTGCCGGACGAGCAGATCACGTACCGCGACCGGTACTGATCGCCCCGATCGGTGGTCACCGTCCACTCGGCGGCCTCGTCGTCCCAGCGCAGCTCGGTGATCCGGGTGTGGAAGAGCGCGTGCTCGTAGAGGTCGTACCTGGTGGCGATCGCGACGGCGTGCCGCCGGATCTCCTCGCCCGGGGCGTACCGCCACTGTGGGACGTACCCGACCTCCTCCAGCAGCGGCATGTAGACGGTCGACTCCACGTCACAGTGCACGCCCGGGTACCGGTTCCAGTACCACGTACCGCCGACGTCGCCGCCCTCGTCGACCAGCCGGATCGAGCCGAGTCCCGCCTCACGCAGGCGCGCGCCGCTGAGCAGACCGCCGAAGCCCGCGCCGATCACGGTCGCCTCGACCCGGTCGGTCTTCGGCTCGCGCGCGGCGAACGGGGTGTGCGGGTCCGCCGCGTACTCCCCGAACTCGCCGGCCGCGCGCCGGTACTGCGCCGAGCCCTCGGGCCGGATCCGGCGATCACGCTCCGTCCGGTACCGGGCCCGCAGCGCATCGAGTTGCCCGGCCGAGAAGCGTTGTGGCAGTGGCGGTGAGGTGGACATGCGGCTGTGCCCTTCCGGCGGGAGTGGTGGCGCGTTTTACTTCCGGCCGGAGGTAGCTAAGCGTCGACAAATATTTAAGTCAAGTGCTTGTCTTATGTGGAGCTTAAGTCCGGTCGGTTCCGGCCAGATACAGCCCCTCGATGGCATCGATCAGCCCGGTCGCGGTGGCCGTCCAGAGGGCGGCCGCACCTGCGTCGTCCGCCGGCAGCGAGTGCTCCCGGTGGGCGCAGAGATGCACGATCAGTGTGTGCGCCATCTCGTCCCGCTCGGCCCGGACGGCGGCCGGCAATCCGGGCAGATTCCGGTGCAGAGCGTCACGGACCGTCAGGAGTGCGCTGTCCTCCGCGAACTGCTCGCCGGCCAGCTCGCGCAGCTTCGGCTCGGTCACCAGCTGCGCGGCGAACCGGGCGTACCAGCTCGGGCTGCCCAGCGAGGCCAGATGATCCGTGTACGGCCGCACCACGCAGGTCACCCAGTCGCGCAGATCGGTGCTGCCCGCGTGCTTGTCCAGCAGTTCGGCGCGGATCCGTTCCATCGGCGCCGAGTGCCGCTGGATCACCGCCCGTACCAGGTCGTTCTTCCCGCCGAAGTGGTAGTTGACCGCCGCGTTGTTGCCCTGCCCGGCGGCCTCGCTGACCTGCCGGTTCGACACCGAGAAGACCCCGTGCTCGGCGAAGAGGCGCTCGGCCGTCCTCAGGATGCTCAGCCGGGTGCTCTCCACCTGCTCCTGCCGCAGACGCCGGGTCACTGCCATGCTTTCATCGTACGGACCGGTTCCCGCTCTCCCCGAGCACCGACCACCCGTGCGCCGGCACCGTGCCGGGTGACCGCCCGTCGCCGGGTGCGTCGGCCTCCAGGACGCTCAGCCCGCCGGCGTCGATCGGGAACGTCACGGCGGTGTCCCCGACGTTGAGCAGTGTGACGATCCGGTCGTCTCCGCTGCTGGACCGCAGGGCGAGCGCGGTGTTGGTCAGGTGCAGCGGTGTGGTCGTCGCCCGGCTCAGCCACGCGTGCCGGCGCCGCAGGCCGATCAGCCGCTGGTGCAGGCGGTAGGTCGGCCACCCGTACGGCGCCAGCTCGTCCGGCCGGTCCGGGAACGCCGGGCGGATCGCGTCGTCGCCACCGGCCCGCTCCTCCTTGAGCCCCCGGAACGCCTGCTCGTCGCCGTAGTAGACGCTCGGCGACCCGCCGACGGTGAAGAGCAGCGCGAGCGCGTGCCCGAGGTGCCGCTCGTCGTCGAGCCGGGTCGCGATCCGGGTCACGTCGTGGTTCCCCACGAAGGTCAGCGGCAGCCCGGCGCCGAGCACCGCATTGTGCCGGTCGAGCGCCCAGGCCAGCTCGAAGAGGTTCCGGTCGTTGAGGCTGCTCCAGATCGCCTTCCAGAGCTCGTACTGGGTGATCGAGTCCAGGCCGCTCTCCCGCAGGTACCCGGTGTAGTCCCCGTGGATGACCTCCCCGGCGAACCAGGCACCGGGATGCCGCGGCCTCGTCTGCGGTAACACCTCGCGCCAGAACCGGGCCGGGACCGCGTACGCCGCGTCCAGCCGCCACCCGGAGGCGCCCCGGTCCAGCCAGTGGTTCATCACCCGGGCGACGTACGCGACCACCTCGGGTTCGTCGTGATTCAGCGCGACCAGCCCGTGATGCCCCTCGAAGACGGCCTTCTCCCCGCTCGCTTCCCTGCGGAACCAGGTCTCCGGCGCCCGGAACCCGCGCCCGACGTGGTTGAACACCCCGTCCAGCAACAGGTGGAGTCCCCGTTCCCGGCACGCCGCGACGAGCTTGTCGAAATCCTCGTCCGTCCCGAGCCGCGGGTCGATCGCGAAGTGGTCGAGGGTGTCGTATCCGTGCGTCTCGGAGGCGAAGACCGGCCCGAGCTGGAGTCCGGAGGCGCCCAGCTCCACCGCGTAGTCCAGCCACCCGGCCAGCCGGTCCAGCCTCCCACCGAACCCGAGCGGATACACGTGCCACCACACCGCGTGCTCGACCCAGCCGCCCATCCGCACTCCCCACTCCGCGAGTCCGTCCGAGGCTACCGGCCCCGCGGCCCCGCCGTCGCGGTCACGGCCGGAGCAGGACCTTGACCGAGCGGCGCTCGTCCATGGCCGCGTACGCCGCCGGGGCCTCGGTCAGCGGCATCTCGGTGTCGAAGACCGCGCCCGCTTCGAGGGTTCCGGCGAGCACCTCGGGGAGCAGCTCCTCGATGTAGTCGCGGACGGTGGCGATCCCGCCGCGTACCCCGACGTTGGTGTTGAACATGGTGCCGACCGGCAGCTCCGGACCGCCGGCCGGGACCCCGACGAAGCCGATCTGGCCGCCCGGGCGGGCCGAGCGCAGCGCCTGGTCCATCGACTCCTTCGTGCCCACGCACTCCAGGACGATGTCCGGTCCCACGCCGTCGAACATCTCCTTGAGCATCGCGACGCCCTCGTCGCCGCGCTCGGCCACCACGTCGGTGGCGCCGAACCGGCGGGCCAGCGCCTGCCGGTCGGCGTGCCGGGACATCGCGACGATCCGGTCGGCACCGAGCCGCTTGGCCGCGATGATCGCGCAGAGGCCGACCGCGCCGTCGCCGACCACGGCGACCGTCGAGCCCTTGGTCACCCCGGCCGAGATGGCGGCGTGGTGGCCGGTCGGGAGCACGTCGGCGAGGGTGAGCAGGCCGGGGATCAGTTCGTCGGCGGGCTGCCCGCCGGGGACGACGACCAGCGTGCCGTCGGCCAGGGGTACCCGGACGAACTCGCTCTGCGCGCCGTTGGAGTCGCCCTCGCCCTCGATGGCCGTACCCCAGAAACCGCCGTTGAGGCAGTGCACGGTCCAGCCGTTGCGGCAGTTAACGCAGGTGCCGCAGCAGATGTAGAAGGGTGCGATGACGAAGTCGCCGGCCTTGACCCGCTTGACGTCCGCGCCGACCCGCTCGACCACGCCGATGAACTCGTGGCCCATCTGCCGGGCGTGCTCGATCGCCCGCACGCCGCGGAAGCCCCACAGGTCGGAGCCGCAGACGCAGGCGGCGACCACGCGGACGATCGCGTCACGCCCGGTGGAGATCTCGGGCTCGGGAACCTCGGCGACGCGGATGTCGCGTTCGCCGTGCAGGAAGACAGTGCGCATGGCCGGAACCGTAGCGCTCTCACGTTTCCGGTTACGCCTTCCGGGTCACGCTGAGTGATATCGCGCACGGTTTTAGAAGGCGTAGCCGACTCCGGTGAACTCCTCGGAGAGCCGCCAGAGTTTCGCCGCCGTCTCCGCGTCCCGAATGGCGATCTCGTCGACGCGCCGGATCGGTTCGCCGCGTAATTGGAAAGGGCCGTCCGGGACGATGTAGCTCCCGCCGGGAAGGTCCGGCGTGGTCGCCGCGTACAGGGAGGTCTTCGCGCCCTGCTCGACCGGCCGGAATGCGATGGCCATGAGCATCCGGATGCCGGTCCGATAGACCCTTCCGCGGCTCGCGTTGGCGCCGCCGGTGAGCACATTGGTGCGGGTCAAGCCGGGCGCGACGGCCATGCTGCGCAGCGGCAGACCGGCCCTCTCCGCGCGCCGTTGCAATTCCATCGCGAAGTAGAGGTTGGCCCTTTTGGACTGGGCGTAGATGTCGCCCGTCCGGTACCCGCGTTCACCCTGGAGATTGCCCAGGTCGAATGGCGCGAACCGTTGTCCCTCACTGCTCACCGTCACCACCCGAGGTTCACAACCCTTGGTGAGGTACGGCGAGAGCACCCCGGTGAGGGCGAACGTGCCCAGATGGTTCACACCGAACTGTGACTCGAACCCGTCCGCGGTCCGGGCGAACGGCACCATGGCGATTCCCGCGTTGTTGACGAGCAGATCGAGCCGTTCCCGGTCCCAGCCCGCGGCGAATTCCCGAATGGACGCCAGGCTGGCCAGATCGACCCGCCGCAGCTCCAGCCGCGCGCCCGGTACCTCGCCCCGCATCCGTGCCAGAGCATCCCGTCCGCGCGACGGATCCCGGCAGGCCAGCACCGTGTGCGCCCCGGCCCGCGCGAGTTCCCGGGCGGTGACGTACCCGATACCGCTGTTGGCCCCGGTCACCACCGCGATCTTTCCCGATAGATCGGTCATTCTCGGCACCCCTCACTCGGCTATTGCAACTCAAAGTTGCGATAGGGTGAGCGTGTCAGACTGTCCGGCAAGATCGCAATGAGGAGTTTCGATGCCGACAGCACGCCCGGTGGTGGGCCGGGGCGCCAAGGTGCGCGCGGCCGTCCACGCCGCCACCCTCGCCGAGCTGGTCGACCGGGGCTACGCCGCGCTGACCATCGAGAACGTGGCGCAGCGGGCCGGGGTGCACAAGACCACGGTCTACCGGCGCTGGGCGGATCGCGACGCGCTGCTCGTCGACGCGCTCGCCGAGCAGATGGCGAGCGACATCCCGATCCCGGACACCGGAGCGCTCGACACCGACCTGCGCGAGCTGGCCCGGTCACTGGTGCGTACGCACACCAGCCCGACCGGGAAGGCGCTGCTGGCGGCGATGTTCAGCGGTGCGGGCGGCGTGCCGGAGATAGCCGCGGCCCGGCGCCGGGTCTTCGACGACCGGCTGGAGCGCGCCGCACCGGTGGTGGCCCGGGCGGTCGCGCGCGGCGAACTGGCCCCGGACGTCGACCCGGCCGAGGTGTTCAAGGCCCTCGCCGCGCCGGTCTACCTGCGACTGCTGATCACCGGCGAGGCGGTCGACGAGACGACGGCCGACCACGCGGCCCGCATCGCGCTCGCCGCGGCCCGCGCGGGCGTGCTGGGCTGACTACGGCCGGGGCATCGTCCTACAACCGGGGCATCGTCGTCATCGTCACCGAGTCCGGGCAGGGGAACCACGCGCATCCGCAGGTGCAGCGCTTCCGCCAGGGCATGTACCAGACGCGTACCGGCCGGTGACGACCCATGAGCCTCGCCTTCGATCGTTGCTCTGTGGAGGGTTGCTTTGTGGGGGGTTGCTGTGTGGAGGGTTGCTTTGTGGAGGGCCCGGCGGCTCTGAACTGGGAAGGAGCGGGCCGCCGTGCCTCCGCGCCCACCGTGACACGGCTATCTGGCTACCCGCAACATGCGGATTTCCGTTTTCAAATGAGGGAAGTTGCGAGTTTTGGTCACATTGTCGGGGGAGGGGGTTGACGGGAAGATGCTCCGGTGACGCAACGCCAGAGCCCCACTGTCCGAAGGCGACGCCTCGCCCTGACGCTCCGGCAGCTGCGTACCGCTGCCGGCCTGACCTCGGGGGAGGCCGCGCGCCGGGTCGACCACGACTCCAGCTGGCTCTCCCGTATCGAGAACGCCGAGGTCAGACCCCATCCCAACGACGTACGCGCACTGCTCTCCCTCTACCAGATCAGTGGCGAGCAGGCCGAGGCGGTGATCGCCGTGGCCCGGCAGGCGAAGCAGCGCGGATGGTGGCAGCACTACACCGACGTGCTGCCGAACTGGTTCGCCACGTTCGTCGGCATGGAGTCCGAGGCGTCGGTGATCCGCACCTACGAGTGCCAGATGGTTCCGGGCCTACTCCAAACGGAGGACTATGCGCGGGCCGCGTTTCGTGGTGCACCGGTGCCGATGCGCGACGAGGAGGTGGAGCGGCAGGTCGCACTCCGGATGGACCGGCAGGCCATTCTCGCCTCCGACGACCCGCCGCTGTTGCGGGTGGTGATAGACGAGGGGGCCGTGCGGCGCCTGGTCGGTGGACCCGCCGTGATGAAAGCGCAGATCGACCGCCTCATCGGCGATTCACAGCGGACCCACATCCAGGTGCAGTTGTTGCCGTACACGGCCGGTTTCGGCTTCGACGGCAGTTTCGTCATCCTCGATTTCCCGCCGCTGCCCGCGCCCTATCCGGACGCCGCCGAGGACCGGATGGTCTACGTCGACACGCTCACCGGAGCGTTATATCTCGAACGTCCCGCCGAACTTTCCGCATACTCGGCCGCGTATGAACAGCTGCAAGCGCTCGCGCTGGGCCCGGCGGAGAGCCGGGACAAACTCGGCAAGATCGCTGCAGACCTGCCGACACAGTAGGAAAGAAGGCAAGAATGGACCTGTCCCACGCGGTGTGGCGTAAGAGCATCCGGTCGGGTTCATCCGGTAACTGCGTCGAGGTGGCCAGCAACCTGCCCGACGTCGTCGCCGTTCGTGATTCCAAGGACCCCTCCGGCCCCGCCCTCACCTTCAGCCCCTCCGCCTGGCAGTCATTCCTCTCCGGAACGAAGGCCGGCACGTTCGACAACTGACCGTTCCCCGGCGGGGCGCGGCCGTTTCCACACGGCCGCGCCCTCCGCTTTCCCCGCGCATCGCTCTCTCGGGCGTCGCTCTCGTGGGCATCGCTCTCTCGGGCATCGATATGGAAGAATTCCCTGGTGATCGACTTCCTGCGTCCCCTGGCCGGAAAGAACGCTCTGATCATCGGGGGCGGCGGCGAGGGGATCGGCCGGGCGATCTCCCGGGCCTTCGCGGCCGCCGGAGCGGCCGTGGCCGTCGCGGACCTGCTGCCGGAGCGCGCGGAGGCGGCCGCCGCCGAGCTGATCGAGAACGGCGCCCGGGCCGTCGGCCTCGCCGGTGGGCCCGGGCCGCTCGCGCCGCGATCACCGCGTTTCTGGAGCAGGGCGGTGGCGGCACCATCGTCAGCGTCGGCTCGGTCTCCGGGGTGATGGCCGCGCCGATGCAGGCGGCCTACGGCGTGTCCAAGGCCGGGCTGGCGAGCCTCGCCAAGACGGTCGCTGCCGAGTACGCCCCGGAGCGCATCCGGATGAACGTGGTCGCCTGCGGTGCCATCTCGACGGCGGTCGCGAACAACGGCCCGGCGGCGGCCGAGGTGCCGGAGATCCCGCTGGGCCGTCTGGGCATCCCGGACGACGCGGCCGCCGCCGTGGTCTACCTGGCTTCTCCGCTCTCCGCCTACATCACCGGCCAGAGCCTCGGCGTGGACGGCGGCGTCACGGTCCGTGGCCCCTTCTCCTGACCAACCCCCGCGGTACCGGGTCGCGGCTGGTCCTCGGGGCTGTTCCTGCTGGTCCATTTCGGTCAGGTCCTCGCTGTGGTCGGGGCGATCCGCGCTTGCGCTCTCGTACGCCTGCCGTCCGGCCTGCGCCGACCGCGCCGACCCGCCCGAGCTACCCGCTCCGGCCGTCAGCGGGTGGCAGCGGCCGGCGCGGGTGCCGTCGACGGGAGGGCCGTCGTGCCGGCCGGGAGGACGAAGGAGAGCAGGACGGCGAAACCGGTGAAGCCGACCGTCCACCAGAAGGCGGTCTGGAAGCCCGTGGTCAGCGAGCCGCTACCGGTCGCCGACGTCGACAGGATCACCGCGAGCAGGGCCACCCCGACCGAGCCGCCGACCTGCTGGGCGATCCGGGTGACCGTGCTGGCGTGCGGCATCCGCTCCCGGTCCAGGCCGACGAAGGCGACCGTCATCAGCGGGATCATCACCATGCCCAGGCCCAGGCCGCGGACGAAGAGCGTGACCATCAGGATCCCGGTGGTGGTCTCCGCGCCGGCCAGGGCGAACGGCACCGTGGCGACCCCGACCAGGACGAACCCGAGGAACGCGACCCAGCGGGCGGCGATCCGGTCCAGCAGCTTGGCGGCGACACCACGGCTGAGCAGCGACCCGACGCCCTGCGGGATCAGCAGCAGGCCGGCGCCGAGGGCGTCCTCGCCGCGCAGCTCCTGCCAGTAGAGCGGGAGCAGCAGCATCGCGCCGTACAGCGAGGCGCCGGAGAGGAACATCAGCGTGGTCGCGGCCCAGGTCGGGCGGGACCGCAGCACCCCGAGGTCGACCAGCGCGTCGCCGGGGTGCCGCAGCGCCCAGACGACGAACGCCACCAGCAGCAGCGCGCCGCCGATCAGCGGCAGGTAGACGTCGGCCTGCGCGAACCCGCCGTCGCCGGTGACGTTGGAGAGGCCCCAGAGCAGCGCGACCAGGGCGGGCGGCAGCAGGATCAGGCCGACCACGTCGAGCTTGACGCGGCGTCCCGGCTCGTCGGCCGGGATCATCCGCCCGGCGAGCAGCAGGCCGATCAGGCAGAGCGGCACGTTGACCAGGAAGAGCCACTGCCAGTCGCCGGCGCCGAGGATCAGGCCGCCGATCACCGGGCCGAGGATCGGTCCTACCGCGGTGGGCAGCGCGATCATCGCCATCAGGCGGTTCCGGTCGGCGCCCTGCGCGGCCTGCATGATCATCGTGGTCATCAGCGGGATCATCACGCCGCCGCCGATGCCCTGGACGACGCGGAAGCCGATCAGGCTGCCGGCGCTCCAGGCGAACGAGCAGAGCACCGAGCCGAGCAGGAACAGGGTGAGCGCCGCCATCCAGAGGCGCTTGGCGCCGAGCCTGCCCTGCAGCCAGCCGACGACCGGGATCACCACGCCGAGCGCGAGCAGGTAGGCGGTGGACACCCACTGGATGGTGCCGACCCCGGCGTCCAGGTCGGCGGCGAGTTCGTGCAGCGCCACGCTGACGATCGTCGAGTCGAGGATGACCGCGATGCCGCCGACGAGCACCGCGACGGCGGTCCGCATGGCGCTGCGGTCGGGCGAGGGGAGTGCGGGAGAGGTCATGGCGAGCCGCCCTTAAGGTACGCGACTGTATCTAACGAGGCCACCGTAGACCGGTGCGATAAGATACGCAAGTGACTCTTAAGAGCCGCCGTCGCGGCCCCGAACTCGAGGACGCGATCCTCGACGCCGCGTGGGACGTGCTGCGGGAGAACGGCTACCACGGCTTCACCTTCGAGGCGATCGCGGCGCGGGCCGGCACCAGTCGTCCGGTGCTCTACCGCCGCTGGCCGCAGCGCGAGGACCTGATGCTCGCCACGCTGCAGAAGTTCTGGTGGGCCCGGGTGATCGAGGTGCCGGACACCGGGAACCTCCGCGACGACGTGATCGGCTTCATGCGCAACGCCAACGAGGGCCGCGCCGCGCTGCTCTCGATGATCAGCGCGCAGCTGATGGAGTACTTCAACAGCACCGGCAGCAGCTTCCGCGACCTGCGGGACCGGCTCCGCCCGCCGGGCCGCCCGAACACCCTCGAAGTGCTCCTCCGGCGCGCGGTCGAGCGCGGCGAACTGCCCGGGATGCCGCGTTCGCCGCGCGTGGTGACCCTGCCGTTCGACCTGTTCCGGCACGAGCTGTTCATGACCATGCAGGGCGTCCCCGACGAGACGATCATCGAGATCGTCGACGAGGTGTGGCTGCCGGTCCTGGGTCTGTCAGCGCCGCGCGTCGACTGATGACTTCCGGTCACGGGCGACGATCAGCATGGCCACCACGGAGATCGCCCCGACGGCCGGTGCGAACGCGAAGCCGTACGTCGGAAGCGACGCGGTCAACGGACCGGTGATCGCGGCACCCAGCGCGCTCCCCACGGTGAAGGCGGTCATGATCCAGGCGAAGGCCTCCACCGCGGTCCCGGCCGGCGCCAGCCGGTCGGCCGCCAGGAACACCGCGGTGAGCAGCGGCGGCAGCATCAGCCCGCTGATCGCGGAGAGCCCGCCCATCAGTACCGGACCCGGGGTGAGCAGCAGCGGGAGATACCCGATCGCGAAGACTCCGGCGAGCACCGGCAGCCGCCGGACGTCACCGGGCGTCACTCGCGTGTAGATCAGGCCGCCGATCAGCGCGCCACCGGCCTGCGCCGCGAGCAGCCAGCCGGTGAGTGAGCGATCGCCCGCGGCCTCGGCGTATCCGGTCAGCGCCACCGGCAGGCTGCCGACCGCCGCGCCCACGCAGGAGACGCCGACGATCATGATCGAAAACTGCCAGACCCTCAGTGGTCCGGCCCAGTGCCGCCGCGTCTGCTTCCCGTGCCATTGACGTACGGCGGGGGTGAGCCCGAAAGCCGCGACCCCGATGACCTGGAGTGCCGCCGCGGTGAGCAGCCCCGCCGTCGGCCCGCCGGCCGCGCCCGCCGCCAGGGTGATCAGCGGCCCGACCACGAAGATGATCTCCTGAACCGCGATGTCCAGCGTGTAGGCGGCCGGGACCAGCGACGACGGCACCAGCACCGGCCAGAGCGCCCGCAGGCAGGCCTCCAGCGGCGGCGTGCCGAGCCCGGCCACGAACGCGCCGATCAGCGTCGGCGGAATCGCGTGCCCGCCGACCGCGATCAGCACGAACCCGGCCGCCGAGACGAGCGCGGAGCCCCAGAGCACCGGCGGTTGCCGCCACCGGTCGACGAGGCGGGCGAGCAGCGGCGCACTGATCGCCATGCCGGCGGTGTAGACGGCGACGATCACCCCGGCGAGCGTGAGGCTCTGCGCCTGACGGGCGAAGACGAGCAGCGCGAGCGGCGCGGACGCCAGCGGCAGGCGGCCGATCTGGCTGGCGACGAGGGCGAGGGGTACGTGCGGGGCGCGCAGGACGGCGCGCACACCGGTGGTCTCCGGCATGGGTGTTTTCGCTCCCGGGATGGGGGATAGGAGTCTGACGTGGGCTGTCGGCGGGGAACGGCCCGGATCAGGGAGCGAAGTCGGAGCGGGTGTGGTCGTCGCCGTAGAGCGGCAGGTCCGGTGTGATCCACTGGGCGTAGGCGGCGGCGACGGCCTCGGGCGGATTCACCGGGTCACGGTAACCCGATTGCGGCCGCGGTGAGAATGGCCGGCGAGCAGAATCGCTGAGGTCGTCGTCCTCCGTAGAGTCGGCAACCTGTACCGCGGCGACCGATAGGATCGCGATCATGGTGACGGCGAGCGGGATCACGGCGGCGGACGAGGCGTACCTGGAGCGGGCCGTCGCGCTCGCCTGGGAGGCACGCCGGGGCGGCAACCACCCGTTCGGCTCGCTGCTGGTCACCGCGGACGGGACGGTGATCGAGGCCCGCAACACCGTGGTGACCGAATCCGATCCGACCGGCCACGCCGAGACCAACCTGGTCCGCCTGGCCGGGAGACTGGACCGCGCCACACTCGCCGGGAGCACCCTCTACACCAGCACCGAGCCGTGCGCGATGTGCGCCGGCGCGATCTACTGGTCCGGCATCGGGCGGGTGGCGTTCGCGCTCTCCGAGGCCGACCTGGCCACCATGGTCGAGGAGGAGGAGGGCGTCCCGCCCCTGCGCCTGCCCTCCCGCGAGGTCTTCGCCCGCGGCGGCCGCCCGATCACCGTCGACGGCCCGGTCCCCCTCCCCAGCGCCACCGAGGTCCACCACGGCTTCTGGGACTGAGCAGCCGGTGGCCTACGTTGAGATCAACGGCGTCCCGCCCGGCCTCGACGGCCTGCACCGGGCCGCCACCTGGAACTACGGGCACTTCACCTCGATGCAGGTCCGCGACCGCCGGGTGGCCGGGCTCGCGTTCCATCTCGACCGGCTCCGTGCGGCGTCGGCGGTGCTCTTCCCCGAGCTCGCGCCGCCCGGCGACGGCACCGTCGTCGCGTTGATCGTGCGCGCCCTCCGGGATCTGCGGGACGCCTCGGTCCGGGTGACGGTCCTGCCGCTGGCGGCCGCTGGCGGTGTCGCCGACGTCATGGTCTCCGTCTCCGAGCCCGTTCCGGACGTAGCGAGGGCACCGCTGCGGGTGCGGACCGTGGTCTACGAGCGGGAGTTGTCGCAGCTCAAGCATGTGGCGACGCTCGGGCTGACCTACCACGCCCGGGAGGCGCGGCGGGCCGGGTTCGACGACGCGCTCTTCGTCGGGCGGGACGGCGACCTGCGGGAGGGCACGGTCTGGAACGTCGCCTTCTGGGACGGCGAGCGGGTGATCTGGCCGGATGCCCCGGTGCTCGGCGGGATCACCATGCGCGTGCTCAAGATCGGCCTGGAAGAGCTTCGGATCCCGTACGCCGAAAAGGTCTTGACCCTGACGGATCTGCCCCGGATGCGGGGTGCGGTGGCGGTCAACTCGCACAGCCCGGCGCAGCCGATCGGAAGCGTGGACGGTGTCGGCCTCCCGGGTCACCCAACCCTGACCGACCTGCTCCGACGCGCGTGGTCCGCCGTTGACGGGGATGAACTCACGGGCGCGGGTGGCGCAGGCGGTGGGTGGCCAGGATGAGCAGGACCACGACGGCGATGCCGGTGGCGTTCTCCAGGGTGCGGTCGGCCAGCAGTGACCAGAGCTGATCCGAACCGGACGGGTGGGCGAGCCCGATGGTCGCCGGTGTGATGCAGAGCAGGGCCAGGGCGTAGTTGCGGGCGATCAGCAGTTCGGCGCCGAAGAGCAGTGTGCCGAGGACGAGCGCCGCGGTGAGCGGCGTGAACGGGATCGCGTAGAGCACGCCCGCGACCAGGACGCCGGCCAGGGTGCCGAGCAGGCGCTGGCCGGCCCGCAGTAGCTGGCCGCTGGTGGTGCGCCCGACGACCGGCACGACCGCGGCGACCATCGCCCACGCGGGGTGCTGCCAGCCGGCCAGGACCGAGACCGAACCGGCGAGTGCCACGGCCACCAGGCAGACCGCCGTGTGCAGAGTGATCAGGCGGGCACCGGCCCTGGGTGGCGGCAGCTGCTGCGGGGGCGCGCCGGGCAGGTCGACGGCGCCGGCCACCGCGGTCACGGTGAGCGCCCAGGCCAGGGCGCCGAGCGCGACCAGACCGGCGATCCGTACGTCCGACGTGGTGACCGTCTGGGCCGAGCTCGCACCGAAGACCAGCACCGGGAAGAGCGGCCCGGTCGGTGCCCAGCGACCGAGATCGGTCAGCACCGTGGCGGCGCCGGCGACCAGTGCGGTGCAGAGCACGAGCGTCCAGCCGGAGGCGTCCGCGGCGGCGAGGGCGGTGCCCGCGACGACCAGCGTGACCAGCGTCAGGCCGACCGCGACCTGAACCCGGAGCCGCCGCCAGGGCGTGTCGAGGCGCCCGTAGATCGCGGCCATCGTGCCGAGCACGGCCCACGCGCTCCACGACGCGTGCCCGGCGAGGACCAGCGCGACCATCGGCACCATCGACGACACGGCCATCCGCAGCGCCGGGTGGTGATCACCCGCATGCCGGTTGACGTGCCAGAACTGGCGTGGCCGCGGTAACAGGGCTGTCGTCATCACGCTCCTCCCGTCGGTTTCGTGGCAAAGTAGTGAACTGGTTAACTACTATGCGAGCATGACCGACGAGGTGGATGAAGCCCAGGCAAGGTGGCGACTCTCACGGCCCGAGATCGGCGATCGGCTTCCCGGCGCCTTCGTGCGCATCCTGCGCATCAACAACCTGGTGCGCGGCCTCACCGACACCGCCCTTTCCGGGTACGGCGTGGACCGCGCGGGTTTCGAGGTGCTCGCCGTGCTGGCGCGCGCCGGTGAACCGGTCTCCCCGGCCCGGATCGCCGACGAACTGCACCTGACCAGGGCGGCGGTCACCAAGCGCCTGCGCCAGGTCGAGGCGACCGAGATGGTTCGGCGCCGCCCGCACCACCAGGACGGGCGCAGCGTGGTGATCGAGCTGACCGGGCGGGGGAGCGCCACGGTCTTCCCGGCGCTCGACGAGATCGTCCGGTTGGAGAACGCGTGGCTCGGCGAACTGCCGGAAACCGACAGGGCGGCCCTCGACACCGGGCTGCGGCGCCTGCTCGCGGTCCTCGTCGAGGAGGAGGGAAAGCGCGCCGAAGATGGGTGATCGGGGCGGCGGGCACTATTGTGGAATGGCGTGGCGTCTCATTACCCGTACCTCACCCGCGTGCTGATGTCGCTGTTCGCCGAGGGGGCGCTGACCACGGTGGACAGCATTCAGGTCGAGCCCGATTACGGGTACGCCGCGATGATCGGATATGTCGACGGCAGCCATCGGATGATCCGCGGCAATGACGTGGGCATCAATCCCGGTGCGTCGAACGACGTGGTCAAGGACAAGGCGTACACGAAGCATTTTCTGCTTCTCGCCGGGATCTCCACCCCGCCGGGCGAGGCCTTTCTGCTCCGCTGGTGGGCCGAGCGCCTGGCCTTTTCCCGTACGACCGATCAGGCCGCCGCGTACATCCGTGAGACGACCGGCTATCCGGTCTATGTGAAACCCGTCGACGGATCGAAGGGGCGGAACGTCTGGCGGGTCGTCGACGAGACCGAACTGGCCCGGGTGGTGTCCGTCTTCGACCAGGAGCGGGTGCGGGTGATGCTGGTCGAGAAGGCGATCGACCTCCCGGACTACCGGCTGGTCATACTCGACGGGGCGCTGGTCTTCGCGTACCGGAGAGAGCCGTTGACCGTCACCGGCGACGGCGTGCTGACGGTGAAGGACCTCCTGAGCGCGCTGTTGCAGGAGCGGCGGAGCACCGGCCGGGACACCTCGCTCCAGCTGCACGACCCGCGGATCGCCCGGCGCCTGGACCGGCTCGGCCTGACGTGGGACGCGGTGCTCTCGGTCGGCGAGCGGGCGCGCCTGCTGGACGTCGCCAACCTCTCCGCGGGCGGCACGGCGGTGGACGTCACGACCACGGTGCACGAACGCTGGCGGGTGCTCGCCGCGCGTACCGCCGCCCTCTTCGGCCTGCGCCTCTGCGGCGTGGACCTGGTCTGCGCCGACATCACGGGCGGCGAGGGCGAGTACGCCGTCCTGGAGGTGAACGGCACGCCGGGCCTGGACCACTACGCCACGACCGGCCCCGATCAGGAGGCCGCCGTCCGGAACCTGTACCGCCGCCTGCTGCTCTGATCAGTCGTGCTGCTGCTCTGATCAGTCGTGATGTCTCCGGGACGCCTCGGTAGCCGCCGCCGTGATGACTGCCGCCCCGGTGTCCGAACCCTCCTCCGTGGTGTCCGCGCCGTCGTCCGCCGTGCTCGCGGGCAGCGTCCCCTCGAACGGGCCGACCGCCGACGCGAGCAGCGCGGAGTTCGGGATGTTGAGCGGACCGTCGTCGGTGTCCACGCGGCGAGCAGGTTGCGTGCCGCGTTGTGGTCCCGGTCGTGGGTGGTGCCGCACCGGCAGGCCCACGACCGGTCGGCCGGGGTGAGCCCGGCGTTGACCGCGCCGCACGCCGAGCACGTCTTGTCGCCGCGAGCTGCTCGGCGGTCGGAGCAAGCGCACAGCCGTACGTATCGCTGCCTTCCCCGTCCCCACGATCTCGCGGTCACCCTACGCGTTCCGCGCGCCCGTCTTTCGGCGCGCCCGCCGTCTTCTGGTGTGCCCGCCGTCTTTGGTGCGTCCGCTCACATCCGGCCTTCGCGGCCCGGAGAAGCGGGAATGAGGTGCGTCGATCAGTCGATGCCGGAACCCTCCGCAGCGTCGATGATGAAGGCGTTACCGACTATGGAGGCATGTCATGCGTGACCGGTATCGGCGCTGGGCCTGGATGGGCGTGCTCGTCGTCGGCCTGGCGCTCTACTTCCTGGTGCTGCGCACCCTGGTGCACACCCAGAACCCGAACCTCGTCCCGGCCCTGATCCTGCTCGGCGCCAGCGTGGTCCCGGCCGCGTTCCTCACCTTCGCGCAGGGGCGCACCGGCCAGTGGCAGGTGCCCGCCTCGGTCCTGATGGTGACGGCCTTCTTCGGCGGCGTGATCGGCGTGGTGGTCGCCGGCACCCTGGAGTACGACGCCCTCCGTGACCTCGGCACCCTCCCGATGATCCTGGTCGCACTGATCGAGGAGTCCGCCAAGCTGATCGTCCCGATCCTCCTCCTCACCACGGTCGTGGTCCGGCACGCCCGTCGCCTCCCCTCGGACGGCCTGATCATCGGTATCGCCAGCGGTATGGGCTTCGCCGCCCTGGAGACGATGGGCTACGCGTTCACGGCGCTGCTCTCCTCCGGCGGCAACGTCGGTTCCGTCGAGGAGACCCTGTTCGTCCGCGGACTGACCGCTCCGGCGGGCCACACCGCCTGGACCGGCCTGACCGTCGGCGCGCTCTGGATGTTCCTGAGTGCCCCCACCATCAAGCGCTTCCTCACCTTCCTGGCCACCTTCGCGGGCGCCGTCGTCCTCCACACCACCTGGGACTCCTTCGGCAACGTCCTGACCTACGCGGTCCTGGCCGTCCTGAGCCTCGGCTGGCTCGCCATCCTGCTGCGCCGCTACCGCACCTTCCAGCCTCTCCTCGCCGCCCCGGCGCCCGCTACCTCCTGATCTCGATCTCGCGCAATGCCGGCACCGTCAGCGGCAGCAGGATGGCGACCGCCGCGATGGTGCCGCCGGCGATGGCGGTCGCCGCCGATCCGAAGACCGCGGCGAGGAACGGCGTGGCGAGCTGACCGAGCGGAGCCGGTGCGGTCGACCAGAACTCGTCGTGCGCCCCGACCCGGGAGAGGAGGCGCTCGGGGATGTGGACGTTGTTGACCGTGGTCCAGACGACCGTGAAGAGCTCGGTGGCGACGCCGCCGACGAACGCGGAGAGCGCCAGCCATACCGTGGACGCGCCGGCGCCGAGCAGGATCAGCGGGAGCGCGGCGACGGACATCGCGGTCAGGGCCGGGATCATCGGGCGCCGCAGCGGCAGTCTCACCATGATCGCGGCGCCGAGGAGCGCACCGGCCCCGCGGGTGCTCAGGACCAGTCCCCAGCCCTGGGGGCCGATGGTGACGGCGGCGATCACCGGGCCGAGGATCTGCCAGATCGCCCGGTTGAGACCGTTGAAGACGGCGAACCCCATGGTCACCGACCAGATCCAGGCGTGCGAACGGAAGTAGCCCCACCCCTGGCGCAGCTCGGCGATCATCCCGGGGCTGTCGCGGGTGCGCGCCGGTAGCCGGGGTAGCGCCATCCGCCCGAAGCACGCGGCCGCGACCAGGAACGACGCCGCGTCCACGGCGATCGCCCAGCCCCCACCGACCGACGCGGTCAGGAGCCCTGCGGCGGCTGGCCCGAGGATCGCCGTGACATTGCCGGCCGAGGAGAGCAGCGAACTGGCGCGCTGCAGTCCGGCGCTGTCCACCAGGTTCGCCAGGATGCCCCGCAGCGTGGGCCGGATGAGTCCCTGCGCGACGCCGTTGAGCACCGAGAGCGGGATCAGGAACGCCGGATGCCGGTGTGTGAGCAGCAGAGCGGCGACCCCGGCCTGGGTCAGCCCGGCAGCGACACTGGTCAGCCGGAGGACGGTGTCGCGCGGATACCGGTCGGCCACCCCGCCACCGAGGAGGAGCGTGGCGACCATCGGGATCAACGCCGACGTGGTGACGACGGAGAGCCAGACCGCGCTGTGGGTGAGCCCGAGCACCCCGAACGCCAGCGCGACCGGCGCCATCGCGCTCCCCGCCATGGAGACCGCCTGCCCGGCGAGGAACCAGCGGAACGGTGCTGCGGCGGCCACGTGGGGAACCGTGCCAGCCCACGGCCCCCGCCTCAACCGGATTCCGGTGACGCCGGGACGACGGCGACCGCTCCGGGTGGGGATGCGGCACCGCCCGGCTACGATCCTCGGGTGACGAACGAGATCGGCCCGCTGCGCTGGTATGCCGTCCTTGCCCTGCTCTTCTTCGGCATCCTGCCCACGGTGATGGTCACCATGCTGGTGATCGGCGGCGACACGCCCGGCCAGGTGGGTTCGCTGCTGATCGTCGGCATCCCGCTGATCCTGGCGGCGATCTACCTGGTCTCGCGCGGCCTGACCACCGCCGACCCGGGCACGGCGGCCCAGCACCTGCAGCGGAGTATGATGCTGGTGGCCGCGGCGGACGTGCTGTTGCTCGGCGGGAACGCTCTGATCAGGATGGCCACCTCCTGACGCTCGCCCGCTCCGCCAGGCGGAGTCACGCTCGCCTGTTACGCCAGGCGGAGTCACGGTCGGCCGTTACGCCAGGCGGAGTCACGGTCGGCCGTTACGCCAGGCCGCGTCGCGGAGTAGGCGGAGGCCGTTGAGGCCGACGATCACCGTGGAACCCTCGTGGCCGGCTACGCCGAGGGGGAGTGGCAGGTTGCCGGCGAGGTCCCAGGTGACCAGGACGGCGATGAAGGCAGCCGCGGTGATCAGGTTGGCGATCACCAGGCGGCGGGCGCGGCGGGACAGGGCGATCACCGCGGGGATGGCGGTCAGGTCGTCGCCGACCAGGACAGCGTCTGCGGTGGCTACGGTGAGGTCGGCACCGGAGCGGCCCATCGCGATGCCGGTGTGCGCGGCGGCCAGGGCGGGCGCGTCGTTCACGCCGTCGCCGACCAGGAGGACGTGGTGCCCGGCGGCGGCCTGCCGGCGTACGTGCGAGACCTTCTCCTCCGGGAGCAGTCCGGCGTGGACCTCCGTGATGCCCAGGTCGGCGGCGATGCGGCCGGCGGCGGTGGGATTGTCGCCGGTCAGCAGCATCGGTGCGGCGCCGGTCAGGGTGTGCAATGCGCCGACGGCCGGGGCCGCGCCGGTCCGGATCCGGTCGGTGAAGCCGAGTACGGCGGCCGGCACGCCGTCGATCACCACCAGCACCGCGGTCTCACCCCGCCGTTCGAGCCCGGCGACGACCTCGGCGACGGCCCCGATGGCGACTTCGGCGACGGCCCCGATGGCGGCTTCGGCGACGGCCTTGGTGGCGACTTCGACGGCGGCCCCGATGGCGGGCTTGGTGGCGGCTTCGGCGACGGTCTTGGTGGCGACTTCGGCAGCCTCCACCGCGGAGGGTGAGGCCTGTGCGGACACGGAGGGCGATGACGACGGTGAGGGGGAGAGCGAGAGCGAGATCGAGGGGGAGGGTGGGAGCGAGGAGAAGGTCAGGGTCGGCGCAGAGTCTGGGTGTATGCGACGGCGAGCGAGTAGCCGGTGTGGGTTGCCGATTTCGATCACCCGTCCCTCGACGATCGCCGTGATCCCCTGGCCCGGCAGCGAAGCGAACGACTGCGCCGGGAGCAGCGGCGAAACGGCTGCAGCGACGACGGCCCGGGCGAGTGGATGCTCCGAGGGCGCCTCCGCCGAGGCTGCCAGGGCCACGATCTCCGGCTCATTAAGATCAAGACCAGACAGCTTGCGTACGCTGACAAGCCGCGGTTGACCTTGACTGAGAGTGCCGGTCTTGTCGAAAGCCACTCGCGTGACCGTGGCCAGGCGTTCCATCACGACCGTGGACTTGACCAGCACGCCGTTCCGTCCTGCGGTGGCGATCGCGGAGAGCAGTGGCGGCATCGTCGCGAGCACGATCGCGCACGGGGACGCCACGATCATGAAGGTCATCGCCCGCAGCAGGGTCGGCTCCAGGGCCGCGCCGAGAAGCAGCGGGATCGTGAAGAGGGCGACCGTGCCGGCGACCATGGCGATCGAGTAGCGCTGCTCGACGCGTTCGATGAAGAGCTGCGTCTTCGCCTTGGTGGCGCTCGCCTCCGCGACCATCGCGACGATCCTCGCCACCACGCTCTCCGCGGCCGGGCGCGCTATCCGGACGCGCAGGCTACCGGTGCCGTTGACCGTTCCGGCGAAGACCTCGTCGCCGGGCTGCTTGTCGACCGGCAGCGGCTCCCCGGTGATGCTCGCCTGATCGACCTCGCTCCGGCCCGCCACGACGTGGCCGTCCCCGCCGATCCGCTCGCCCGGCCGTACCGCGATCACATCGCCCACGCGAAGATCGACCGCGTCGACCAACTCCTCCCCGGCGGCCTCTGCGCCGGACGGCTCTGCGCCGGACGGCTCTGCGCCGGACGGCTCTGCGCCGGACGGCTCTGCGCCGGACGGCTCTGCGCCGGTGGCCTCCGCGCCCGTGGCCGTAGCGCTGGCGGCCGTAGCGCTGGCGGCCGTAGCGCTGGCGGGCTCTGCGCCGACTGGCTCTGCGCCGACTGGCTCTGCGCCGACTGGCTCTGTGCCGGCTGGCTCTGTGCCGGCTGACGGTGGTGCGGCTGGAGACGGTGCGGCTGACGGTGGTGCGGGTGGCGACGGTGTGGGTGTGATGAGTCGTGACGCACGTTCCGGGGCCAGGTCGAGCAGGCGCCGGACCGAGTCCTCGGTACGCCGGGTCGCCAGCGCCTCGAGTGCCCCGGACGTCGCGAAGATGACGATCAGCAGGGCGCCTTCGAGGACCTGGCCGATCGCCGCCGCCCCGATCGCGGCGGTGACCATCAGCAGGTCGACGTCGAGACGCCGGGCGCGGAGTTCCCGCAGTCCGGCCAGGCCCGGTTCCCAGCCGCCCGCGGCGTAGCAGGCCAGGTAGCAGGCCCACCACACCCCGGCCGGGCCGCCGCCCAGCTGGACGGCGAGTCCGAGCCCGAAGAGCGCGGTCGCGGCGGTGGCCCATCGAACTTCCGGTAGCGAGAAGATCGTCACGGGCCGGAAGCATACCTGCGCAGACACGTAGATACGCAAGTACGTATGCAGAAGGGTGGTGGGATAGGCTGGCCGGCATGCACGAGCGGTTACCGGACTTCGACATGCCCGACGACGAGCAGGTCGACCTCGCCGCCGAGACGTTCCGGCTGCTCGCCGACCCGACGCGGATCAAGGTGCTCTGGGCGCTGCTGCAGGGTGAGTCGTCGGTCGCCTGCCTGGCCGAGATCGCCGGGACGTCCCCGACGGCGGTCAGTCAGCACCTGGCCAAGCTGCGGATGTCCCGCCTGGTCACGGCGCGGCGGCAGGGCACGTTCATGTACTACTCGGCCGCCGACGAGCACGTCCGGCGCCTGCTGTCCCAGGCGCTGCACCACGCCGACCACATCGACCCGGAACGCCCCACGGCCCAGCCGGCCTAGCGGTCGATCGTCTCCGGGCGGAGGAGAGGGCCGGGCCCGGTATCGGCGTCGGCGATCGGATCGAGGTGCCGGGTGGCGATCGCCCCGGCCGTGGCGCGTGTGAACGCCACCATGCAGCTCGCCATCGTCAGCACCGTCTGGCTGCCGAATGCCCGGTCAGCGGCGTGGTGAGTGGGCATGCGGTAGGGTCCCGTTTCACAAGTGAAGACATCGCCGCGACTGCCGCTGCGGGAGAGTCCCCGTTTCCTGTGAACGGGGCGCCGAAGGAGCAACTACTTCCTCAGAATCTCTCAGGCCCCAGTACCGCAATGGTTCAGGCGACTCTGGAAAGTCGGGCTCCTCGGAGTCCGCGCCCACGGTGCAAGCCGTTCGGAAGAACGGTGAACCTCTCAGGCCCCATGACAGAGCGAGGGAGGCCCGGAAACCGATTCGAGGAGCCTCCCCCGTGAGACGCACCGCCCTGTACGACGTCCATCAGCGCCTCGGCGCCTCCTTCACCCCCTTCGCGGGCTGGGCCATGCCGGTCCGCTACGGCTCCGATGTGGCAGAGCATTCCTCGGTACGGCGAGAAGCCGGCCTGTTCGACCTGAGCCACATGGGACGCCTCGAGGTCGCCGGAACGGACGCCGCGGCGTTCCTCGACTACGCGCTCGTCGGCCGGCTCTCCGCGGTGACGGTCGGCCGCGCCCGGTACACGATGCTCTGCCACACGAACGGCGGTGTGCTCGACGATCTCGTCGTCTACCGGCTCGCCGAGAATCGTTTCCTGGTGGTGGCGAACGCGGCGAACACGGGTAAGGTCCGCGCGATGCTCGGCGAGCACTCCGGCGGATACGCGGTGTCGATCGGCGACCCGTCGGACGGCGCGCTGATCGCCGTGCAGGGCCCGGCCGCGCGTACGGTCGTCGGTGACTTCCCGGACCTGCCGTACTACGGGATCACCGAGGCGTCGCTGGCCGGGCGGGACGTGCTGCTGGCGCGGACCGGGTACACCGGCGAGGACGGGTACGAGATCTACTGCGCCGCCGGGGACGCCGCGACGATCTGGGAGTGGGCGAGCGCCGCCGGGGCCCGTCCCGCCGGTCTGGCCTGCCGGGACACGCTGCGCCTGGAGGCGGGCATGCCGCTCTACGGCCACGAGTTGTCGGTCTCGGTCACGCCGTTCCACGCCGGACTGGGCCGGGTGGTGGCGCTCGGCAAGCGGGACTTCGTCGGGGCGCAGGCCCTGCGGGCGGTCGCCGCCGCCGGTGTCGAGAAGCAGCTCGTCGGCCTGGTGACGGCCGGCCGCCGGGCCCCACGGGCCGGGTACGCGATTCTCGACCCGGAGACCGGCGCGGCGATCGGCTCGGTGACCAGCGGGGCGCCCTCGCCGACGCTGGGTCACCCGATCGCCATGGCATATGTAGCGACTCATGCGGATAAAACGGGTGGGAAGGTCCTCGTGGACATCCGTGGCACCCACGAGGAGGCCACCATCGTCGATCTGCCGTTCTACCGCCGGGAGTCCTGATGCGTTTCACCCGTGAGCACGAGTGGCTGACCGGCGACGAGATCGTCACGGTCGGGATCACCGCGTACGCCGCCGACGCGCTCGGCGACATCGTCTTCGTCGACCTGCCCGAGGTGGGCCGGGTCCTGACCGCGGGCGGCGTGGCCGGCGAGATCGAGTCCACCAAGTCGGTCAGCGACGTCTACGCCCCGGCCGACGGCGAGGTCGTCGAGGTCAACCCGGCCCTCGAGGACGACCCGGGCCTGATCAACAGTGACCCGCACGGCGCCGGCTGGCTCTTCAAACTCCGCGTCACCGGCGAGCCGGACACCCTCTCCGAGCAGGAGTACACCGCCCTGACCGCGGGTTAGCCCCCGTGTGGTGGCGGGGCGGGCCGAGTCGGCGCGCCCCGCCACCCGGGAAGCCACCCATCGCGGCGGGGGCCGGAGCAGGCGGTGGGCGGTAGCCGCCGGAGGCGGGGAGCGGGGATCGTTGCGGTCGGGGGAGGTGTGGCCGTACGTGATCAGGCTTGAAGGGTTTGACTGGGGGTTCTGCCGAAGAGTTTGCGGTAGTCCGCGGCGAAGCGGCTCGGGGAACCGAAGCCCCAGCGTTCGGCGATGCCGGCCACCGTCTCGCCGCCCGACCAGTCGGCGGCCTGCAGGTCGCGGTGTGCACCCTCCAGGCGGACGCGGCGCAGGTAGGCCATCGGCGTCGTGTCGCGGTGACGGCTGAACGCGGACTGCAGAGCGCGGACGCCGACGCCCGACGCCGCGGCGACCTGTTCCAGCAGGATCGGCTCGCCCGCGTGCGCGTCGATGTAGTCCATCGCACGCCGGACCACGGCCGGGGTCGACTGGCCCGGGCCGGCGATGTAGTCCATGGTCATCGTGGTGTTCGGGAAGGTCGACAGCGCGGCGGCGGCGGTCGTCTCCAGGGTCGCGTTGAGCATCAGCGGCGGGATCTCGGCCGGGCCGGCGGCGGCGAGCAGGCGGGTGAGGAAGACGACCGTGGTCTGCCACTGGTGGTTGGCGGTCTCCGAGACCGGGGTCATCCGCTCGAAACGGAAGTCGGCCGGGTCGATGCCGAGGCGGCTGGCCAGCCGGGTCGGGATCGCCGTCGGGAACTGGACCACCTGGAGGGTCATCCGGTCCATCACCACGTCGAGGCCGATGTTGGGCAGGTAGAGCACCGAGCCGCCGGGCCCGGCGCGGCAGTGCTCCCGGCCCGCGGTCACGTCGAAGACGCCGTCCAGAACGGTGACGATCAGGACGGTCCGGAACGGGTCGGCACTGATCGCCATCGTCGCGCCGTACGTCATGTGGTCGACGGTCAGCTGGTCGGCCCAGGCGGCCTGGGACCGGAACACGAAATCGCGGGCGCCCTGGAGTACGCGTGGCCGGTTGTCGACGTATCGGCCCCGGATCAACTCGGTCACCTGATCCAGGTCCCGCGTCTCCAGTTCGATCCGGCCGAACGACTGCTCCGCCACCGCACCCTCCCTCCGCACGAATCACGCATGGGCTGTCCGGATTACGAAACCCAGGTTGACGTTATCCGTGTTCCAGTCCTGCCATACGAAGCACGCCGGAAACAACCCCCGGCCACAATCCGGGGTATGACGTCCGCATTCTTCGTCCCGATCGTGGACATCGGCGCCTGGGTCGGGAACGGTTCGCCCCAGGAGCGGGAGCGGGTCGCCCGGGAACTCGATCGGGCCTGCCGCACGGTCGGGTTCATGCAGGTCACCGGGCATGGCGTGCCGGATTCGGCGATCGCCGGGCTCGCACGGGCCATCGACGACTTCTTCGGCCGGCCCCTCGCCGAGAAGAAGCGATATGTCCGTCCGGCGGCCGAAGATCGCGGTTACAGCCCCCCGAAGAGTGAATCGCTGAGTTACAGCCTCGGGGTGGACCCGGTCACCCGGATGAACGACTTCTTCGAGGCGTACAACGTGGGGGCGAGCGCGGCCGATTATCCCGGAAGCGGGGTCTCCGCGGCGGACTATGCACCGAATACGTGGCCGGACGACGCATTCCGTGCACTCGTGGAGCCGTACTTCGCCGAGGCCCGCCGGGTCGCGCACACGCTGACCGACATCATCGCGGTGGCGCTCGGCGTGGACGCGGCGTTCTTCGAGCGGTTCGCCGGGCACTCGCTCGACGTGCTCCGGATGAACAACTACGCGCTGGACCCGGGCGAGATCGACCTGGGCGCGGATCTCATCGGCATGGGCGAGCACACCGACTTCGGGATCGTCACCGTGCTCTGGGCCGACCGGATCGCGGGACTCCAGGTGCTCGGCACCGACGGCGTCTGGCACGACGTGCAGCCCGCGGAGGGCGCGCTCCTGGTCAACCTGGGCGACATCGCCGCGCGCCTCACCAACGACGTCTGGATGTCGACCCTGCACCGGGTCAAGCCACCGGTGATCAACGGGATGATCGAAAGGCGGCGCTCGGCGGCCTTCTTCCACGACGGCAACGTCGAGGCGCTGATCGAGACCCTGCCACACTTCAAAGGCGAGGGCTTCCGGTACGACCCGGTGACGGTCAAGGAGCACATCACCGCCAAGCTGAACGGCTCCCGCGCCGGCGTGAAGAACCTCGGCGCGTCACGCGAGGCCGCCCGGGTCCGTGCCGCCGGCCCAGGCTGACACCGCGCTCGGTGTCGAAGCCCTGGACCGGCGCGGTTTCACACCGGAGCTGCGGGGGAGGCGTCAGGGGCTCACCAGGCCGCACTCGTAGCCCAGGATGACCGCCTGGACGCGGTCGCGCAGGTCGAGTTTGGCCAGGATGCGGCCGATGTGGGTCTTGACCGTGCCCTCCGCCAGGCGCAGCTCGACCGAGATCTCGGCGTTGGAGAGCCCGCGCGCGATCAGCGTCAGGACCTCCCGCTCGCGGCTGGTCAGGGCCGCGAGCCGGTCGCCCGAGCGGTCGGCGTGGTCCGGGGTGGCCGGGGCGGACACGTAGTGGGCGATCAGCCGGCGGGTGGCGGTCGGCGCGGTGACCGCCTCACCGGAGACGACCACGCGGACCGCCGCGACCAGGTCGGCCGCCAGGGTGTCCTTGAGCAGGAATCCGCTGGCCCCGGCACGCAGACCGGAGAAGAGGTAGTCGTCCAGGTCGAACGTGGTCAGGATGATCACGCGGGGCGCCGGGCTGAGCGCGCGGATCCGCTGGGTCGCGGTGATCCCGTCCATGCCGGGCATCCGTACGTCCATGAGCACCACGTCCGGCCGGGTGTGCGCGGTCACCTCCAGCGCGGCGGCCCCGTCACCGGCCTCGCCGACCACGTCGATGTCGTCGGTCTCGTCGAGGATCATCCGGAACCCGGTCCGGACCAGCACCTGGTCGTCGACGAGCACGACCCGGATGCTCACGGGCTCAGCGGGAGCACGGCCCACACCCGGAATCCGCCCGCCGCCACAGGTCCCGCGCTCAGCTCGCCCCCGAGCAGCCCGACCCGCTCCCGTATCCCGCGCAACCCGTTCCCGTTCGCCCGTCCCGGCTCGTCCGCCCAGTCCGGTTCGTTTGCCCTGCCCAGTCCGTGCGTTCGGCCGGGCTCGTCCGACAGCGCCGGGTTCGCGAGGTCGCGTGCCAGGTCGGCCACGTCGCTCGATGACGTGGCCACCGAGCCGTGGGCTCTCTGCGGTTCGGCGGATCGTGACTGGACTGACGGGCTGAGGAGCGCTGGGTTGAGGGCTGCCGGGTTGAGGGCTGCCGGGCTGAGGGCTGCCGGGCTGAGGGCTGCCGGGTTGGGGGCTGCTGAGCGCTGGGGTGCTGTCGGGGTGTTGGGCCGATGTGGGGCGGTGGCTGCGGGGGCCGGCTTTCGGGGCGAGGGGCGCGGGCGTGCGCCGGTGTCGTTGATCTCGATCTCCACGTGGTCGGGGTGGAAGCCCAGGCGGACCGTGGCGCGGGCGCCGGTGCCGGCGTGCTTCAGCGTGTTCGTCAGGGCCTCCTGGGCGATGCGGTACGCCGAGAGGTCCAGCGCGGCGGGCAGCGGGATCGGGTCGCCCTCGACCGCGAACGTGACCGGGGTGCCGGCCGCGCGGATCGTGTCGACCAGGTCCGGGAGGGCCTCGACGCCCGGGGCCGGGGCCAGCTCCGGGTCGGCGGCCGGGTCCTGGCGGGCGACGGCGAGCAGGCGGCGCATCTCCTCCAGCGAGGAGCGACCGGTGGTGATCACGTTCTGCAGGGCCGTCTCGGTCCGCTCGGGATGCCGGCGCAGGGCCGCCGCGCCGCCCTGCGCCTGGACCACCATGACCGAGAGCCCGTGTGCCACCACGTCGTGCAGCTCGCGGGTGATCCGGGCCCGCTCGGCCGCGGTCGCCAGCGCCACCCGCTGCCGCTGCTCGCGCTCCAGGTCGGTGGCGCGCTGCTCCAGCGTCCGCAGGTGCAGCCGGCGGCCCCGGGTGTTGGCGCCGAGCAGGAACGCGAAGCCGAGCAGGAAGATCAGTCCGGCGGAGCGCCACACCGTCGCGAAGATCCGGGTGCTGGTCTCCTCCACCTCGTCCGGCGGCTCGACGGCGCGGGCGACGGGGCCGATCGGCAGCACCGGGAGGGCGTTCCGCTTGAGCACCCGCTCGGTGCGGGCGACCGAGGTGGCCTTCTCCGGGTGCAGGAACGGCTGCGGCACGCTCAGCAGCACGACGAGGGCGATCAGGACGGCGAACGCCCGGGTCGCCGTCCGCCGCAGGTGATCCGCGTCGGCCAGGGTGAAGAGCGTGATCGGCACGGCCAGGTCGAGCGGCTCGGCACCGGAGAAGTCGGTCAGGTGGTGGCCGAGCGCCCCCACGACCGTCATGATCAGCGCGGCCAGCGGCCACGGGCGGCGGACGAGCAGGCCCAGCACCATCGGCACGGCGAACACGAGCCACGGGCCGTCCTTGTCGCTGTCCGCATACGACAGGGTGAGGACGGTGAGGATGACGGTCAGGGCGACGTCGGTGATGAGCCACCAGCGGGCCCGGACCCGGCGGTAAAGCTCATCGATCCACGGCATGACCTGAGTCTATGCGTGTCGGACCGTCCTGCCGTCGGACCACGGTATGACGCTCGCGTACGACCGTGGTCATACCGTGGTCGGTGAAGATGCGACCGCGCGCGGACGAATCGGGGTTCCGCCGCGACGACTCTGACCGGCATGAGATTCAACGTTGTCACATACCTCGTTCCGGCGCTGCTGCTCGGCGCCCTGGCCGCCTGCGGTGGCAACGCCGAGGCGGGCGGCGCGTCCCCCACGGCGAGCGCGATGTCCGACGCCGACCTGCTCACCCTCGGCAAGCAGATCGTGCAGTGCATGCGCGACAACGGCATCCCCGACATGCCGGACCCGTACGTCGACTCCGGTCACCTGAAGCTGGACGAGAGCGCGCAGGAGGCCATGGAGGCCAAGTACACCGACGAGCAGGTGGAGACGGCCAAGGCGGCGTGCCAGGACCTCTGGGACACGCTTCCGCAGGGCGCCGTCGAGGACGACGAGGGCGACGCGCAGGTGAAGGAGGTCGGTCCGGCGGACGTACCGGCGCTGACCAGGTTCGCCCAGTGCCTGCGGGAGAACGGCTACCCCGAGTGGCCGGACCCGAACGCCGAGGGCAAGTTCCCGATCTCGAAGGAGCAGGCGGAGACCATGAAGCCCGCCAAGGAGGTCGTCGAGAAGTGCCGGCAGTACTGGGACGGTCCGGTCGGGATCGCCCGATGAGACGCGGCTGGCGGGTGGCCACCGGCTCGGTGACCGGGGTGGCCCTGGTCGCCGGGGTGCTGGTCACCGGGTACACCCTCACCGCGACGCCGGCCACCCCGGCGAGCGCCAGCGAGGTGCCGACCAGCACCGCGGAGGTCGTGAAGGGCACGGTCAGCGAGCGGTTCCGGCTCGCCGGGACGTACGGTTTCGGCGGCTCGTACGCGGTCTACCACCAGGGCCGCGGCGGCATTCTGACCGGCGCCGCCGCTGCCGGTACCACGGTGAACCGGGGCGGGGTGCTGTACCGGGTCGACGGCGAGGCGGTCCACCTGCTGCTCGGGGTGGTCCCGGCGCATCAGGATCTGGAGATCGGCGCGAGGGGCGAGGACGTCCGGCAGCTGGAGCGCAATCTCCGGGCGCTGGGCATGGACCCCGACCACGAGATGACCGTGGACACCCGGTACACCGCGGCCACCGCCGCCGCTGTCCGGCGTCTCCAGAAGAAGTGGGGTCTGGCGTACTCCGATCGTACGGGGACATTGGTTTTAGGAAGTGTGGTCTTCCTGAAAGGACCGATCCGGATCAGCACGGTGGAGGGCACCGTGGGCACCTCCGTGCACCAGGACCAGGGGGTGCTGACCGGCACCGGGACCGGCCGGGTGATCACGTCGGAGCTGACCGCGGACAAGCAGGGACAGGTCGAGGTCGGCGACAAGGTGTCCGTCACGCTGCCCGGCAGCAAGCCGCTGGAGGGGAAGGTGCTGAGGGTCGGGAAGGTCGCCACGTCCGAGACCGATCAGGAGGGCAACAGCGAGCCGGCCACCGTCGAGCTGATCATCGGGGTGACCGTCCCCAAGGGCACGGCCGATCTGGATCAGGCGTCGGCGCAGCTCACGCTCGCCTCGGAGGTGCACGAGAACGTGCTGACGGTGCCGGTCTCCGCGCTGCTGGCCAGCCCGGACGGCGGTTACCGGGTGAGGCTCGCCGATGGCACGTATGCGCGGGTGGAGCCGGGGATCTTCGACGACGCCACCGGCACCGTGGAGATCTCCGGGGACGTCGCGGCGGGTGACCGGGTGGAGGTGCCGCAGGAATGAGCGCCGCCCTGGAACTCGTCGAGGTGCGCCGGACGTACCCGGGAAGCCCGCCGGTGGAGTCGGTGCGCGGCGTGGATCTCACGGTACGTGACGGCGAGCTGGTCGCCGTGGTCGGGCCCTCCGGCTCCGGCAAGACCACGCTGCTCAACCTGGCCGCGGGGCTGGACCGGCCGACGTCCGGCAGTGTCCGGGTGGCCGGCGAGGCGCTGGAGAAGCTCAGCGACCGGCAGCTCGCCGGGCTGCGGGCGCACCGGCTCGGCGTGGTCTTCCAGCAGTTCTTCCTGCTCGAACACGCCACCGCCCGGGACAATGTGGCCACCGGCCTGCTGTATCGCGGGGTGCCCGCCGGGCAGCGCCGGGCCGCCGCCGAGGAGGCGCTGGAGCGGGTGGGGTTGGGCCACCGGATCCACCACCGGTCCCGGCTGCTCTCCGGCGGCGAGCGGCAGCGCGTGGCGATCGCCCGCGCGCTGATCGGGCGCCCGGCGGTGCTCTTCGCCGACGAGCCGACCGGCAACCTGGACTCGGCCACCGGCGACTCCATCCTGGAGCTGCTCCGGGAGCTCAACCGCGCCGGGACCACCATCGTGGTGATCACCCACGACGATCACGTGGCCGCGTCGGCGCAGCGGCGGATCACCGTACGTGACGGGCGGATCGTGTCATGAGCGAGCGTTCCCGCCTGCGACTCGCCGACGTGATCCCGGTCGCCACGATCGGCCTGCGCACCCGGCCGACCCGCGCCGCGCTCTCGGTGCTGGGCGTGGCGATCGGCATCGCCGCGATGGTCGCCGTGCTCGGCGTCACCCGCTCCAGCCAGGCCCAGGTGCTGGCCGACCTCGATCGTCTCGGCACCAACCTGCTCACCGTGGCCAGCGCCGACCCGCACGGCGATCGGGAGCAGCAGTTGCCGGCCACGGCGGGTACGTCGGTCGCGCGTACCGAAGGGGTGCTCTCCGCCTCGGCGACCGCGGAACTCGGGGACGTGGCGGTCTATCGCAACGACAGGATGCCCCGTCACGGGGGCGGCGGCATCGTCACGCGAGCGACCGACACGTCCCTGCTGACCACGCTGGACGCCTCCCTGCTCAAGGGGGTGTTCGTCGCCGCGCAGACCGGGCGCTACCCGGTCGTGGTCCTCGGCTACCAGGCGGCCACCACCCTGGGTGTCGCCGACGTCGGCCCGGATACCCGGATCCTGATCGGCGACTACTGGTACGTGGTGGTCGGTATCCTCCGCCCGGTCGAGCTGGCCCCGGAGATCGACCGCGCCGCGCTGATCGGCGTCGACACGGCGACGACCGATTTCGGCTATGACGGCCACCCGACGCGCGTCTACGTCCGGACCGAAACGGATCGCACCACCCAGGTGGCCACGATGCTGTCGCGGGCCGCCGATCCGGAGTCGCCGAGCCGGGTTCAGGTCAGCAACCCGTCGGACGTGCTCACCGCCCGCATCGCCGTCTCGGACGCGACGACCTCGCTCTTCCTGGGCCTGGGCGCGGTGGCGCTGCTGGTCGGCGGCATCGGCATCGCCAACGTCATGGTCATCTCGGTCCTGGAGCGCCGGGGCGAGGTGGGGTTGCGGCGGGCGCTGGGGGCGGCGCGGACACACGTCGCCGCCCAGTTCGTCGTCGAGTCGGTGCTGCTGGGCGCGGTCGGCGGTGCCGTGGGGGTGCTGCTGGGCGCGGTGGTCACGGTGATCCTGGCCGAGAACCGGGGTTGGCAGCCGATCGTCCCGCAGTGGTCGGCCGCCGCGGGTCTGGCCGCCGCGATCCTGGTCGGCACGATCGCGGGCCTCTACCCGGCGTTGCGCGCCGCCCGGATGGCACCCACGGAGGCCCTGCGAACTGCTTGAACCCCTTCTCCGGTACGCCCATCGCACCGTATCGTCGCGCGCTGCCGCCCACGCCAGGGCGGCGGCGCGCACGGCTGTCTCCCGTTGGTGCCGGCGCACGTATCGGCGGGCTGGCGGTCCGGGGCGCCTCGGGCGCTCCGACTGACCCGTGACCGCCGGCCGGGAAGGGGACGGTGGCAGGCTGGACGGCGTGATCGTGGAGTTTGCGGCGGAGCTGTGGGTCTGGGAAGCGCGCCGGGAGGAGAGCTGGACGTTCGTCAGTCTTCCCGTGGGGGTGTCGGAGGAGATCAGGGAGCGGACCGGTGGGATGCGCCGCGGGTTCGGGTCGGTGCGGGTGCGGGTGCGTGTCGGGACGTCGAGCTGGAATACCTCGATATTTCCGGACAGCGGCCGTGGCGCCTTCGTGTTGCCGATCAAGAAGAGCGTTCGGCGGGCCGAGAGGCTCGATGCCGGGGACACCGCGACGGTCGAGCTGGAGGTCCTCGGGATAGAGGCTTAATGTCGACACTTGTACGGCCTGAATGCTATGGTCGCGCCACAGGGCGCGCGGTGAGGCCAAATCTGTCGACACTCTGCTAACTGGCGCCCAGCGGCCTTCCCGTTGCCTCTCTCCCAGGAGGTCATCTATGTCCGGATCAACCATCGGGCGGCGGGGCGTGCTTGCGCTCGGCCTGGCCGCCGGAGCCGTCGTCGCCGGGAGCGCACCGGCGACGGCCGCCGTGAAAAGCCGCGAGCGGAGCGGCGCCCAGAGCGGTGACAGGAGCGGGGATACCGGCGGGATCGTGCCGATTCCGGTTCCCGAGCAGGCGCCGGCCGTCGAGGGGAGGGTCTCGTTCGGGTCGGGGGAGCTCTGGTACTGGGACACCGGCGGCACCGGCGAACCCGTCGTCCTGATGCACGCCGGCTCCACCGCCGGCACGGTCTGGGGCTACCAGCAGCCGGTCTTCGCGGCGGCGGGCTACCGGGTGATCGGCTATTCGCGGCGCGGCTACGCCAACTCGGACGCGGGGGACACCACCGCGACCGGGTCGGCCGTCGCGGACCTGAACACGCTCGCCGACCAGCTCGGACTGTCGACATTTCATCTCGTGGGCACCGCGGCCGGCAGCATCCTCTCCGCGGCGTACACCATCACGCACCCGGACCGGATCGCGAGCCTGGCGCTGACCTGCAGTCTCATCACCAACGGCGACGCGGACTACGTGACCCGCAGCAACGCGCTGCGGCCGGAGGGCTGGAGCGATCTCCCGGTGACGTTCCAGGAGCTCGGTCCGTCGTACCGCGCGGCCGATCCGGACGGTGCGGCCGCATGGGCGGCGCACGCCACCGGTTCCTCGGTACGCCAGTCCGACATCACCGTGACCGCGGCCGCCCTCGCCGCGCTGAGCACGCCGATCCTGCTCGCGACCGGCGACGGCGACCTCTACACCCCGCCGGCCATGCTGCGCGAGATCGCCGCCAAGATCCCGAAGGCGCGGATGGTGATCTTCGACGAGAGCGGGCACAGCGGTTTCTGGGAGCGCCCGCAGATCTTCAACGACACGGTCCTCGGGTTCCTCAGCGGCTGCCGGAAGAAGGCCTCCCGATGAGCGGCCGCCTCGAGGGCAAGGTCGCCCTGGTCACGGGTGTGGGGTCCGGAATCGGTCAGGGCATCGCTCTCCGGTTCGCCGCCGAGGGCGCGTTCGTGCTCGGCTGCGACATCGACGAGGACCGGGCGAAGAGGACGGCCGAGCAGGGCGTCGAGGTGCTGGCGCCGATCGATCTGACGGACCCTTCCGACGTACGACGGTTCGTCCAGGCCGCCGACGAGCGCTACGGTCGCGCGGACATCCTGGTCAACGCGGCCGCGATCGAGCCGCACATGGCACCGGTGGACGAGATGGACTTCGAGGAGCAGTGGCGCCCGACCATCGCGGGCGAGGTGGACCTGGTCTTCCTCGCGTGCCGGGAGGCGTGGCCGCTGCTCAAGGCGGCGGGCAACGCGTCGGTGATCAATTTCGCCTCGGTGAACTCGTTCCGGGCGAGCCGGCAGATGGCGATGGTGGCGCACTGCGCGGGCAAGGGCGCGGTGCTCTCGATGACCCGCCAGCTCGCCGTCGAGGGCGGCCCGTACGGCATCCGCGCCAACACGATCGCGCCGGGCATGGTGCAGACCTCGGCCACGGCGGCCGCCGGAGCGCTGAGGGGTCCGAAGGCCGAGGCGCTCATCGCCCGTACGCTGGTGGGAAGGTTGGGTGTTCCCGACGACATCGCCTGGTGCGCCGTCTATCTCGCGTCGGACGAGGCCCGCTGGGTGACCGGGGCGAACTTCTCCATCGACGGCGGGGTGACCGCGGCATGAGGCACGTACGCCGCGGCGAGGCCGACTACGAGACGCTCCGGAAGGCTGCGGTCTGGAACGCCCGGAAGCCGGACCGCCACCCCGAGGTGATCGTCGTCGCCCACGAGGAGCGCGACGTCGTCGACGCGGTCCGGTACGCGGCCACCCACCATCTGACGATCGGCATCCGGTCGGGCGGCCACAGCTGGGTGGGTAACGGGATCCGGGACGGCGGCATGCTGCTCGACCTGTCGCACCTGACGGAGATCACGGTCGACGGATCGACCGCACGGGTCCAGCCGAGCGCCAAGGGGCCGGACATCTATCGTGCGGTCAGCGAGCACGGCTGGTTCTTCCCGACCGGTCACGCGCCGACGGTCGGGATCGGCGGGTTCATCCTCGGCGGCGGCTACGGCTGGAACTCCCGCGCGCTCGGCCCCGCCTGCCTGAGCATCGAGGCCGTCGACGTGGTGCTCGCCGACGGCAGTCTGGTCCACGCGACCGACGAGTCCCACCCGGACCTGATGTGGGCGGTCCGGGGGAGTGGTCCCGGCTTCTTCGGCGTGGTCACCCGCTTCCACCTGCGGCTGCACCCGCACCCGGAGGCGATCCGCCGCACCGTGCACCGCTATCCGGCCTCGATGCACCAGGAGGTGCTGGCCTTCACGCGAGAGGCGCTCGACCACCTGCCCCGCGAGGTGGAGATCTCCGCGAAGGTCACCTCCCGGCACGCCATGCTCACCGCGACCGCGTTCGGGGAGACCGGCTCGCTGGCCTATCTGGAGGGCGCGCCGTTCCGGAACTGGGCCCTCGGCTCGACCGTGAACGAGCCGATCACGGTCCCGGGGCTCTACGACCTCGCGGACGCGCTCAACCCGCAGGGGATGCGCTGGTCGCTGGATGGTGTCTGGCTCGACGGCCCGGAGAGCGTCCCGCTCGCCCGTGAGCTGAACGAGACCGTACCGCCGGGGCACAGTTTCGTCCTGTGGATGGTGTGGGGGAGTTTTCCCGTACGGGAGAACGCCTGTTGGTCTGCGCAGGGGGAGGTCTATCTGTCGCCGAACGCCGGCTGGACGGACCCGGCCGAGGACCTGGCGATGGAGTCGTGGACGTCGGCACCACTGGAACGGATCCAGGAGCACTCCCGGGGCCTGCAGTTCTCGGACAACAACCTCGCCGACCGCTGGGATCAGGGACTGCGGCCGGAGCAGGCGGAGCGGCTGGAGAAGGTCCGGGCCACCTACGACCCGGACCGTCGTTTCCACACCTACATGCGTCCCGAGGAGTCGACTACCGCGTACGCTCGTACCATCCGAGCGACGCGTGCTCGATCGCGATGAGCACCAGCGTCATCAGGTAACCGATCACCCCGATCAGCAGCGTGCCCGCCCACACGTCCTTCACCTGGAAGGACGTGCCGGCGTGCAGCACGAAGTGGCCCAGGCCCTCCGGTGAGCCGTAGATCTCCCCGACGATCATCATGACCACCGAGACGGAGAGCGAGATCCGGATCCCGGCGAAGATCTGCGGCAGCGCGCCCGGCAGCAGCACCCGGCGCAGGCGCAGGACCGCCGGGATCCGGTACGCCCGGACCGACTCGCGGACCGCCGGGGAGATGCCGTGCACCCCGCTGACGGTGTTGAGCAGAATCGGCCACGTGGCGGCGAGCGCGATCAGGAAGACCTTCGGCGCCGAGCCGATGCCGAAGGTCAGGATGATCACCGGGACGAACGCGACCATCGGCGTCGCCCGCATGTAGTCCAGGAACGGCTGGGCGGCCTCGCGCAGTCCGTCGCTCTCCCCGATCAGGATGCCCAGCAGCACGCCGGCCAGCAGTGCGATCGCCAGCCCGGCCAGCACGTTGCGCATGCTGAACAGCAGGTCGTGCAGGAGCGTGCCCTGAGTCAGGTCGGTCCAGAGCGTCACGAGTACGTCGGTGAAGGGCGGGAAGTAGAACGACGTGCTGCCGGCCGTGGCGAGCCCGAGGGTGAGCAGCACCAGGACCGGCAGCCAGAGCTGGGTCAGCAGATTCTTCACACGGTCCTCCAGCTCAGCAGGCGGTGTTCGGCGTACTGCGACAGCCGGTTGATGGCGTAGCCGATCGCGCCCGCGGTGAAGATGTAGGCGAACGCGTTCTCCGCGTTGCCGTCCTGCTGGCTCTGCACCACGACGTGCCCGATGCCCGGGACCGTGGTCAGCACCTCGACCCCGACCGAGACCAGCACGGCCATGGTGGACGCCAGCCGGATCCCGGTCATCACCGACGGGGCCGCGGCCGGCAGCACCACCTTGCGATAGCGCAGCAGCCGCGGGATCCGGTACGCCATCGCCGTCTCCTCGATCGCCTCGGAGACGCTGCGGGCGCCGTACTGGGCCTGGATGATCAGCGGGAAGAGGCAGGCGATGAAGACGACGACGCCCTTCATCTCCAGCGACGAACCCATGATCAGCAGCATCACCGGGAGCACGGCGATGACCGGGAACGACCGGCCCACCTCGGTGAGCAGCCGGGTCGACCTCTCGGCGAACGCCCAGGTGCCGGTCGCCAGCCCGATCGGGACGCCGATCAGGATCGCGGCGAGCAGCCCGCCCGCGGCCGACCGCAGCGTGTCGGCGATCGCGGACCAGTAGTCCCCGGTGCCGAGATCGGCACCGAGGACCCGGAGCACCCCGAGCGGTCCCGGCAGGGCGTCGTCCGTGACCACGCCGGCGGCGTGTACGGCGGCCCAGCCACAGAGGACCACGACGAGGAACAGCGTTCGGCGCATCACTGGACCGGGGTACCCGTCCAGAACACCTTGTCCATGTCGATCTGGGTGGTGACGATGCCGTAGTCGTACATCTTCTGCGCGGCCAGGGTGACCTGGTCCTTGCGGAACGTCGGGTTGAACGTCTGGATGGTGCGGTTCTTGATGGTCTCCGCGTCCATCTGGGTGTACTTCGTGTCGACCGCCCGGATGTCGTCGACGTGCGCGTTGGCGTACGTGAAGGCCTTGGTCATCGCCTCGACGAAGCCCTTCGCGGCGGCCTTGTGCCCGTTGAGCCACTCGTCGCTTCCGAAGAGCAGCGCCTGCGGGATGCCGGGGAAGTCGTTGGAGCCGTTGCCGATCGCGGTGAAGCCGGCCGCCTTGGCGCCGTCGTAGTACGCCGCGAAGGTGGAGATCGCGTCGACCTGGCCCTTGGTGGCGGCGTCCTGGAGCGAGGCGGTGGGTAGCGCGACCAGGTTCATGCTCTTCGGGTCGCCGCCGGCCTTCTCCACGGCGTACTGCGTGATCATCTGGACGTTGCCGCCGAGGGCGGGCAGCCCGACGTTCTTCCCGGCCAGGTCCTTCGCCGAGGTGATCTTGCTACCCTTCGGCACCAGTACGCCGTCGCTGACGGCGGCGTCCGGTTCGGACGCCTGGATCTGGATCACGGTGCGCACCGGGATGCCCTGGGCCACGGCCTTGAGCACACCGGCCGAGTCGGTCATCGCGAACTGGGCCTCGCCGTTGAGGACGGAGGGCACGTTCTGTGAGGTGTCGGCGGCGCCGGCCTTGATGGTGACGTCGAGGCCGGCCTCCTTGAAATATCCCTGGTCCTGAGCGATGTAGAGGCCCTCGAAGGTCGCGCCGTTCGACCGCAACACCGTGATCTTGGTGAGGCCGTCGGCGGTGGTCTCGGTGGCGTCCTTGTCGCCGCAGCCGGAGAGTGCCGTGAGGAGGACGGCGAGGGTGACTATGGAGGAGCGGACCCGCATGGCTTTCCTTCCTTTAGATGTGACCCCAGTCTCATCACGGCTGACCGTACTGTCGACAGATTGATGGCGTCAAGGGTTTGTGGAGGCCTTGAATGGTGCATAGTGTCGACAGTAGAGTGGTTTTATGACTTCGTCTCTGGTGGTTTCCGGCGTCGGGATGACGTACGGCACGCACGAGGTGCTGCGCGGGCTGAGCCTCACGGTGGACCCCGGCGAGTTCGTCTGCATCGTCGGCCCGTCCGGCGCCGGGAAGACCACGCTGCTGCGCTGCCTCGCCGGCCTGCGCCCACCCACCGCCGGCACCGTCCACCTGGGCGAACACGTGGTCACGGCGCCGGTGGCCGAGATCGCCGTGGTGTTCCAGGACTACCGCGGATCCCTGCTGCCGTGGATGCGGGTCCGCGACAACGTGGCCTTCCCCCTGGAGGGCATGGGCGTGCGCAGGGCCGAGCGGACCGCCCGCGCGCAGGAGTGCCTGGAGGCCGTCGGGCTCGGCGCGGTCGGCGACAAGTACCCGGGACAGCTCTCCGGTGGCATGCAGCAGCGGGCGGCGATCGCGCGGGCCATCGCGTACCGCTCCCCGATCCTGCTGATGGACGAGCCGTTCGGCTCGGTCGACGCGCAGGCCCGTTTCGAGCTGGAGGACCTCGTCCTCCGGCTCCGCCGCGAGTTGGGCATCACGGTCGTGGTGGTCACCCACGACATCGACGAGGCGGTCTACCTCTCCGACCGGGTGGTCGTGGTGGCCGGCACGCCGACCCATGTGATCGAGGACCTCCCGATCGACCTGGGCCCGGACCGCGACCAGATGACCACGCGGGCCACCCCGCGCTTCGCCGAGCTGCGCACCCACGTGCTCGGCCAGATCCGCGGCCACGGCATCGTCGGCAGCCCCGCCTGACCGCACCGGGATCGCCGGACCGCGGCGCCGCAGGCCGTGTGAAACAGGGCTGACGCGACGGCGGCCACCCCCTCACCCCGGGACGGGCTGCCGGCATACGCGTCTCGAACAGGCCGGCGGGACCAGCCCCGGCGGCCGGCCGGTCACTGCTCCTCGGCGGTGCGCCGGGCCCGGAGTGCGCGGACGCGGCCCCGGCTGGCGCAGGCGGGGGAGGGGCACCAGCGGCGGCGGCCCGGGGGGTCGATGAAGACGCCGCGGCAGTCGTGCTCGGGGCAGACCTTCAGCGCGCGCCGGTCCGCGCCGGTCAGTTGATCCACCGCCTGCCGGGCGATCCGGGCGAGGGCGTGCCCGGCCGACGCCGGAGCCTCGCGGTGCAGCCGGTCCCCGGCGATGAGGCGGACCGGGTCGTCGTGCTCCGCGAGGAAATCGGCCAGCCCGGCGACGGCCTCGGCCGGTGGCGCCTGCTCGTCCACCGTCGCCAGTGCCAGGGACCGGAGCGTTTCGCGTACCCGGTGGAAGTGGTCCAGGTCGTCCTGGTCGGGAGCGGTCACCGGCACCAGCTCGCATCTCTCCAGCCAGGAGGCGAGCAGCCCGGGGGTGGCCAGGCGCTCCACCGGGGCGGCGCTGAAGGTGCGACCCCGGGTGGCGAGCAGGTTCAACCAGACCGCGCCGCAGTCGAACTGGGTCGTCACCGCGTTGTTCGGCGGCACCTACCAGCGCGACGGCCTGTCGCTCCGGGATCGGCAGCTGGTCAACCTGGCCGCGCTGACCGCCGTCGGCGGGGTCGATCCGCAGCTGCGCGGTCACGTGCTGACCGGTCTCCGGGTCGGGCTGACGCGGACCGAGATCGCCGAGGTCTTCGTCCACCTCGCGCCCTACATCGGCGTGCCCAAGGCTCTCGCGGGGCTGCGGGTCGCCACTGCCGTGCTGGACGGGGCCGAGCGGTGATCCGTACCGTCCTCGGCGACATCCCGGGGGAGGAGCTGGGCGTCTGCGATGCCCACGACCACCTGTTCCTCCGTTCGGCGGCGCTGCCCGGGCAGGAGCTGGACGACGTCGAGGCCGCGGCCGGTGAGCTGGACGCCTTCGCCGCGCGCGGTGGGTCCGCGGTGATCCAGTGGACACCCTGGGGGATGGGCCGCCGGATCGCCGAGCTGCCGGGACTGTCGCGGCGCTCCGGTGTGCACCTCGTCGCCGCCACCGGCCTGCACCAGGCGCGGCACTACGACCCCGCCCGGACGGCCCGGGTGTGGGACCGGCTGGCCGAGATCTTCGTGTACGAGTTGACCGAGGCCCCGGTCCGCGCCGGGCTGATCAAGGTCGCCGGGTCGTTCCACGGCCTGGACGCGTACGCCCGGCACGTGATGACCGCCGCCGCCGAGGCGCACCACGCGACCGGCGCGCCGATCGGGGTGCACCTTGAGGGCGGCACCGGCGCCCTCGACGTCCTCGACCTGCTCTGCGGATCACGCGGGGTACCGCCGGGCAGCGTGATCCTCGGGCACCTGCACCGGTTCCCGGACGCCGCGATCCACCGGCGGGCCGCCGAGGCCGGCGCGTATCTGGCCTTCGACGGGCCGTCCCGCGCGCACCACGCCACCGACTGGCGGCTGCTGGGCTCGATCGCCGCCCTCGCCGAGGCCGGGCACGCGGACCGGATCCTGCTGGGTGGCGACACGGTGACGACGGCGGCGCGCTCCGGTGCGGACGGCCCGGGGATGCCGTTCCTGGCCGGCGGTCTTCGCGAGCGGGTGGAGTCGGAGCTGGGCGCCGCGGTGGCGCGGGCGGTGTTCGTGGCGAACCCCGCCCGGGCGCTAGGTGACTGGTGTTAAACGGCGCCATCGCGGCGCGTAGTGGAAAAAACACGGCTGTGTCGGCCACTCGCGGCCGAACGGCGGCGGAGGATGGTCAGGAAGACCCCCTCCCGGAGATCAATTAGGCGTTCAACACCAGGCACCTAGACGTCGGTGGGGGTCAGGGCGGAGAGATCGATCGCGGACAGGGCGGCGTCGGTGGCGCGGGAGAGCAGGATCGACGCCAGCTCGCCGTCGCGGGAGGCGATCGCGTCCATGATGCGGACCTGGTCGGCGGCGGAGGCCTTGAGGCGGCCCTCGCGGGCCAGTGAGGCGTGCCGCAGCACCAGGGTGCGCAGGGCGAGCGTGTCCAGGATGCCGGCGAGGATCTGGTTGCCGGAGATGGCCAGGAGACGGCCCTGCAGGTCGACGTGGCCCCAGAAGTAGGCGTCCACGTCACCGGCGTCCGCCGAGGCGAGCATCCGGTCCAGCCGCAGGCGCAGGTCGGCGAGCTCCTCGTCCGTCACGCGCTGGGTGACCAGGGATCCCATCAGGGCGAGCAGGTGGCGGCGTACGAAATAGATCTCTTGAACTCGCTCGGGGGTGAAGGACGCGACCCGGGGGCGTTTGCGGGCACGGATCTCGACCAGGCCCTCCGACTCGAGCAGCATCAGCGCCTCGCGGACCGGCGTGCGGCTGCTCTGGAAGCGGTTGGCGAGGTCGACCGAGTTGAGGTCCTGGCCGGGGCGCAGGCGTCCCTCGACGATGCCGAGCCCCACCCAGATCGCCACCTGCGCCACCGCGGGCTCGCGCCGCTCCTCCAGCTTGAGGAGCCGGGTCAGCTCGTGGGACGCGTTGTCGCTCATTCTATTCCCGTCTGTGTGGCTGGCGATCGAGCGGCACGGACCAGACGCTCAGGCCGGTGCCGCGATGTCACGAAAGATCAAGGTCACGAAGGATCAAGCTTGTGTACGCGCCCACCCGCCATGATCAGCGCGAAGTTCGCCGGATCCTGCATGAGCGTAATGTCTGTGGTCGGGTCCCCGCGGACCAGGAGCAGGTCGGCGAGGTAACCCGGACGGATGAGCCCGAGCTCGTCGCCGAGGCCCATGAGCTGCCCGCCGAACTCGGTGGCGCACCGCAGCGCCTCGGCCGGGCTGAGCCCGAACCACTCCACGAACAGGCGCAGATCGCGCGCATTACGGCCGATCGGGTTGAAGCCGAAACCGTAGTCCCCGCCGATCACCAGCCGGACCCCGCGCTTGTGGAGTTCGGGTGCCACCCGGCAGATGCTCTCGAAGGTCTCCTGGGTCTCCATTCCCTCGGTCGGGGGATGCTCCATGTCGTGCAGGTGCGCCCAGATGATGCCGGGCGTCGGCGCGACGAAGACCCGGTCGCGGGCTGCGGCGAGGGCGTCGATCGCGGTCTGGTCGGCGAACGTGGCGTGGTAGATCGCCCGGATGCCGTGCTCGACGGCCATCGTGATCGCCTCGGCCGAGTGCGCGTGCGCGGTCAGCCAGACGCCCCGCTCGCGCGCGGTCGCGGCCGCCGCGGCGAGCTCCTCCGGGTGGAACTGCAGGACCCGGGAGGTCCCCTCGACGACCGCGCTCTCGCCGGTCAGGCTCAGCTTGACGATGTCCACGCCGCGGTCCGCCATCGCGCTGACGAAATCGGCCACCGACTGCGGGTCGGAGGGGCGTACGTCGGTACCGGGGAAGTCGTACTGTCCGGGGGAGACCATGCCGGCGCTGCCCTCCCAGGAGGCCGCGCGGAAGCGCGGGCCGGGCATCCAGCCCTCGGCGAAGGCCTTGCGCACCGCGACCTCGGCGCCGGGCAGGCGGTTGCCGCCGGAGTACGCGCTGGTGAAGCCGTGATCGAGCAGTACCCGGCCGCAGTGCGCGGTGAGCAGCACCTTCTCCTCGTCCGGCTCGGTGCGGTCCGAGACGTGCTCGACCGAGGAGCCGAAGCCGAGATGGGCGTGGCCGTCGATCAGCCCGGGCGTCAGCACGCACCCGGCGCCGTCGATCACCCGTGTGTCCGGTCCGGTTTCGATCCGGTCGGCCACCATGATGATGCGATCGTTCTCGACCAGCACGTCGGCGTGCTCGGCGGGGGCGCCGCTCCCGTCGAAGACACGGGCGTTCGTGATCAGGTAGGAGGTCATCGGCCTTCCTTTCTGTCTGCCCTTCTGTCGACATTAGCCTAGCTGTATCCGTGCTCCTGGGGAACTTCTCGGCTAATGTGCGCACGAAGTGTCGGCACTTGGAGGTTTCCATGCGCATTCGGATCGGCTCCGGGGAGCTGCTCTGCCGCCGCCTCGACGGCGTCGTCGCCGCCAGGGGCATCCCGTACGCGGCTCCGCCGGTCGGTGCGTTGCGCTGGCGGCCGCCGCTCCCGGTTCCGTCGTGGCCGGAGGCGCGTTTCGCGTACGACCCGGGCCCGGCACCGGTCCAGCCGCAACCCGACCGGGCCAGTGTCATGTGGCACACGAACTTCGCCGACCGCGGAGCGCTGGTGATGAGCGAGGACTGTCTCTACCTCAACGTCTGGACCCCGGACCCGTTCGAGGGGGCGCGACTCCCGGTGATGGTCTTCCTGCACGGCGGCGCGCACCGGTTCGGCCACGGCGGCCAGGAGATCCACGACGGAGCGGCGCTGGCCCGCCGGGGCGTCGTGGTCGTCACCGTCAACATGCGACTGGGCGCCCTGGGCTTCCTCGCCCACCCCGAACTCGCCGAGGAGGACGAGCTCGGCGCCTCCGGCAACTACGGCCTGCTCGACGTGGTCGCCGCGCTGGAGTGGGTGCGGCGGGAGATCACCGCGTTCGGTGGTGACCCGGCGAAGGTGACCCTTGCGGGGAACTCCGCGGGCGCCGCGATCGTGACCCACCTGATGGCCGCGCCCGCCGCGCGCGGCCTGTTCCGCGCGGCCATCGGCCAGAGCTCCTCCGGCATCTTCCGGGCCGAGGGCCCGATGCTCGACCAGCGGGAGGCGCAGCGGGCCGGGCTCGCGGCGGTCGGCGACGCGTCCCTGGCCGGGCTGCGGCGGCTCCCGGCGACGTCCCTGCTGCTCGACGCCCATCTCGGCGTGGTGGTCGACGGCCGGCTGATCACCCGGGACACCCGGGAGGTCTTCGTCGCCGGGCGGCAGGCCCCGATCCCGCTGCTGGTCGGCACCACCGCCGACGAGGGCGCGGTCTACGCCCACGGTGCGCCCGCCGTCCCGCCGGCCCTGGCGGACTGCTATCCGGAGGGTTCGGCCCGGCTCTACGTCGGCGAGACCCGGTTCGTCTATCCGGTGTGGCGCTGGGCGCGGGCGCACGTGGCCACCGCCGGCGCGCCGACCTGGATGTACCGCTTCGACGTCGCGCCGCCGCTGCCGCCCGGCATCGATCTGCTCCCGCCGCCGGACGGCCTGCCCGGGTACGGGGCATACCACACGAGCGAGCTGCCCTACACCGGCGACAACCTGCACGTCCGGGACTGGCCGTGGCGCCCGTCCGACCGGGAGCTGGCCCGGGTGATGGCCGACGCGTGGGCGCGGTTCGTGGCGACCGGCGACCCGAACGGACCGGGGCTGCCGCAGTGGCCCCGCTTCGACGCCGGCCCGGACGCCCGGGTGATCGTCTTCGGCGATCCGGTCCGGTCCGCGCCGATGCCCCGCGCCGACGCCCTCGGCCTGCTCGACGCGGTCAATTCACCCGGCCGTGCACCGCGTTGGTGAGCCGGGCGACCGCGTCGGCGGGCAGCTCACCGTCGTTGTTCAGCGCCTCCGTGACCACATCCTGGAGGGTGTTGCTGAACAGCGCGTAGTACGCCGTCTTCGGTCTCGGACGGGCGGTCCGCAGCGCGTCGAGCAGGGTCGCGGCGTACGGATGGGTGTCCTTGAGCTCGTCATAGACGGCCGTCCGGGTGGCCGCGAGACCGCCCTTCTCGAACAGGGTCCGTTCGCTCGTCTGGCTGGTGAGGAACTCGACCAGCTCCTGGGCCGCCTTCTGGTCCCAGGTGCCGGAGGAGACCGCGAGGTTCTGGCCACCCAGGACGCTGGCGTACGGCAGCGCCCGGACCCCGAAGTCCCGCATCGGCGGGTCGGCGTTCCACAGCGCGGTGTACGCCACCGGCCAATTGCGCATCAGCGCCACCTCGCCGCTCTGGAAGGCCTGCCGGGTGGTGCTCTCCTGGAAGCCGGTCGACCCCGGATCGACGGAGGGCGGGAGACCGTCGGCCGATTTCATCGCGGCGGCCAGTTGCCGTAGCGCCTCGACGGCCTTCGGCTGGTCGATCACGATGAGGTCCTTCTCCTCGTCGTACACGTCGCCGCCGTTGGCCCAGATCGCCTCCAGCGCGCTGACCGACAGCCCCTCGTAGGACGAGAGCGGGGTGGCGAAGCCGGCCTTCAGCGCGGGATCGGCCTCCCGCATCGAGCGGATGTCGTTCGGGGCCGGTGGCAGGGTCCGGGGCAGGCGGTCCGCCACCTGCTTGCGGTAGTAGAGCAGGCCCGCGTCGGTGTTGAACGGCAGCGCCCAGGTCTTCCCGTCGTACTGACAGGTCGCCAGCGGGCCGGGGAGGAAACCGGTGACGTCGGGGGAGTCCAGCGGGTACAGATAGCCGGCCGTGGCGAACTCGGCGGTCCAGGTCGCGTCGAGGTTGTAGACGTCGACGGTGGGATTCGACGCCTGTGCCCGCGACACCATCCCGCTGTGCTGGTCGTCCGATTCCGTGGAGAGGCTCTCCAACCGGGCCTTGACGTGCCCCGGGACGCTGTTCCACTCGTCGATCAGTCGCTGGCGCTGGCGGCCTGCGCTCTCGTCCGCCCCGCTCAGCACGACCAGCTCGGAGCGGGTGTTGATGGAAGGTTCGTCCTCGTCGAGCACGCCCGTCGCCTTCAGGGCGAGGCCCATGGTCAGGAGGCCGATGATGAACCAGGTACCCGGATGACGGGCCAGCCATCGGGGGCGTCCGCCGTCCGCCGTCATCGCCCGCTCCACAGCGTACCGAAGATGTGATCCATGATTGCCGATACCTTCCCCGTGTCGGCTTGCAGGCAACTGCCCCGGCCCGCGTCGGTCAACAGGTGTAGTCCCGTGCCGGTCCGGCCCGGGCCGTCCTCGCATCGCGCCTCGCCGATGGCGATCAGGTAGAGCCGGGGCCCCGAGCCGGCCGCCAGCCGTTCGATCTCGCCGGCCGCCTGCTGCGGGCTCAGCGTGCTGGTCGTGTCGTCGCCGTCGGTCAGTACGACCAGCGCCCGGATCGGGGCGTCCCCGCTGTCCGCGACCGTCCGCATCCCCGCCAGGATCGTCGCGTAGAGCGGCGTCGACCCGCTGGGCCGGATCCTCCGCAGCGCATCGGCGATCGTGACCCGCTGTTTCGCGGAGCCCGCCGCGAGGCCGGCGAGCTCGGTGAAGTCCCGGTCGCGGCCGGGGAAGGTCCAGAGCCCGAACTCGTCGTGTTCGCCGAGCTGTCCGAGGGTGGCGGTCACCCCTTGCGCCGCCACCACGGCCCGGGCCGGGCCGGCGGCGGTCCGGGCGGTCATCGACCCGGAGACGTCCATCGCGAGCAGGACCCGTCCAGGGGCCTTGGCCTGGTCATACCGTTTGAGGGTGGCGGTGAGGTCGTCCGGGATGCACGGGTTGTGGTCCAGGCTCCCGCAGCCGGCGATCGGCGGGTCGAGTCCCGCACCGGCCAGCCGGTCACGTCCCGCCGAGCTCAGCAGCCAGTGCCGGAAGCCGTCGGCGGCCGCCTGCTGATCGTGGTTCTCCCGGGTCCAGGTGAACTGGACGAACGGCAGGTCGAGGGCGGGGGCGTCCCGCGTCGCGAGTGGCTCGGCGCGGAGGCCGGGTGCCGTGGCCGGGGCCGCCGGGCAGCCGGCGCCGCCGAGCGGTTTCCGGGCCATCAGCCGGCGCCAGGTACGCAGGCTGGTCAGCACCGCGGAGGGCACCGCGCCGTGCCGCAGGGCGTCGCAGAGCAGGCTGATCTCGTCGGTGGCGGCCGGGGTGGACCGGGAGACGAGCTGCTGGCGCTGCCGGGCCACGACGGTGTCGACCATCTGGTCGTCGGCGTCGTGCAGGTAGGCGGTGACGGCGAGCCGCCCGGCGGCCGAGGACCCGGGGTCGGCCGCGGCCAGGGTGGCCTTCGATCGGCTGATCAGGGCGGACACCAGCGAGGACAGGGTCTGGTCGGCGTTGCCGGCGGACGTGGTGCCGGCGGACGTGACGCCGGCCTTCGTGCCGGCGAGCACGATCGGCGACGAGGCGATCGAGGTGATCGAGGCCAGCGGCGCCGGTAGGCCCGCAGCCGGGTTTTCCGAAGCGGTGGTAGTGGGCGTGACCTGAGCGTCGGCCTCGTCGGTTTCCCTGGTGCGGTTCTTGACGATGGTGTCGTAGACGTTGCGAACGTCCAGCATCGAGTCGGGCAGCCAGACGTCGGGACGGGTGCCCACGTTGACGCTGGGTTGCTCGTTCTCGGTGTCGACCCAGCTCCGGGCCAGCGGGCTGGTGACCTCCGCGGTGGTGGCGGCGTAGACGTGGGCGAATACGGTGGCGCAACCGTCGTTCTCGCGTGCGGTGGCCGCGATGTAGCCGTTGGCCAGTTCACGCGCGGCCTGGAGACCCTCGGTAGAGGTGAGAACACGCAATTCGACGGTGTGCGGACAGGGCTCGGAATGCGTCAACTCGAAAATGATCAGACCGCTGACGATGATGACGACGGCTGTGCCCGCCGCCGTTCCCTTTCCGGCGCGCCTCAGGGCATGCCCGGTCGATGATCCGATTCGGTCAGAAAGTCGATTCAGTAATGGTTCGGCCAGATGCTGGATGGCGGGATGCCACATCTGGATCGCGATGACGATCACGCCGGTGGTCACCAGGAATGCGCTGTTATGGATGACGAGCAGGGCGTAGGTCCCGCCGGCGAGGATCATCAGGACGAGGGTGATGAAGATCAGATTGGGCAGGTGGGGATCTTTTCCGGAACCGCCCGCGGGATCGGACATCTCGGAATTCGCCTCCATGAGTCCACGGCGTGATCGGGCGGCTTTGCCCCACGCCGATCGTCATTCTAGGAGGGGCCGCCAAAATGGTCGCCCCGCCGTGATTCCCGGATGATGTCGGCGTCGGTCGTCCCGCCCTGCTTCTTCAGCGTCTCCAGAAGCGGCACCACCCGATCGTGCGGTACGTCCAGGCCGAGGTCGGTCAGCCGGTCGGTGAGCGTGTACGGGCCGCTCGATCCGGTGACCGGCCGGTGCCGCCGGTTGCCGACCAGCTCCGGGGCGAGGCAGTTGTGCAGCAGCGGGTCGACGGCGGTCTCCTGGGTGATCAGGTCCATGCCGCCCCAGTCGAACGCGTGCTCGCCGGTGATCGGGTGGTTGCGGGCCAGCCGCAGCCCGGTCAGCTCCTCCCCGGCGCGGGCCAGCCCGGTCAGTTCGCCCAGGTGGATGCCGGTGGAGACGCCGTACAGCGACTCGAAGGCGGTGGCGGTCACGGCCAGGTCCGCATTGCCCGGCCCGCCGCAGTAGCCGTTGGCGGAGACCTCGACGACCGTCGCTCCGGCGCGGACCGCCGCGACCGCGCACGCCACCGCCATCCCGAAGGTGTTGTGCGGATGCAGTCCGATCTCCGCTGTCGTCCTGCGGCGAACTTCCTCGATCAACAGGGCGAACGCCTCCGGGCCGAGCGCGCCCGGCCCGTCGAAGAGGGTGAGCTCGGTCGCGTCCCTCAGCGCCTCGACCGTCTCCTCCAGGTGTTCGCCGGTGAGGTAGCCGACCATCAGCATCGGTGTGGCGACCCGGAGCCCGCGGTCGCGCGCGTGCCCGACCAGGCGTGTCGCGGTGCCGAGCAGTTCGGCGCGGGACTGCACCGGCATCGTCCGCCGCCAGTCCTCGCCGGACCAGGCCAGGTCGTGGACGCGGCGGTAGATCTGGGCCGCCTCGCCGAAGCCCTGCACCCACACCTGGACGCCGTCGAACCCGGCCTCGGCCGCGCGGTCGATGTCGTCGGGGGAGAGGACCAGCGGGCAGATCACCCGACAGTCCGGGTTCTCCTGCTTGACCGCCTCGACCTCGCTCCGGAGCTGCGCGGTGGTCCGCTTGGCCGCGCCCGCGCCGACCACCTCGGGTACGCCGGCCCGGACCAGGCGCCGCAGGTAGTGCAGCTTCGCCTCGTCGGGGATCGACCCCGGCACGGTCTCCAGCGAGCGCAGCGTCGAGTCCCGCAGCCGTACGCTCGCCGGCATCGTCCCGGTCCGGTTCAGCGGGCTGATCGACCAGCGCCCCGGCTCGTACGCGCCGGGCACCCGCCGGGAGGCGATGTCCGCCCGGAAGCTCGCGATCTCCTCGTCGGTGAACAGCGGCGGCTTCTCCACGACGACCACCCTCCCCTTCGCAATGTCGACACTATCAACACTTGTGTGTTCTCTTGTTGTCGATTCACCCGCTACATTGTCATCTCCGGGCCCTAGTGTCGACACTAGGTGCTGGTCGATCGTGAAGGGGGAGGTGACGCCGGTGGCGCGGATTCCGGAGACACGAGGCGGGGGAGAGGTGGCCGAGCGGATTCGGCGCCGGCGGCCGGGCGGGCGGCTGCGGCCCATCGACCGGGTCCTGCTGCACTCGCCACCGGTCGCCGACGGCTGGAACACGCTGCTCGGCACCCTGCGCGGCGGTACGGCCCTCCGCCCCGACCTGCGTGAGCTGGTGGTGCTGCGGATCGCCGTGCTCAACGGGGCGGCGTACGAGTGGGACTCCCATGTGGCCGACGCCGAGCTCGCCGGGATCGGCCCGAAGCTGCGGGCGGCCCTGCGCGGTGACGATCCGCCGCGGCCGGACCAGTTCGACGCGGTGCAACGGCTGGTGCTGGCGCTGACCGACGCGATGACCCGCGACATCACGGTGCCCGACGACCTCCTCGAGGACCTGCGTTCCCGCCTGGGCACGTCCCAGCTGGTCGAGTTGGTGGTGACGGTGGCGGCGTACAACATGGTCTCGCGGGTCATCGTCGCCCTCGGCGTCGACTCCCCGGCGGCCCCGCGATGACCGGCGGGGAGCCGGGCTCCGGCGCGCCACGGTCCGCTGCGCCGGCCGGTCCGGAGCGGGCGGGCCGGCTGGCCGGGAAGGCTGTGATGATCACCGGGGCCGGGAGCGTCGGGCCCGGCTGGGGCAACGGCCGGGCCGCCGCCGTCATGTTCGCCCGCGAGGGCGCCCGGGTGTTCCTGATCGACCGGGACGCCGCCGCGCTCGACGAGACCGTCCGGCAGATCGCCGACGAGGGCGGCGCCGCGCGTACCCGGCTCGCCGACGTGACCGACCCGCAGGCCGTGCAGGACGCCGTCGACGCCTGCGTGGCGGAGCTCGGCGCCCTCGACGTGCTGATCAACAACGTCGGCGGCTCCCGGGCCGGCGGCGTCGGCGAGCTCAGCGTCGAGGACTGGAACGCCCAGCTCGAGGTCAACCTGACCAGCGTCTTCCTCGGCTGCAAGGCCGCCGTTCCGGTGATGCGCGCCTCCGGCGGCGGCGCCATCGTCAACGTCTCGTCGGCCTCCGGGCTGCGGTACACCGGCGCCGCCCAGGTCGCGTACGCCGCCGCCAAGGCCGCGATCATCCAGCTCTCCCGGGTGACGGCGGTGCAGTACGCCCCCGACGGCATCCGGGTGAACACGGTCGTTCCCGGTCAGCTGCACACCCCGATGGTGGAGGCCCGCCTGGCCGGCCAGCGCGCCGGCGGCGACGTCGCCAAGCTGCTCTCCCAGCGTCAGGCGCGCATCCCGCTCGGCTTCATGGGTGACGGCCGGGACACGGCGTACGCCGCCCTCTACCTGGCCAGTGACGAGTCCCGTTTCGTCACCGGCACCGAGATCGTCGTGGACGGCGGAATGACGGTGCGCTGTGACTGAGCTGGCCACCCCCGCACCGAACCCGCATCCGTCGCCGGGCAATCCCGGGCCGCATCCGGCGCCGAGCCGTCCGTCGCTGGTCCTTCCCCCGGGGGCGACCGACGCCCACTGCCACGTCTTCGGCCCCGCTTCGCGGTTCCCCTACGCGCCCGGCCGCACCTTCACCCCGGTCGACGTGCCCTACTCCCGGGTCCAGTCCACGCAGCGGGCCCTCGGCTTCGAGCGGGCCGTCATCGTCCAGTCCTCCGGCTACGGCACCGACCATCGCGCGCTGCTCGACGCCCTCCGCTCCGACCCGGCCTCGCTCCGCGGGGTGGCCCTGCTCGGCCCCGGCGTCGATCCGGCCGAACTGGACGCCGCCGGGGTCTGCGGCGCCCGCCTGCACTTCCTGGATCATCTGGGCGGCGCCCCCGACCCCACCCGCATCCGTACGTCCCTCGACACGATCGCCGAGATGGGCTGGCACGCCGAGATCCACGTCCAGGGCCTGGGCATCGTCGAACACGCCCCGATGATCGCCGCCATCCGCTCCCGGGTGGTGATCGACCACATGGCCCGGGTGGACCTCCACGACGGCGTGGACGGTCCCGCGGTCCGCGCCCTCTCCCGCCTCCTGGACCGTGGCAACATCTGGGTCAAGCTGAGCGGTGCCGACCGCGTCTCGCTCTCCGGCCCGCCCTACCATGACGCGGCAGCCCTGGCCGCCCTGCTCGTCGACCGTTTCCCGGAGCGGGTCCTCTGGGGTACCGACTTCCCCCACGTCAACATCACCGGCCCGGCCCCGGACGACGGCCTCCTGGTCGACCTGCTCACCGAGATGGCCCCGACGGAGTCCCTGCGCCACCGCCTCCTGGTCACCAACCCCACCGACCTCTTCGGCTTCTGACGAAACCCCGCACCGGGCACCGGGACCCGCGCCGGCTGACCAGTCAGCTGGCGCTGAGGGGTGTCTCGGGCCTGCGGACACACCCCTCAGCGCCAGCCAGGACCCGGCGGCCGGGCACCCGGGGTGTGCCCGCGGGGCCCAGGCACCCCTGAACGCCGAGGGCGGAAGGCTGACGGCGCCAAAGGGTGCCACGGACGGCCGGGGGCGGGCAGGGCGCCGGTCGGGAAACGGGGTGACGGGGGCCGGGGGTGGGCAGGGCGCCGGTCGGGAAGCGGGGGTGACGGTGTCCGGGTACGGCGAAGGCCCGGTGCGGGCTGAAGGTGGGGCGCCCGCACCGGGCCGTTCGGGGCGGAGCCGTCTACACGGTGAGGGTGATGGCACCCGTGTAGGACGACCCCGGCGTGAGGGCGGTCTCCACCCCGTCGACGGTCAGCACCGGAGCGCTCCCCGAAGCGGTGACGATCGACGAGTCCGCGCTCAGCGTGAGGGCGCTCAGGTACGACGTACGGGAGACGCTCCAGACCGAACCGCTGCTCAGGGTGACGATCACGCCGTTGTTGACCACCGCCGTCGGGGTGTTGGTGACGACCCCGAGCTGGTCGTAGTTGTCGAAGTTGATCGGGCTCTCCGGGTGCACGGCACGGCTGGCCGAGATCGTGCCGGTGACCCGGGCGTCGGTGAAGGTGAGCACCAGGTTCTGGCCCTGCAGGTTGCCGACGCCGCCGCCCAGGACCCCGTTGTAGAAGTCGCCGGCCAGGGTGATGTGCGAGAACGATCCGGTGGCGTCGGCGGTGTGCACGACCGCCGGATCGAAGGTGGCCGACTTGACCGGATCGGCGGTCGGCTGGACGTACGACTTGGTGTACTCCGCCGACCAGGGCTTGTCGGTGACGGCGACGCGGCCCGGGTTGTCGTTGTCGATGATCTGGTAGAGGACGCCGTTGCCGGTGGAGAGCGTGGCGCCGGCCGACCCGTCGACGAAGACCGAGGAGGCGACCGCCTTGGAGAGGAACGTCGTCTGATCGGTGTGCAGACGGGTCCGCCCGTCGATGTGGACCGGCCCCGTCGAGTGCCACATGAACCCGAACTTGCGGGACGTCAGCCGGGACGGCCGCGACTCCACGCAGCGGATATCGGAAGCGGTCAGGCCGAGACCGAGACTGGTGTTGAGGGTGTCCACGGTGGCCCGGCTGCTGTCGCCGTAGTGCATCCCGGCGCTGCCCCAGATGATCGCCACGTAGGTGGCCACGTCGAGGGTGACGCCCAGGAAGTACTCGGTCGGGTTGCCGATCGCGTACGACCCGTACCCGTCGGTGCCGGTGTGCCGCCCGGTGCTGTTGACCACGACCAGCACGATGTCCTTGCCACCGTAGGCGCCGCTGTCGATCGACCACAGCGCCCAGTTCTCGTTGGTGATCTGGGTGTTCAGGTAGGTCGCGCGGGTGTTGACGCCGAGCGTGTTGGTGGCCCGCACGGTGCCGTACATCCCCAGCAGCCACGGGCAGGACATCATGAACGCCGGGTCGCCGGTGTTCTCGTACTCCTCGGGGAGCACGCCGTCCTTGACGCTGATGGTGCTGTTCTTGACCACGAGCACGGCGCCGTCGTCGGCCACGATGCCGTCGCGGACCACGCCCTCGTTCCGGATGGTGGCGCCGTCGACGACCAGCGTGGTGCCCGCGCCGCTGCCGACGATCCCGCTGCCGTACCCGACGAAGTCGCACCGCCCGTTGCCCGTGAACGCGATCGCCGGCTTGGTCAGCGTGTACGACCCACCGGCCACCCAGACCCCGTTGAACGCCTGCCCGCGCGAGGTGATCGAGACCCCGGACGCCTCGCTCAGGCCGACGCGACCGCCCCGCACCGCGGCGAGCACCGACTTCGCGCTGCTCACGCCGTCCGCGTCGACGTAGAGCGCCTGGCGGATCGGCCACTCCGAGCCCTGGTAGGTGATCAGGTTCTCGGCCGCCACGGTGACGACCACCTGTCCGCTGTAGGTGCCCGCGGCGATGTACGTGTGGATGCCGTCGTCGACGTAGAGGCTCTCCAGTGTGGCGCCGACCTCCACCCCGTCGACGGTCACGCTGAGGTCGTAGCCGTCCGGCGCGGCGAGGGCGCCGCCCTCTTCCAGGATCAGCCTCCCGTACGTCGAGGTGCTGCTGAACGTGTAGGTCTCCCCGGCACCGACGGTGAGGGCCGGTGCCTTCCGGGGTGCCGCCACGGCCGGTCTCCCGAACGGGGCGATCAGTGGCGTGGTGACGGCGGCGGCCGCCGCGACGACGAGGACGCGTCGTCTCGAGAGGTTGGGCCGCGAGAGTGTGGTGGGTGGCTCGGGAGTGGTGGGCACCGATCTCTCCTTTGCTCGGCACGGCGTCGTGGGACGTCACGACGCTCGGCGACGGCCGTGCGCCGGTCCGGCGGGGAGGGAGCGGTGGTCCCTGCCGGAACGGGCCGTCAGCGCATGGCTGGGACACTAATGTCGACAGATTGACGGGTCAAGTGACCAAGCACGGCCTTCCTTGTCGCTTCCCGGTGGTAACTGTCGACAGAAAAGCATTCGTGGGAGTACGAGTACGTGTCTCGGGAGGGTGATGCCCCGGGTTTCCGGCCCGGTCCGGCCCGTCGTGTGCTGGGCTGGGGATCATGTGCCCGCCGCCGTCGCTGCCCAGTGGTGCCGAGATCGTCGAGGATGATCCCGGTGCCCCGCGCGGGATCACCCGGCGGCGGTTCCTCGGCTCGGCCGGTACGACGGCGGGGGTGGGTGCGAGCCTGCTCGCCACCGGGGGGATCTCCGGGTTCGCGTTCTGGCGGGCGCGCCGGGGCGATCCGGCGGTCACCCGGTCCTGGGCCGGGCGGCGGCTCACCCTCACGACACCCAGTGGGGCCTGTGACGCGCCCCTGGTCATCGCGTACGAGAAGGGGTTCTTCAAGGATGTGGGTCTCGACGTCGTTCTGAAGAAGACCGGGAACGACGAGGACGTCACGGCGGCGGTGGGGTCGGGGAAGTACGTCGCGTCGAACGGGATCTTCTTCAACTACCTGGGGCCGATCTACAACGGGACGCCGATCCGGCTGAGCGGCGGACTGCACCACGGTTGTCTCGACCTCTACGCGCGCGACGACGGGTCGGTGCCCACGATCGCGTCGCTCAGGGGGAAGCGGATCGGGGTCAGCAGCCTGCAGGGGTCGGCGACGAACTTCTTCTCGCTCGACCTGCTGGACGCGGGGATCAATTCCAGTCCCGAGGCCGGACAGGTCGAGTGGGTGGTGATCGAGCAGAGCCTGCTGCCCCAGGCGCTGGAGGACGGGCGGGTGGACGCGATCGCGACGGCGGGCGGGTACCTGCCGATCATCGAGGCGGTCGAGCGGGGCTGGGCGCGGGTGCTGTCCAGCAACAACGACAGGACGATGAGCATGAACGCCCACCAACCGTGCTGCGCGGTGGCCCTGAACAGCGACTTCGTCAGCGAGGACCCGGTGACCGCCGGGAAGCTGGTGACCGCGTGGGCCGAGGGGGCGCGGTGGGCGGGACGGCACCTCGAGGAGACCGCCGCGATCGAGTCGAACCGGAACTACGTGGCGGGCACGCCCGAGGAGATCCTGCAGGTGCTGAAGACACTGACCTTCGACCCGTCGCCTGCGAACCTGCGCGAATCGCTGCTGCCCGGCATCGAGAAGTACGTGAAGACGGGCTTCCTGCCCGCCGGAGTGGACCCGAGGGCGCTGGCCGACCGGGCCTTCGTCGACCTCGGCCTCGACTTCTGATGACCGCCGTCCCCATCCGGGTGGCGCTGGACCGGATCGCGAACCCCGGCCGGGTCGACCCACTGCTCGCGGTGGCGGGCACCCTGGCCTGGGCCGGATTCGCCGCGGTCACCCGCTACGTCCCGGATCGCGAACCGCTCGCGTTCGGCGCCTTCACCGCCGGCGCCGGACTGCTCGTCGCGGTGATCTGGGCGACATCATGCCTGGCCGGCAGCGCCCGGCCGCGCGTGAAACGGCTCGCCGCCTGGTGCTACGGCGCCGGACTCTGGCTCCTGGTCTGGGAGATCGTCACGGCCAAGACGCAGCTGCTGGCGCCGCCGTACTTCGCCGCGCCCCAGCAGATCCTCGGCCGCATGTGGACCGACCGGGTGATCCTCTCGGAGAGCCTCGGCAACTCGTTGTTGCTGCTCATGGCCGGTTTCGTGGTCGGACTCACCGCCGGGCTGATCACCGGTGTGGTGATAGGGTGGTTTCAGGCCGCCAACTACTGGGTCCACCCGATCCTGGTCTTCCTCGGCCCGGTGCCGTCACTGGCCTGGGTGCCGATCATCTTCGTGCTCTTCCCAACCGCGTACTCGGGCGCCGTCTTCCTGATCGCGTTCAGCGTCTGGTTCCCGATCACGGTGCTGACCAGGGCCGGAGTGCTCGGCGTGCCACGGTCCTACTTCGACGTGGCGCAGACGCTGGGTGCCCGCGGCTGGTTCCTGGTGCTGCGCGTCAGCCTGCCCGCGGCGCTGCCGAGCATCTTCACCGGCGCGTTCATGGCCCTCGGCGCGTCCTTCGTGAGTCTCACCGTCGCGGAGAACTTCGGCGTCAACTCCGGCCTGGGCTGGTACCTCAACTGGAAGAAGGGCTGGGGCGACTTCCCCGCCGTCTACGCGGGCATCGTGGTTCTCGTGGTCGTCTGCGGCGTTCTGCTGACCATTCTCTTCCGGGTCCGGAATTGGGTGCTGCGCTGGGAGAAGGAGCTGACCCGATGGTGAGCGGTGCCGCCGTCGACGTGGTCGGGGTGACGCAGGCGTTCCGCACCGGCGGCCGCGATCTGCCGGTCCTCGACGACGTATCAATATCGGTCAGTCCCGGAGAGTTCGTGGCGCTGATCGGCCCCAGCGGCAGCGGCAAGTCCACCCTGATCCGGCTCCTCGCGGGCCTGGACCGGCCGCTCTTCGGCGACGTCTACGTCGACGGGCGGCGCGTCGGCGGCCCCGATCCGGAACGCGCCCTCGTCTTCCAGGACCCGACGCTGCTGCCGTGGCGCACCGTCCGCAACAACGTCGCGATCGGCCCGCAGGCGCGCGGCCTTCCCGTCATCGAGTCCGCCCGCCGCGTCGACGAGGCCCTCGAACTGGTCGGCCTGACCGATTTCGCCGATGCGTGGCCGTCCCAGCTCTCCGGCGGGATGGCCCAGCGGGCGGCCCTGGCGCGGGCCCTGGTCAACGAGCCGTCGGTGCTGCTGCTCGACGAGCCCCTCGGCCGGCTCGACGCCCTGACCCGCCGCGTGCTCCAGTCCGAACTGCACCGACTCTGGCGGCAACGCGGCTTCACGGCCGTCCTGATCACCCACGACGTGAGCGAGGCACTGGTCCTCGCCGACCGGGTGGTGGTCTTCTCCCCACGCCCGGCCCGGGTTCTCCGGGTGGTCGAGGTCGGGTTGTCCCGCCCCCGGGACCAGGCCACCCGGGAGTTCGTCACGCTCCGCGAGCAGATCCTGGCCCTCCTGGAGGACCGTGCCGCTGTCTGACTCTGGTCACCCCAGGCGTCTCGCTTCCCGCCCCTTCCGCGGTACGCCGTCCGCGCACCCGACCGCTCAAAAGGCGGTCGTCTCCGGAGAATCGGATCCGTCGGGCGCGGCGGGTTACGAGGGCTGATCCTTGATCGCGGCGAAAGCGGCTTGCAGATCCTCCATCTCGGCCTGGGTTCCGATGCGGTCGCGGGTGTCCGCGTGTAGGCGATAACGGTCCAGGGTGAACGCGAGGAAACCGCGGTCCACGTTCAGCCACTGTCCGGGTGGGCGCCGCGGGAAAGGGCCGTCCCAGGGGTAATGAGAATGGCGTCGGAGGCCGTGAAGAGTCATGCCGTCGCGGTTCAGGGTGAGCCGGGGGCGGGCCGTCATCAGTATCGCGATGAACGGGGTTAAAAGGGCGATTCCCAGAAGTAGGGAGAAGCCGGATACCGCGACGGTGTCGAAGTCGGCGATGGCGCCGGAAATCGCGCCGCTCGCGATATAGGCGAACACGACGACGAGCGGGCCGATCGCGGTGGGGGTCGCGTTCGCCGAGAATTCGCGCTTCTCCGCGTCGACGGCCCACAGCCGTGGTGAACGCCACGGTGGACGGAGGACCAGCGCATAGGCGCCGAGCGGCACGATCAGGCTCAGGAACCCGATCAGTGTGACCAGGAGCAGGGCGTGCCCCGACGAGAAGCTCGCGACGAGAAGGGGACGAATCCAGACATCGGAGATGATGCGCAGCACCACGGTGAGCGCCGCGAAGAAAAGGGTCAGCCGCTGGGCCGATTTCAGGGACACGGCGCAGCGTAACAGGCCCGATCAACGGGGTGGTGTCGACGGATTTCGGTCGCTTTTTGAGCGTGGCGGGGGCGCGGACGGCGTACGGGAAAGGGAAGCGGAAGAAAACGGACCAGGTCTGGGGGAGGGGGGTTTGGAACCGGAGTAGCGCGACCACGGGATGATGCGGGACGCGAGGAGGCCGCCGACAATGAATACAGCGGCGAGGCCGAGCCAACCGGGGCGGCCCCCGCCGGCGAGCAGGGGAAGATGCCGGCGATCAAGGGAAGAAGGCGTCGATGTCGGCGAGCGGCTGCCATCGCGGGTTCCGGTCCTTGTCGATGATCTGAGCGCGGACGCCCTCGGCGAAGTCCGGGAATCGCAGCATCCGCGCCGAGAGGTGGTACTCCTGGGCCAGGGCGGCGGTCAGATCCGGCAGGGTGGCGGCGGTGCGCACCGACCGCAGGGTGACGGCCAGCGAGGTCGGCGACTTGGTGGCGATCTCCTTTGCCGCCGCCTGCGCTCCCGGCGCCGGATGCCGCGTGAGCCGCTCGACGATCTCGCCGACGCTGTCCGCCGCGTAGCAGACGTCGATCCACTCCCGTGCGTCAGCGAGATCACCCGGCGGCACGGCCGCGAGCGACGTGTGGCCCGGCGCTGCGGCCGCGAGGGACGTGTGGCCCGGCGTTGCGGCCGCGAGGGACGTGTGGCCCGGCGTTGCGGCCGTGAGCAGCGTGACCGCCTCGTCGGCCGGTCGCTCGGCCAGGGCCAGCGTCAGGTGCGGCAGGCGGTCGGACGGGATGAAGTGGTCGGCCAGGCCGGCGAGGATCGCGTCCTCCGCGCCGACCGCGCCGCCGGTGAGGGCGAGGTGCGTGCCGATCTCGCCCGGCGCGTGTGCGAGCAGCCAGGATCCGCCCACGTCCGGGTGGAAGCCGATGCCGACCTCGGGCATGGCCAGCCGCGACCGCTCGGTGACCAGCCGCACCGAGGCGTGGCCGGCGATCCCGATCCCGCCGCCCATCACGATGCCGTCCATCCAGGTCACCACCGGCTTGGGGTACGACGCCACGGCGGCGTTCATCCGGTACTCGTCGGCCCAGAAGGCGAGCGCGCCCTCGCCACCGGAGACCGCGTCGGCGTGCAGCGCCCGGATGTCCCCGCCGGCGCAGAGTCCGCGTTCGCCGGCGCCGGTGATCAGGACGGTGCGTACCCGATCGGAGGACTCCCACCGATCGAGCGTGCGCCGGACGTGGCCGACCATCTCGGCGGTGAGCGCGTTGATCGCGGCGGGCCGGTTGAGCGTGAGATGCCCCAGGTGCCCGGTCACCCGGGCGATCACCGTCGGGGTGGCCTCATCGTCGCGCACGGTCGTCCCCTCCGCTGTACGGCACGGTCAGGGTGAGCTTAGGCGCCGGGTGTGCCGCCTCGTCTGCAGGCGCCAGAGCTTTCGCCGCAGCCGGGCGTTCTCCTCGGTCAGCTCCCGGATCCGCCGCAGCGCCTCCCCGTCCTCCCGGCCCGCCGGCGCGGGGCGTTCGGCCGCGACCTCCCAGGCGCGGAGCCAGGCGCGCACCGCGTCGCCGTCCGGCACGCCGCAGGCCTCGGCGAACCAGCCCACGAAGTTGCGCCCCGGCGCCCGCTTCCCGGAGAGCACCTCCGAGATCGTGGTCCGCTTCAGTAGCACGTCCCGCCGTCCGGCCCGCTGCTGCCGGATCGCCCACGCCTCCAGGTCCCGGAGCGACGGCTTCCCGGCCCGGGCATGCAGTCGTCGCAGCAGCGCCACCAGCTCCTCCATGGTGGCGGCCGCCGCGGGTTCCAGGGGGTCGTGACGGTGCGGCATCGATCGATAGCTTAGAGCAACATTCGTCGATGAAGTGTCGACACGCCGGATTCAGAGCCCGGCCTCGTCGAGAGCCTTCGTGGTGAGATCGCGGCCGATCTGGATCATCTCGGGGGCGCGGTGGAAGTCCATCACCCGGCAGGACGTCACCGGGATGGTGACATGGACGTCCGGCGGGAGCCCGGCCATCCGGTACCGGGCGATCAGGTCCTGCATGGCGTCGAGCGAGAGCGAGAGGACGTCCGCGATCCGCAGGTCCGCGGGGAGCGCCGGTTCGGGAACGGGGACCTCCAGCGCGTCGCGGCGGAAGATCTGGCGCAGGCGTACCCGCCAGTCCTCCACCCACTGCGGCTGCGCCGTCGTCCGTACCGGCGCCGCCGACTCGCTCGCCGGGCGCGGGGCCTGCAGCGACACCGCCACGGTCAGGTCCGCGCCGGCCGCCGCGGTCGGCTCGATCGGGACCGGGTTGAGCATGCCGCCGTCCGCGAGTAGCCGTCCGTTGATGACCACCGGGGTGATCACGCCCGGAATGGCGATCGAGGCGCGGATCGCCGAGCTCAGCGGTCCCTTCTGGAACCACACCTCACGCCGCGCCGCGATGTCGGTGGCGACCGCGGTGTACGGGATGGGCAGGTTCTCGATCTCCACGTCGGTGAGGAAGCCGTTCAGGTGGTTGATCAGCCGGTCGGCGGCCATCGCGCCGGGGGACGCCCACTTCGGGTCGATCAGCCGGAGCACGTCGCGTTGCTTGAGCCCGGTCGCCCAGGCGGTGAACTCGTCCAGCCGCCCTGCCGCGAGGATCCCGCCGACCAGGGCGCCCATCGACGACCCGGCCACCGCCGCGATCTCGAAGCCGCGCTCGTTGAGGACCTGGACGGCGCCGATGTGCGCGTAACCGCGGGCGCCGCCGGACCCCAGAGCCAGCGCGACCCGCCGAGGCTGGGACATGATCAGGATCGTACGGCCACGGTTCTGGCTGGTCCTCCGGGGTGTGTCGAGGCCGCGAGGCACCCCGGAGGACCAGCCACCGGGGTGGGCGTGTCGAGTCATGGACTCTGGTCTCCGCCGGGGTGGGTTTGGGCAGAGCATGAGGGCGACGCGCCGTCCCGAAAGAAGCCCGCGATGGCATTCCGTGCGATATCCGCCTTCATGTCCAGACTGTCGGCCGTGCTCCTGCTCCTGCTGTCGCCGGCCGTGCTGTCGCCGGCCGTGCTGTCGCCGGCCGTGCTGTCGCCGGCCGTGCTGTCGCCGGCCGCGCTGGCGCCGTCGCCGGCCCCGAGTGCGGGAGCGAGCGAGAGGTGCACCGCCGAGGACCACACACCGTCGGTCGGCGCATCCTCGGGATGGCCCGGCGACAGGGTCACGATGACCTTCTGCCCGTTCCGCGACGGGGTCCTCGAGTTCGGCGACTGCTCCGTCGACGTGGCCACCGGCACGGACAAGGTGTCGTTCGACTGCGGCGATGTGGACGAGAAGGACGGCATCGCCCCGGTCGTGACGTTCACGGTGCCGGAGAAGGCCAGGCCGGGTGGACTGACTCTGATCTGGCACTACTGGTACCGCGCCCATGAGGGGCTGATAGCGGAGGAGGGCGCGAAGGGGGAGAGGGCCGCGGGCAAGCTCGAATTCGAGGTGCTGGGGGCGAGCTTCGAGGTGACGCCGTCGGCCTCTGCCGGGCTGCCGGGCACCGTGATCACTCTCAGTCTCCGCAGCGCGCCCGCCGAGGTGCGGATCACCGGTTGCGAGGCGCGGCTGCTGGGCGCGACCGGGTCGTGCGGTCAGGACGGCCGGGACTGGACGATCACCGTGCCGCCGCCGGACGGGACCGAACCGTCCGAGTTGAGCTGGACCATTCGGTACCGGGCGGGCCAGGTCTTCGAGGGCGAGGCGCCCGGCGTCCGGGAGTTCGCCATCGAACCGTGGCCGCCGCCGGTGTTCGATGTGACGACCGACCGGAAGACGATCGGGCCGGCGGAATCGGTCGTCGTCACGTTCGCCTCCACGACGGCCGGCGTCACCGTGGACACCTGCTCGGTCACCCTGGTGGCTCGGGTGCCCTGCGATCCCAAGACCAAGACCGCTACGGTACGCATCCCCGCCGACCGGTCACCCGGCGCCGCGGAGATGACCTGGAAGCTCACCTACCGCACCACCCGTTCCGGCGATCAGGGTGACGGCGCCGAGGGCACGGTGGCCGTCGAGGTGGTGACCCCGCCGCGGCAGTTCGTGGTGACGATCGAGCCCGCCGCGGCGGCACCCGGCGAGCCGCTCACCCTGACCTTCACCTCGGCCACCGAGGGGGTCGCGATCACCGGCTGCCTTGCCGCCTTCGCGAGCACCGCGGGCAACCGGTGCCGCCACTCGACCCGGCGCTGGTTCGCGCAGACCCGGGTGCCGGAGGACGCCGTACCGGGAACCGCCGTGCTCCGCTGGGGGATCGCCGCGCGCAACACGGCCGGCGCCGAGCTTTCGGACAACGGCGCGCTCGACTACACGGTGCTGGCCCCGCCGACCGTCAAGCCGTCGCGTACCACCCCGACGCCGACCGATAGGGATCAGGAGGAGCCCACCGAGCAACCCACCGAGCAACCCACCACGGAGCCGACCGGGGTGCCCACCGAGGACTTTGCGGTGACCACCGATCCCGAGTCGGCGGCGCCCGGCGATCCGGTCGTGGTGGCGATCGCCCCGGTGAACCCGGCCACCGAGATCAGCGGCTGCACGGTCGCGTTCTCCGGGCACGGCGACGTCTCCTGCCGCCGGAGCGCCGGTACCTGGGCGGCGACACTGACCGTGCCGCGCCGTGCCGACCCGGGAATCCTGCCGCTGCGCTGGAGGGCGGGTTCACGCACCGGAACGGTGGACTACGAGGTCCTCGGCGGCTCGCCCGCCGCGGCGTTCTCGGTGCTGCCGGATCCGGCAGCCGCGCCGGCCGGCACCACGGTCCGGCTGGCGCACACCTCCCTGGTCGAGGGCGTGGAGATCACCGAGTGCAGCGCCGGCTTCTCCGACGACGACATGCGGGCCTGCGACCGTACGCCGGACGGCTGGGTCGCCGAGCTGACGATCCCCGCGTCCACGCCGCCCGGCCGGACGCAGGCGCGGTGGCGCTTGGCGTATCAGCAGACCGGCGGCGCCGGGACGGCCACCACGAACGGCCTGACCCTGTTCGAGGTGCTGCCGCCGGAGCCGGCCCCGCCGGACCCGCCGGTGCCGCTGCTGGCCAAGATCCTGCTCGCCGTGCTCGCGCTCGTCCTGCCGTTGCTTCTGGCCCCGGTCCGCCAGCGGATCCTCGACCTGTTCCGCCGCGTCCGGAGCGAGCACCGCGCGGACGACGGCGCCGACGACGATCCCGCGCGCGGGGTGACCGCCGTGGTCGTGGACGGCCCGCGGGGGCCGGTGATAACCGCCGAGGACCGGGAGCGACCCGCGTTCCACCTGGTCAGCGTGCTGCCGACGATCGACCCGACGATCCACGAGGGGGTGCCCCGATGACCGGCTCCGTGAACCTCCGCGACGTGTTCTTCGACGACCCGGCCGCCGCCGCGGAGGCGATCTCCGCAGCGGTGCTGGGCCGGCCGGGCGGCATCGGTGACGTGCTGCGGAGGATGCCCGAGGCGACCCGGGCGGGCGCGCTGACCCGCTTCACCGAGGCCGCCGAGGGGCTGCTGACGCAGGACGTCACCGAGGTGTTCTGCGCCGGCTGGTCCCGGCACCGGGACATCCGGGCGGCCGCGCTGGAGAGCCTCGCCGATCCGGAGGCCAAGCGGACGGTCGGCCTCGCCGCGCACACCCTCGCGCTGAACCACGAGCCCTCGATCGAGCTGCGGTTCGGCCAGCAGAAGCTCGCCACCGTCAGCCTGCAGATCCACCTGGAGGCGGTGATCCGCAGCCTCCAGGTGACGGTACGGGCCGGTCGTCTGGTCGCGGTCGGCGCCGGGACCTGCGACGTCGGCGGCACCCTCGGGGTCGGCGGGGTGACCGTGGCGCAACGGCAGCGTCCGCTGAGCCTGCTGCTGCCGCTCACCGTCCACCTCGGCAACGGCTGGCCGCTGGTGGACGGCGCCTGACCGGCGGCCACTCCCGGTGCGGCGGCGCCTGACCGGCGGCCACTCCCGGCGTGGCGGCGCCTGCCGTCCGACGTACCGGACGGCCGGCACGCCCGGCGGTGAACGCGGGCAGCCCCGCACCGCCCGGGCTCTGGTTGACGATCTCGCCGGCCGCCCAGCGCTGCTCCGGGTCGTACGGCGTCACCCAGAGGTGTCGCGTGGCGAAGGCGCCGCGGCGGGCGATCACCGAGCCGGGATCGGCGAGCAGGGTCGGCCGGCCCTCGGGGCAGAGCGCGTACGCGACGTCCTGGCCGAGCCGGTTCTGCCGGTCCGGATTGCCGACCAGCCACGTCCGGGCGCGCAGGTTGTCCGCGGTGCGCTGGGCGTCCGCCTCGGTCCGCAGCCGGGTGCGCCGCGGCGGTGGCGGTCAGTGCTCCCCGGCCGGAGGCGCCCCTGGACACCCTGGCGGCGGCCCGGGAGTGCGCGGTCGGCCTGACCCCTCTGCTGGGGTGATGGCCCGTGTCAGGTTCTCCTCCACCCGGTGCAGCACCCGCAGGGCGTCCGCGCGCTCCGCCTCGGTCAGGTCGCCGACGGTCTGCTCCTCCACCTGGGCCCAGATCCGCTCGACCTGCTCGCGCAGGGCCAGGCTGGCCGGGGTCGGCACGACGATGCTGGCGCGCCGGTCGTCGGCGCACGGGCAGCGGCGGACGAAGCCGGCGTGCTCCAGGCGCTGGATGGTGCGGGTCATCGTGGCCGCGTCCGAGCCGAGGACCTGGACCAGGTCGGCCTGGCGCTGCGGCCCGCCGTTCCAGAGCTGCATCATCACGAGTTCCTGGCCGGGGTGCAGGCCGACGCGGCGGAGTAGTTGTCCGGCCAGCATCCGATGCAGGCGGGCGACCCGCACGATCGCGTTGGTGATGACTTCGTCCTGCGCCACAGGAAGCATTCTATCCCGTGGCGCGCAATGTGACGCACGTCGCACGCAGTGCGGGAATCCGCCCGGGAGGGATACCTGTTCGAACAGGTAAATCGCACCGAGGTACGGAGGATCACCATGGCTACCGCGTTCGACTCGTACGACCTCGCCGGCACCAAACTGGCGAACCGGATCGCGATGGCGCCGATGACCCGCAGCCGCGCGTACGGTCCCGGTCTCAGCCCGACCGAGCTGACCGCGACGTACTACGCGCAACGGGCCGGGGCGGGATTGATCATCACGGAGGGCACCCAGCCGTCCGTGGTCGGCCAGGGCTACACCCACACCCCCGGACTGCACTCCGACGAGCAGGTCGCCGCCTGGCGTACGGTCACCGACGCCGTGCACGCCGCCGGCGGAGTGATCTTCGCGCAGCTCATGCACGCGGGCCGGATCGGTCACCCGAGCACCCTGCCCGGCGACCTGACCCCGGTCGGCCCGTCCGCGGTGAAGCCGGCCGGGCAACTGTTCACACCGGCTGGGCTCAAGGACTTCGAGACCCCGAAGGAGCTGACCCCGGCGGAGATCGAGCAGACCGTCGCCGACTTCGCGGATGCCGCCCGCAACGCGATCGCGGCCGGCTTCGACGGCGTCGAGATCCACGGCGCGAACGGCTACCTCGTGCACCAGTTCCTGTCGTCCAGCGCCAACGTGCGTACGGATGAATGGGGTGGATCCGTCGAGAACCGGGTCCGCTTCGGCGTCGCGGTGGCGTCCGCGGTGGCCGCGGCGATCGGCGGTCACCGGGTCGGGTTCCGGATCTCGCCGGCGAACCCGTACAACGACATCGCCGAGCAGGAGACCGACGCCCTCTACCAGTCACTCCTCGACGGGCTCGCGCCGCTCGGGCTGGCGTACCTGCACCTGGTGGAGAGCGACGACCCGGCGCTGACCCGCAGCCTGCGCGCCCAGTGGCCGTCCACGTTCGTGCTCAACCCGCGCACCTATCCCGCGGTCACCGGCCCGGAGGCGCTCGCCCTGATCGAGGACGGCACCGCGGACCTGATCTCCTACGGCGCCCTCTTCCTGGCCAACCCCGATCTTCCGGTACGCCTGGCCGCGGGTGGCCCGTTCAACGACCCGGAGCGCTCCAGCATGTTCGGCGGCGACCACCGGGGCTACACCGACTACCCGACCCTGGCGGGCTGAGACATGGCCGAGTTCAGCGACGCCGAGCGGGAGTACCTGCTCAGCCAGCGGCTGGGCCGGATGGCCACGGTCGACCCGCACGGCCAGCCCCAGGCGAACCCGGTCGCGTACCGGCTCCAGGAGGACGGCACGCTGCTGATCGGCGGGTTCCGGATGGGCACCTCCAAGAAGTGGCGCAACCTCCAGCACAACCCGAAGGTCGCCCTGGTCGTCGACGACGTGATCAGCGTGAACCCGTGGCGCCCCCGGATGGTCGAGATCCGCGGCACCGCCGAGCTGCTGGTCGGTCCGCACGACCTGGGTGAGCACTTCAGCCCCGAGGTCATCCGCATCCACCCCGAGAAGATCATCACCTGGTTCGGCCCGGAGTGAGAGGACGGGCGGCCCATGCCATCGCCGCGACGGCGCGCTCGGCGAGCAGGGCCGCCCGGCCACGACCATCCCCGCCCCCGCGCGGCACGGGCGGCCTGCGGTCAGCAGGACCAGGCCTCGAGGCGGGTGAGGATCTCGCGGCCGGTTTCCGCGGACTCCTCGACGGCCAGGGCCAGCGCCTGGTCCTGGAGGCCCTCGGCCAGGGGGTACGGGGGCGGGCCCTCGCCGCGGACCCAGGTGAGCATGGCGGAGAGCAGGGTCAGGGTGGCGATCTCGTCGTCGTTGAGACGCAGGCCGGGGAACGGGTTGCGGTACACCACGCGGTCGCCGAGCGCGATCGTCTCGGTGTCGAAGCCGTTCAGGTCCAGGTCGTGGCCGCTCTGCCGGCGCACCAGCGGGGTTCGGGTCACCGTGCGCGCGGCGGGCATGTGGACGATCGTGTCGTCGTGCAGCTCGCCGTGCGTGCCGCGGACCAGCAGCCGCCGGGAGCGCAGCAGGTTGCGGGTCTGGTTGGTGGTGAAGTCGTAGACCGCCGAGCGCCCGTCGCCGAAGTCGAGCGTGGCGATCGTCGTGGTGGCCGGTCTCGGTTCCTCGTCGTCGGTCCATCCGGAACGGTCGAGCGGGTTCAGCAGCGGTGCCACGGTCCGGACGGCGCGGACCGACGCGGTGGCGTGGCCGGCGCCGAGCAGGCCGCGGATCAGGGACATCGCGTGGTGCTGCTGCGTCGAGGAGACCTGCACCTGGGTCGGCGTGCCGATGATCCCGGAGCGGACCGCGTTCCGGCGGGCGGCGTGCGCGGGCATCAGCAGGTACTGCTCGGCGATCTGCACCTGACCGGATTTGCCCACCTCGGTCCAGAGCTCGCGCAGGCCTGCGAGATCCGTGGCGGGTGGTGTCTCGGCGAGCACCGGCAATCCCAGGCTCACCGCTTCAGAGATCAACCCCGCGTTTGCGGTACGCGGCACCGCGGTGATCAGGAAGTCCGGGCCGGTCGCGCGTACACAATCGGACAGGTCGCCGAACGTGGGCACCGGCAGCTCCCGCCCCTGCGGGTGCCGGACGACCGCGCCGACGCAGCGGAGATCGGGGAGGGCCCGGGACAGCCGGTGGTACGCCGCGGCCCGGAACCCGAACCCGGCGAGAGCGAATCTCGTCACGCCTCCACCGTAGACAGCGCCTGTTTCAGCGGGCCGCGCCGCCCGTACTCCCAGATGGTCAGCGCGAGGCAACTCAGCACCATCCCGGCGACGCTGATCGCGGTCCAGCCGCCGGCCGACCAGAGCACCGTCGCCGCCGCCGAACCGGCCGCGCCGCCGAGGAAGTTCGCGGTCACGTACACGGTGTTCAGGCGGCTGCGGGCCTCGTGCGAGATGGCGAACATCCGGGTCTGGTTGAGGATCTGCACGCCCTGCATCGCCACGTCCAGCAGCAGGATGGCGAGCAGGACCAGGACGACCGAGTGCCCGGCGAACGCGGCGACGCCGAACGCGAGCAGGATCACGGCCCAGCCGATGCCGGTGGCCGGGAGGGACCAGCCGCGGTCGTGCAGCCGTCCGGCCCGCTGCGCGGCGACCGCGCCGGCCAGTCCGGCGAGCCCGAACAGACCGATGGTTGCGGCCGGGTAGCCGAAGGGCGGGCCGCTGAGCAGGAACGTCAACGCGGTCCAGAACAGGGTGAATGCGGCGAAGCCGGTCGAAGCGAGGGCTAAGGTCCACCGTACGGAGGTCTCGGAACGGACGACGGCCGCGACCGACGCGAGAAGCGCCGGATAACGCAGGCTGGTCTTGGGCTCGAGGGCCGGAACGGCCCGGTAGAGCGTCGCGGCGAGCACCACGGTGAGGACGGCGGCGGCCAGATAGACGGCACGCCACCCGGCGACGCCCGAGACCAGCCCGGCGATGGTGCGCGAGGTGAGGATGCCGGTCAGGATGCCCGAGCCGACGATGCCGACGATGTGCCCGCGCCGGTGGTCCGGGGCCAGGTCGCCGGCGAGCGGCACCAGGATCTGGCCGGAGACGGTGGTCAGGCCGAGCAGCGTGATCGCGACGAGCAGGAACCCGATCGACGGGGCGGCCGCGCAGAGCACCAGCGCGACCGAGGCCAGCAGCATCATCGTGGGGATCAGCTTGCGGCGGTCGAGGACGTCGCCGAGCGGTACCACGAAGAGGATCCCGGCGGCGTACCCGAGCTGGGTGAGCGTTATCAGCCAGCCCGCGGTGCCGTGCGTGGCGTGGAGATCGCCGGCGATGGTGTCGAGCAGCGGCTGGGCCCAGTAGAGGTTGCCGACCGCGGCTCCGGCGGCGACGGCGAAGAGGAACGGATTCACGCTCCCATCACACCGGTTCGCCGCGGCGGATGGGAGTCAGCCGGTAAACGGGTACTGCCAGGGCCCCTCTCCCGGACACCGGCCGGGCCCGGGTCAGAGGGGGAGAGCGCGGTAGTGGGTGGTGAGGTGAACCGGTGGGCGGCTCGGTGCGTAGGGCTCTCGTCCCGCTCACCGTGACCGACGGAGGATTCATGGCGCCGCCCAGTCAGCCGAACCTGATCATCGGATCCGTGATCTACCAGACCGTGCCGCACGTCCGGCTCCCGGACTCGACCCTCACCGCGGCGCAGCAGATGCAGTACGGGCTCGCGACGATCCGCGACGATCTCGCCCGCCTGCAGGGGCAGGACGCGAAGAGGACCGGGGTCGATCCCCGGGCGCTCGCCTCCTCCGCCCAGCACGTGGCCGGCCAGGAGAACGCGACGTACGCGGCACTGAAGGCCGAGGGCCAGGTCCATCCGAACTGGGGCATCGGGAACAACCGGGCCATGCCCACTCCCGGGATGATGGAATTCTCGATGACCAACGCGATGGACCGGATGTACGCCGGCCAGGCGGTACGGCAGGTGACCGACGCGCACGCGGATCTACGCCAGCTCTACCAGGACCGGAGGCTCCCGGCCTCGATGGCGCTCGTCGGTCAGGCCGAGGCCCTCGAACGGCAGACCGGTTCGCCGTCGGCCTTCCCGCAGCCCGACCGCCTGCCGACGTTCGTACCGACCACCGTGCCGGGCGGCAAGCAGCCGCTGGGTACCCGGTTCTTCTCGCCGGTGCCCCAGTCGCCGTTACCGGACAGCCACTACCACGCCGCCGAGGCCCACCTGGCCGGTCTGACCGTGCTCGGCGACGAACTGAAGGCGCTCCAGAAGCTCGGTCCCCGCAACTCCGGGGTGGACCCGAAGTCGATGGAGAGCGCCATGTCGTACTGGAAGCTGCAGAACCAGATGACCGGGAACGCGGTGACCCGTCTGGACAAACCCGGCGGGGAGATGAGGGTCGCCGTGGCGCGGGAGGTGCTCCGGGATCCGGTGGCGATGCAGGCGGCGGGGCAGTTCATGCGGGACATCGTGGAACGGGGGCACATCGAGATCCGGCAGATCCAGCGCAACGGCCTGCTGCCCCAGACGACACACCTCGGCGACCAGGTGAAACCGGCACCGGCCGTGGTCACGTCCGCTCCGGTGGAGAGGGCGCCGGCCCAGCAGGCACCGGTGCCGGCCCAGCAACCGCAGGTGCCGGCCCAGCAACCGCAGGTGCCGGCCCAGCAACCGCAGGTGCCGGCCCAGCAACCGCAGGCGGCGGCCCAGCAACCGCAGGCGGCGGCCGGGCCGGCGTCGGACTATCCGGCGCACCTCAATCCGTTCCGGAACATGACCAGCGCCGCGAAGCAGGCCGCTCCGGCGGCGCCCGTCTCGGACTATCCGGCGCACCTCAACCCGTTCCAGAACAGGAGCAGTGCCGCGAACCTCGGCAGCGAACGCCCGTTCCAGGCGCCCGTGGTTCCCGGACGCCCGGCGCAGCCCCTCCCGCAGGCCCCGGCTCCGGCGGTGCAGAACCAGGCGCAGTCTCAGCAGCGGTGACGTTCGCCGGGGACCGGGCCCAGGTCGTTCAGGGTCCAGCCGTGTGGGTAGACCGACGCGACGATCCGGTCCACCGGGCTCGGCTTGCCGGGGACCGGATCGGGGGCCGGGCCGAGCCGGCCGATCGCGCGCATCAGCCCGTCGGAGATCCGTTTCCGGGACCCGGACGGAACCGGGTAGCCGCAGCCCTCGAGGACGCGTGGTTCCACCTGGGCGAGCAGGACCGACGTCGCCGGCGGGCGCAGGGGACGGGGGACCAGGGTCGCCACGTACGTCATGAAACCGTCCGCGAGTCTGCGGTTCTGTGGCTCGTACGCGATCTGCTCCTGAAGGTATTCCTCCCGGAACGCACGCATCTCGGGGAGTGTGCCGGGTAGCGGGCGATGTGAGCCGAACGCGCGGGCCTCGGCGCTGTAGTGGATGCGGAGGGCCTCGCGTTCGATCGCGGAGACCTCTCGCCAGCCGAAGCGGTCGGCGATCTCCAGGGACATCAGCGGGGCGTCGCAGCCGACCGCGATGAAGTCGTCCGGGTGGATCGGGTACTTCCGGTGCATGGCGTTGACGTGGCGGGCGGCGTCGCGTCCCGGGCCGGGCTGCAGGCCGTGCTCGAGGACGGCGCCGGTGAGCAGGGAGGTGTCGACGAAACGCTTGGCGGCGTGCCGCTCGAACTGGCCGGTGGCGCTCAGGATCCGCGACATCCGGGGTACGGCGAAGGTCATCAGATTGCCGGTGACCGCCTGGAGCAGCATGATCGTCGCGAAGTCGAGGTAGAAGAGGCTGGTTATCTCTCGATGGTCGGTCTCGGGATCCAGTGTCGCGATCCGGCGTGACCGGTCCTGGCTCCTGCGCATGCCCCCAGTCTGCCGGTATTCACGGCGATCTACGTGGCTTTGTTGATACGAGGTTACCGGCCTGGACATTTCAGCCGGATCCACCCGCATGTTCACCATTACTCGTCGCTATCACAACGGCACTGATCATTAGGGAAGTGCCGGGCCCCAAAGGGTTGCTCAGTGTGATCATCGTCTCTGTCGGATTGATCGCTCCGGGCCTCCCCGGCGCGGGTGCCCGGTCCGGCGGTCCATCGTGGGCGTGCCGCGCGACGGTCGGGAACATCGGCGTGGGTGAGAATGGGAGCGCGACCACTGTTGCCGGAGCCGCTGTTCGGCGCGAGGTGATGTTGCAGGTCAGGGTCTTCTCGGTCGGGCGGAGCCGGCTCGCTCGGGGCGTTCTCGGGCCGTTCGCGGCGCCCGGCGGAGGGTTCCGCGGCGCCCGGCGAGGCCCGCTTCGGCTCGCCGCCGCGACTCTTGTGGCTTTAGTGAGCCTTTGGTCCGGCAAGTCTCAGGCCATTCACAGCTTCAACAAGGGGGGCAACCCGGGCTATCGGCGTTGAAATAGATTCACTATTCTTCCCGCCGCGGGCTGGATGCAGACCATCGTTCCGGGGGCTGCCGCGCCTTGCCGTTCATCGTCGAGGAGTCATGCATGACAGTGGCACCCGAACGGGCTGCTGGCCAGGTTCTGGCGAACGGTCCGGCCCCCAAGGGTGGGAAGGCGCGTCCGAAGAAGCCCAAAAAGGTCAAGGGCCCCAAGGCGCCTTTGTGGGCCAAACTGGTCACTTCGCTGGGCGCGGTGACTCTGGTGGCCGCGGGGGGCACCGGTGTCGCCGCCGAATACCTCCTCGACAAGGTCAACGACACGGTCCAGACCTCGAGCTCGGTGCTGAGCGACACCGACGGCGTCGGCGTGACCAACGTCAGCGGCAAGCTGCCCGACGGCGCGCTGAACCTGCTGATGCTCGGCCTCGACACCCGTACCGGGTGGGAGGCGAGCGGGCTGGGCTCCCGGTCCGACACGATCATCGTGCTGCACATCCCGGCCACGCACGACAAGGCCGAGATGATCTCGATCCCCCGGGACACCGAGGTCAGCATCCCGGCGTACAAGAAGACCGACTACGCCGGTTCCACCGACAAGATCAACGCGGCCTTCTACTTCGGGTCCCGTGGCAGCGGTGGCTGGGAGGGTGGCGCGGCGCTCGCGGCCAAGACCGTGCACCAGCTGACCGGGATCAGCTTCAACGGCGTCATCGTCATCGACTTCTCCGGCTTCAAGGACATCCTCGAGGCGCTCGGCGGCGTGTACATGTGCGTCGACCAGGACATGTGGTCCAGCCACTACGTCGTCGACTCCAAGGGCAAGGTCACCTACGCCAAGGGTGCCGACCCGACCTCCCCGCCGAGCAACGCCCTCTGGTTCAAGAAGGGCTGCCGGAACATGAAGGCGTGGGAGGCCCTGGAGTACTCCCGCATCCGGCACTCCACCAACGGCGACTACGACCGTCAGCGTCACCAGCAGCAGCTGCTGCGCGCGATGGCGAAGAAGGCCACCAGCAGCGGCGTGCTGACCAACTTCTCCAAGGTGTCGAAGCTCGTCTCGGCGGCCGGCAACTCGCTGAAGATGGACACCGGCGGTGTGCAGCTCACCGACTTCTTCTACGGGCTGAAGGACATGGCCACCGCCGACCTGGTGCCGATCCGGACCAACAGCGGCAGCTTCGTCTCGAACGGCGGCGGCGAGGGCATCAACGACGTCACCAAGGAACTCTTCCAGGCGGCCGCCGACGACAAGGTCGAGGAGTTCCTGCTGGGTCACCCCGAGATGGTGATCGAGACCGGTTCCTGATTCTTCCCGTACGCCGTTCCTGAGCGTTCACGCGTACCGCATATGGCCGGGATTCCTTCGGGGGTCCCGGCCATTTCCGTCAGTGACAATGTCGTCACTACTGGCAATGTCGCCCTTTCTCTTCAGAACATGGCAACTCGCGAGTAATCGACAGAATCGAGTGCAGGACGTATCTTAGGCGACGCACAGAGTGGTAACAGGTTTACCTCGCGGGGCTCTTATCGGGACGACGTTGGGAGTTGGCCGAGTGGAGGACCGGAGAAGCGAGAGTTCCAGCCGACTCCGCATCGGTGGCTGGCTTGCCCCGCGCCACTCCGCCCCGGACGCCTCACCACCCCCACCCCCGACCACGCCGTCGGTCTCCGCCCTTGCGGCGCTCCCGTCCGCCGACACCGGTGCTGCCGACGCGGCCGACGTCCCGGTGGGCCGCCATCGGGCCTCCCGTCGATGGCAACGCCTTGCCCTCGCCGCTGCGGTAGCCACGGTCGCCGTGATCGTCGCCGCGCAGCTGGCCGGCGGCGGCACCGACAGTCGGGGCGCGACCAGCCCGGTCGCCGAGCCGGGCCCGATCTGGACCGGCGACCCGGACGAGTCGTGGTCGCTGTCGACACCTCCGGTCTCGGTCGAGCCCTCGCCCTCCGCGACCTCGGCGTCGCCCTCCGCCACCACCAGGCCGGCCTCGCGGAAGCCGACCACGCCCCCGGTTCCCCGCATCGAGCCGTCGCTGTCGGTCGGGCTCTCCTCGGTCCCGTCCGACGTCGACCTCACCGAGGAGGGCACCCGGGACTGGATCCACTGGGGATTGACCAGCTCCACCTCGGTCGACCGCCGCTCCGGCACCGCCGTGATCACCGATCTGGGCGGCACCTCGCGAGGCCGCTATTCCAACAACCCGCAGACGTTCTCCTGGTCCAACGGCAAACCCACAGACACCGTCTCCGGTACGCCCACCGGCATCTACTCCTGCGGCGAAGGCTCCGGGTTCACGCTGCGGGTCCCGGCCTCGCCGACCACGCGGCACCTGCGCCTCTACGCCGGGGTGTGGATGGCGACCGGCAAACTCGCGGTGACCCTGGACGGCGAGTCGGAGACGCGCGCCCTCACCAACCCGTCGGACATCACCACGGCCCGCTTCGACATCGACTTCCGCGCGAACGCCGGCACGAATCTGACGCTGACATGGTCCGCGACGGCCGTCTTCAACCCGAACTGTGGCAACGTCGACATGCAGGCCGCCACCCTCAGCTGACCCCACCCGCCGCCCGCTCCCGCCGCCCGTTCCCGCCGCCCGTTCCCGCCGTCCCGCCGGGCTGTTGGGCCGCCGGCTGTGGTCGGAGCTTGCTGTCTGCGGCTCGGTTGCGCTTCTTGGCTGGCGCTGAGGGGTGTGTCGAGGCTGGCGATAGACCCCTCAGCGCCAGCCACCCAGCCCGCCCTGCCCAGCCCGCCCTGCCCAGCCCGCCCTGCCCAGCCCGCCCTGCCCAGCCCGCCCTGCCCAGCCCGCCCTGCCCAGCCCGCCCTGCCCCGCCCGTCCTGCCTGCCCCCGCCCGTCCTGCCTGCCCCGCCCGTGCTGCCTCGCTTTGCCCGCCCTGCTCAGTCCGTCTGTCCTGTCCGGCCCTGCCTGTCGTTCCTGCCGGGCGGGGAACAGCGATGAGGGCCGGCCCTGTGGTCGGGCTGGCCCTCATCGCTGTATCAACGGGCGCGTCCAGTGCGGAGATCTCGCCGGAGCGGGCCGGCTGGGTGCGGCGGCCGTATCGGGGGTGCGGATGCGGCCGTGGCGGCCAGCCGGGGTCGCCGGGCTGGCGGTGAGCGGTGTATCGGGGGTGTTGATACGACCGTGGTGGCCAGCCGGGATTGCCGGGCTGGCCCTATGAGCGGTCCGTGATCGCGCTGGGCGCGGTTGAGCTGGGCGCGGTTGAGCTGGGCGCGCGTGAGGGGCGTATGTGGGTGGGCCGTGTCAGCGGGGCTGGCGGCGGCGCTCGATGGCGGCCATCTCGATGTGGGGGTCGAGGTCGAGGCCGGAGGAGACCTGGGTGGCCAGGCGGGCGGTGATGCGGCGCAGCCCGGGGCGGCGGCGGCCGTTGGCGTCGGGGACCTCGGGCCGGCTGAGGAGCTCGGCCTGGTCGGCCATCGAGGCGGCGATGTCGTCGAGCGGGATGTAGAGGGCCCGGTTCTCCGGGGAGCCCAGGTAGTCGAAGGGCTCGGAACCGACCATCGGGATGAATCGTACGCCAAGCATCTTGAGGTTGCGGTAGGCGCCGCCGTCGAGCATGCAGACGACGTGGCGGACGCCGCGCAGGTGGCCGGCGTTGATGAAGGTGCGGTAGAGCATGCCGCTGACCGTCAGGCTGTTCCGGTCGGAGCGGTAGGCGGGCAGGACCGCGAGAGTCGCGTAGTCCCAGATGCGGCCGCCGTCGTGCATGTGGTGGTAGTCGACGATTTCGGACAGCTCGGTGTTGAGGAGCTTGGGGGCGTCGTCCAGGGTCTTGCCGCCGCCGTCGATGGCACGGGCGGCTCCGGCGGGCATGCCGGTCTCGCGGTCGATCACCAGGAAGAAGAAGCTCTGCTCCTCGTACGGGCCGTACTCCTTGAGCATGGTCGCCTCGTCGAGCTCGAACGACGCCTCGAAGACGATCCGCTCCACGGTGCGCGCCACGTCGGCCATCGGGTCGGTGGGGCCGATGGCGAGGGCGACGAAACGGTTCGTGGAGGGGTGCTCGGCCAGAGCGGTGAGGCAGCGCGTACGGACGATGTCGGCGTCGAGGGCGTAGCTCATGGGTGGGGAACTCCTTCGCCTGCTGCGAGCCCTGGGGGAAGGGGTGGGCGCTCTCATCAGGCATGTCTGGCGAATCGGACTTATCCAGCATGACGGAAAAACTACGCTTCGTCAAGACGGGCGACATCACGGAGCGTTAGATCTGCTGGTTTTCGGGTCGCCGAACAGGTCCTGTTGAGCGTGGCGAGCGGAGAATCGGTGACAGCGGGTGAGGGGCGCCACGTGTTCGGAGTGCCCCTGGGTGTCACGGGCGGTGAGGGGACGCGCGTGCGGGGCGTCCGCTGGGCGTTCGCTGTGCGTGGGTTGCCGCGTCGACGGTGTGGACGGGTGGACGCCTGGTCTGGGGTCGTACGTGAAAAAGGTCCGGCTCGGCGGAGGAACGCCGAGCCGGACCGGGGTGGGGGATGGAGGTCTTAGTCGGGGCTGCCGACGCCGGTGAGGATGCGGCTGCGGATGTAGCGACCGGCTTCGGTCAGGACGGCGGTGCCGGTGAAGTCGGTGCCGGCGCAGGTGCCCTTCACGAAGGCCGAGTTGGTCTCGTTGCCGTCGGAGAGGCTCCACATGCCGTAGCTGATCTTGAGGCTCTTCAGCAGGTCGAGCCACTCCGTGGTGCTGGCGAAGTCGTTGGTGCCGTCGCCGGTGAAGGTCTGGGTGCCGAACTCGCTGACGAAGATCGGGAGCTTGGCGGCCGCGCGCTTGACGACGGCGCGACGGTCGGCACCGTGTGACGCCGCGTAGAAGTGGAACGTGTACATGACGTTCTCGAAGTCGACCGGGTCGGCGAGGATCTCGTTCTCGTCGGCGCCGTCGGTGAGGCCGAGCGAGGAGAAGCCGCGGGTGCCGACGAGCACCACGCTCTCCGGCGAATTCGCGCGGATCACCGGAATGACCTGGTCAGCGTAGGTCTTGATGCCGTCCCAGCTGACGCCGTTCGGCTCGTTGGCGATCTCGTAGATGACGTTGTCGTTGTTCTTGTGCGCGGCGGTGACGTCGGCGAAGAACGTCTTGGCGAGCGCGAGGTTCTTGTTGGGGTCACCCGGAGTGAGGATGTGGAAGTCCACGATCGCGTAGAGGCCGAGCTTGGTGGCCTCGTCGACCAGCCCGTTGACCTTGGCGGTGAAGCCCTCGGGGTCGGTCTCCAGGCCGCCCTCCTGCACGTACATGCTGAGGCGGATGAAGTCGGCGTTCCAGTCGTTGCGGATCGCGTCGAGGGAGTTCGCGTTGACGCAGTTCGGGAAGAACTGGAGGCCGTGACTGCTCATGCCACGCAGCTGGATCGCGGTGCCGGACGCGTTGCAGAGCTGGACGCCGCAGACGCTGAGCTGACCGTTCTTGGCCACCGGGGTGTCGCCCTCGGCGGCGGGCTCCGTCGCTGCCGGTTCCGTCGTCTCGCTCTCCTCCGGGGCTGCGACGTTCTCGCTCTCCGCGGGGGCCGCGGTCGTCGGCGCCGTGGTGCTCGGTGCCTCGGTCGGCTGCTCCGCCGAGTCCTCGCCGTTCTCGTTGAGCGTGCACGGCGCGAGGCCCTCGGCGTTCAGGTCCGGGCGGGCGGCGTTGCGGGCGATCGCGGTCTCGATGCGCTGGATCGTGGCGAAGCGCTTGTCCTCCAGCGGGCCGAGGATCGCGTTCTGGATGAAGTTCGCGCCACCCTGCCCCTGGGTGCTGACGATCCGCTTGTTGGCCTCGTCGATCTGCGTGTTGAGCAGTTCCAGATTCCGCTGTACGTCGGCCTGCTGCTGCGCCGGGACCGCGACGCCGATCGTCACCTCGGGACAGTTGACGGTCGGGACCGCGCTGCTCGCGTTCTCGCTCTCGTCGTTCTCGCTCGCCGAGGCGACGCCCAGGCCGACGCCGACGATGAGGACGGTGACGCCGGCTACCGCGCCGATCTGCCAACGGCGTGCCTGGGTGCGAGACCTGTTGAACCGCGATCTGTACATTGGAGCCTGCGCCTTCTATGGGAGCCGTCGCGTGCACCGTTCAGTGGTGGCAGGCGGTAGTACGGGAGCGCTCCCAGCGCGGATCAATCTAGGTCTTCATTTTGATCTAGTTCTTCAGGAAATCGGGTACGTCGACGTCGTCCATCTCCTCGGCCGGGCCGGTTGAGCTGGGGTTCTGGGTTTTCGGGGCGTGGCCGGGCTCTGTCGTGGCGCCGTGGGGTGAGTGGTCGGTGTGGTGCTTCGGCGGGCTGTGGGGATCTGGCGGGCTGTCGGGGCTCGGCGTGCTGTTGGGGTTCGCTGTGCTGTTGGGGTTCCTTGTGCTGTTGGGGTTCGTTGTGCTGTTGGGCATGTAGGGTGTCAGTATATTTAGGTATTTGTCCGGATTTGTTCCGGGTGTTGGCGGGTTGATGTTCTGCTCCGCGTCCTGGCAATCGCGGGTTCTGCGGGTGTCTCCGGTCTCGTGGCTGTTCCGGGTCTCGTGGCTGTTCTGGGCCGCGTAGTTCCTCTGGGCAGTGTGGCTTTTCTGGGCTGTGTGGTTCTTTCGGGCTGTGTGGGTGTCGCGATACTCGTCGTCGGCGCGGTCGAAGCCGGCCGCGATGACGGTGACGCGGACCTCGTCGCCCAGCGTGTCGTCGATGACGGTGCCGAAGATGATGTTCGCGTCCGGGTGAGCCGCGTCGGTGACCAGCCTCGCCGCGTCATTGATCTCGAACAGGCCTAGATCGGTACCGCCGGCGATGGAGAGCAGTACGCCGCGGGCGCCGTCCATGTCCTGTTCCAGCAGCGGGCTGGAGATCGCCCGCTCCGCGGCCTTGACCGCCCGGTCGGGCCCGCTCGCCCGGCCGATGCCCATCAGCGCGCTGCCGGCATCGGTCATGACGCTGCGCACGTCGGCGAAGTCCAAGTTGATCAACCCGGGCGTGGTGATCAACTCGGTGATGCCCTGAACGCCGGAGAACAGCACCTGGTCGGCGTTCCGGAACGCGTCCATCATGCTGATCCGGCGGTCACCGAGCGCGAGCAGCCGGTCGTTCGGGATCACGATCAGCGTGTCGCACTGAGCGCGCAACTCACTGATCCCGGCGCTCGCCTGCACCTGCCGGCGTTTGCCCTCGAACGCGAACGGCCGGGTGACCACGCCGATGGTCAGCGCTCCGAGCTCGCGGGCGACGTTCGCCACCACGGGAGCGGCGCCCGTCCCGGTACCGCCGCCCTCGCCACAGGTCACAAAGACCATGTCGGAGCCCTGGAGCACCTCCACGATCTCGTGGCGATGGTCCTCCGCCGCTCTCTGGCCGACCTCCGGCCGCGCGCCGGCGCCCAGCCCTCGGGTCAACTCGCGGCCGACGTCGAGTTTCACGTCCGCGTCGCTCATCAGAAGGGCCTGCGCATCGGTGTTGATCGCGATGAACTCGACGCCCCAGAGCCCCGCTTCGATCATGCGGTTCACGGCGTTCACGCCGCCCCCGCCCACACCGACGACCTTGATCACTGGTAGATGGCCGGGAACGCTTCCGCCCCCGGTGTTGAACTCGCCCTGCACCCGGACATCCTGCCACTGGGTCCCCCACATGACTCAGCGGCACCGCCGGTCGTGACTTTTCACTACATTTTTCATGAGAGAGCCCACGCGTCTACAACGGAGCAGGGATCGGGACGATGTGGGCATGACCCGGTGTTTCGTGAGTCATGAGCGCAGGTAGTGGAGGACGGCTAGGACCCGGCGGTGACTGCTCGTGGTGGCCTCCAGGCGGAGCTTGCTGAAGATGCGGGTGATGTGCTTCTCGACGGAGGTGCCGGCGAGGGAGAGCTGCTCGGCGATCGCGGTGTTCGACCGGCCCTCGGCCATCAGCGCCAGGACGTCATGTTCACGATCGGTCAGGTCACGCAGCCCGTCGGCCCGGCGAGTGACCGCGAACATCTGGGTGACCACGTCGGGGTCGAGCACCGTACCTCCGGCGGCGACCCGGGTGAGCGCGTCGATGAAGTCGCCGACGTCGGCGACCCTGTCCTTGAGCAGGTAGCCGACCTTCTGCGCGCCGCCGGCCAGCAGATCGGCGGCGTAGCGGGTCTCGATGTACTGCGAGAAGACGAGCACCCCGGTCTCCGGGTGATCCCGGCGGATCGTGATCGCCGCCCGCAGGCCCTCGTCGGTGTGGGTCGGCGGCATCCGGATGTCGGCGATCGCCACGTCGGGCCGGTGCTCGGCGACGGCGGTGAGCAGATCGTCGGCGGTGGCCACGGCGGCCGCCACCTCATGTCCGCGTAAGGTCAGGACGTGCGACATGCCGTCGCGGAGCACGGCGGCGTCCTCGGCGATCACGATGCGCATGGGAGCTCCACGGTCACTATGGTCGGGCCGCCGGCCGGGCTGCTGATGGCGAGCCGGCCGTCGACCGTACGCACCCGCTCGGCCAGCCCGGCGAGTCCACCCCGGGGCTCGGCTCCACCCTGGCCGTGGTCGGCGACCCTCAGGTGCAGGGCGCCGTCTCGCTGGTCGACACTGATCGCGGCGCGATCCGCGCGGCTGTGTTTGGCGACGTTGGTGAGTAGCTCCGCGACGCAGTAGTAGGCGATGCTCTCCACCGCCTGCGCCGGCCGTTCCGTGAGGGAGACCGTCAGGTCCACCGGGACCCGGCTGCGGGCGACCAGGGTGGCGAGGGCGTCGTCGAGCCCGTTGTCCAGGATCGGTGGATGGATGCCCCGGGCCAGGTTCCGTAGCTCGACGAGAGCCTCCTTCGCGTCCCGGTGCGCGTAGTCGACGAGCTCGAGGGCCTTCGGATCGGCTCCGGACTGGTCCAGCTGTTCCTTGGCCGCGCCGAGATTCATGGCCATCGCCACCAGCCGGGCCTGCGCTCCATCATGCAGGTCACGCTCGATGCGGCGCAGAGCGGCGGCGGAGTCCTGCACGGCGAACGCGCGGGTCTGCTCCAGCTCGCGGACCCGGTCGCGCAGTGTGCCCGGTCCGAGCAACCCCGCGATGGCGAGGCGGTCGAGCGACAGGACAACCTGGAGCACCATCGGCCCGGCCAGCAGCATCGCGGCTCCCACGACGGACGCGAGGAGCGCGAGAGTCCACGTGTCGAGGAAGATGTCACCCGGCAGGGGGAGCCCGCTGCGCGGTACACCCGTCTTGTCGGGCTGGGCGGGGATGAATCGCCACCAGACCGGATAGGAGAGCGCGGCAAGGCCGTACCCATAGAAGAAGATGGAGATCGCCGCCGCGAGCAGACCGATCGGTGCCTTGAGGATGAGATAGACGACCGCCTGCCAGCCGGCGCGATCGGTCAGCCCGACCTTGACCCAATCGGTGAACCCACTGCTCCGACGTGGTGGTGCCGGGCCGATCGAGGTCACCCCGAGCAGGCGTCTGGCGAGTCCATGATGGAGCCGGCCGAGTAGACGGGCGCCCCGGACCCCGGCCGCCAGGAACGGCAGCCCGATCGCGGTGAGGGAGAGAACGGACCCCGCCAGCACGGTGACCGCCACGTAGAGCAGGCCGAGAAGGCCCAGGGGAAGCCCGATCAGGGAGTATGACAACCGTCGCATGCGATCCAGGATGGCCGATCGCGGCGAGGCCGGACAGCCGGTCAGCCCCCGACTTGATGCCGGGATAACCCGGCAACCAAGACGGGGGACTGCATGGTCGATTCGAGGCCCGCCAACGACCAGACTCATCGGCAGACATCCACCGAGTTGAGGAGCGGACATGCAGACGGTGACCAGCGTGGACGCGACACGGCAGCTCGTGTTCGTGGCCAACGTGTTGGATCCCGGCCGCGATCAGCGCGGCAACGTGGACGAGCCGCTGGCTCCCGATGTGAGTGACGCCTTCTCCAGGCTCTCACGGGCGTGTTCTGTCCCTGACGCTTCCCGGGCAGCCGGGCAGCCGGGCAGCTGGGTGGCCGGGCAGCCGGGCAGCCGGGTGGCCGGGTGGCGTTGTCGGGCGGCAGGGTGGTCGGGTGGCGTCGTCGGGCGGGCTGCCGGGCGAGTGGCGCCGGGTGGCTGAAGAGGCATGCGGGCAGGTCGGCGGTTCCAGCGGTTGGCAGGTGGTCAAGCGAATCCGCCGTTGCTCATGAGTAGCTGGCCGTTGATCCACTGACCCTGTGGCGAGCACAGGAAGTCGACGAGATGAGCGGTGTCCTGTGGGGTGCCGAGGCGGCCGAGAGGAGTCTGTCGGATGCCGCTTTCGCGGATGCTGTCGGTCATCCAGCCGGTGTCGATCGGGCCGGGGTTGATGACATTGGCGGTGATGCCGAGGTAGGCGAGCTCCCGGGCGGCGGCCAGGGTGATGCGGTCGAGGGCGCCTTTGCTCGCGCCGTACGGGAGGTTGCCGACGGTGTGGTCGCTGGTCAGAGCGATGACGCGTCCGTCGCCGTGGGGGCCGCTGAAGCGGCGGGCGTGTTCGCGGATCAGGAGCCAGGTGGCGCGGGCGTTGACGGCGAAGTGGCGGTCGAAGCTCTCGATCGTGGTGTCCAGCAGGCCGGAGTTGACCGACTCGCAGTGGCACATCACGAGGGCGGTGACCGGGCCGAGGCGCTGTTCGGTCTCGTGGTAGATCGTCGCGGGCGCGGAGGTGTCGGTGAGGTCCGCCTCGACGGTGGTGACCGTGGCGCCCTGATCGGTGAGCGTCCTTGTGATGGCCTCGGTGCCATCCGGCTCGATGCCCCAGGTCATCCGCTCGTCGTAGGGGTTCCAGTAGGTGAAGGCGATGTCCCAGCCGGAGGCGGCCAGGCGGGTGGCGATGCCGGCGCCGATACCGACCGTCCGGCCGACTCCGGTGACGAGCGCGACCGGACGGGAACGGGATGTGAGGGTTGCCATCTCCGGATCGTCCGGGACTGGCGGAGGACTGAACAACGGGTTTCTGGAGGGGCCATGTCTGTGTTCTGGGTTACAGGCGAGCGATGCCTCGTGCTTCCAGGCTGGCTCGGAGCTGTGGACACTCAGGTTCCTCCCAGGTTTCTCCCCCGGATTTTCGGGCCGAAACGGTCAGAGTCGGCGAATCTCGCAACCGACCCGGATGAGGAGAACATGACCGCGACCTCAGCCCCTCGCAGTAGCGGGGAAGCCAGCGGCGGCACAGTGTCACGGGCGGCGCCTGCTGTGGAGATCGTCCTTCCGGTGTACAACGAGGAGCGGGCGCTGCCGGGGTGCGTCCGGACACTGCACGCTCGCCTGCGGGATGACCTGCCGTTCCCGTGGCGCATCGTGATCGCGGACAACGCCAGCACGGACGGGACCCTCCGGGTTGCGAACGAATTGGCGAAAGAGCTTCCACAGGTCGACGTGGTGCACCTGGACCGCAAGGGGCGAGGGCTCGCGCTGCGGACGGTGTGGGGAGCGAGCAGCGCCGACATCGTGGCCTACATGGACGTCGACCTGTCGACCGGACTGGATGGGCTCCTGCCGTTGCTCGCCCCGTTGGCGAGCGGACACTCGGATCTGGCGATCGGGAGCCGGCTGGCACCCGGTTCGCGGACGATACGCGGTCCACGGCGTGAGGTGATCTCCCGTTGCTACAACGCGATGATCCGGCTGAGTCACGGGAGCCGGTTCAGCGACGCACAGTGCGGGTTCAAGGCGGCGCGGACCGAGGTGCTGCGGCCGCTGCTGGCTAGGACCACGGACGACGCGTGGTTCTTCGACACCGAGTTGTTGCTGCTCGCCGAGCACAACGGGCTGCGGATCCACGAGGTGCCGGTGGACTGGGTGGAGGACGTGGACACCCGGGTCGATGTGGTTCGTACGGCCACGGAAGACGTACGTGGACTGCTGCGGATCGCGAGGATGAAAGCCTCCGGGGAGGCACGCATCGCGGTGCCGGAACGGCCCGCGCCGCGCTCGGAACATCCCGACGCGGTGCTCGCGGCGGACGACGGACGTGCTCGGTTGCTGTGGGAGGTCGGGTGCTTCATCACCGTCGGCGCGGCGTGCACCATCGGGCAGGCATTGCTCTACTGGCTGCTGCGCACCTGGTGGCCGCCCGCCGTCGCGACCTTCGTCTCGCTCGCGGTGCTGACCGTCCTCAGCACTGAGGCCACCCGGCGGCTGACCTTCCGTGGGTCGGGTACCAAGGCGGGCAGGGCCCATCTCGGTGCCGGAGTGCTGTTTCTGATCGGCTACCTGGTCACCTCGGGGGCGGTGCTGCTCTTCCGCGAGCTCGAACCGGCTGCCGCGGTGTGGGGCGAGACCCTCGTGCTGGTGGCCGCGTCGCTGCTGGTCACCGTCATCCGCTTCGTCGTCCTGCGCAGTGTCGTCTTCCGCCGCCCTGCATGATCCCGCTGGAGAGTGAAGACTCCTATGACTGTCACGACCATCGCCGTCCGCCGCGGTCCGATCGCACTCACGGCGATTCTGATCGGTGCCGCTGTGCTCTATGGCTGGGCGCTTACCTCCCTCGGCTGGGCGAATTCGTTCTACTCGGCCGCGGTCAAGTCGATGGGCCGGAGCTGGACGAATTTCCTGTTCGGGGCGTACGACCCGGCCGGCGTGATCACGGTGGACAAGCCACCCGCGGCGCTGTGGCCGCAGGTGATCAGCACTAAGGTCTTCGGGCTGCACGGCTGGGCGATGGTGCTCCCACAGGTGATCGAGGCGCTGTTGACCGTCCTCCTGCTGCACCGGACGGTACGCCGCTGGGCGGGTGAAGGGGCGGCGCTGATAGCGGCGCTGGTGGCTGCGATGACGCCGATCACCGTGGCCATCACCAGGGACAACAACCCGGACAGCCTCCTGGTGCTGACCCTGGTGGCGGCCGCCTACGCGCTGACCCGTGCCCTGCGGAGCGAGAACGTGGCGCGGGGCGAAGCGGTTACCTCGAGCGAGGCTCCCGCACCCGGCGAGGCGCCCAGCCCGGGTGGGACGGCGAGTCCGGGTGGGACGGCGAGTCCGGGTGAGACGGCGACGCCGGGGGAGAGAGCGACGCTGCGTGAGAAGGCGCTGCGGTGGGGTGGTTCGTCGACGTTCTGGTTGGTGCTCTCCGGATTCCTGATCGGGGTCGGGTTCCTGACCAAGATGCTCGCGGCCTGGATGGTGATCCCGGCGTTCGCGGCGGCCTGGCTGGTCGGGTCGCGGGCGCCGTGGCCGAAGCGGCTCTGGCAGTTGGGACTCACCGCGGTGGTGCTGGTGGGGTCGTCGCTCTGGTGGGTCGTGTTGGTGGCGCTCTGGCCCGGGGAGCGGCCGTACATCGGCGGCAGTACCGACGGTGGCGCGTGGGACCTGGTGATCGGGTACAACGGGCTCGGGCGGATCTTCGGCGAGGGCGGCGGTAACGGCGGCGGCTTCGGTGGCGGTGGGAACGGCGGCGGCGGTGGGGGCGGCGGCGGGATCTCGTTCGGGGGTGCGGCGGGGTTCGGGCGGCTGTTCAACGAGCAGGTGGCCGGACAGATCAGTTGGCTGTTACCACTGAGCGGGATCGCGCTGGTGGTGGCGGTGGTGATCGGATTGCTGCGGCGGCGTGGTGTCGCGGTGGGGGAGCGGCTGGCCGCGTCGGGGTGGGTTCTCTGGGGGACCTGGCTCGTGGTGTGTGCGGCGGTGTTCTCGACCCAGGAGGGGATCTTCCATCCGTACTACACGACGCAGCTCGGGCCGGCGATCGGGGCGCTCGTGGGTGGACTCGTGACCGCGCTGGTCCGGGCGCACCGAGCCGGTGCGGTGAAGTGGCCGCTGGCGGTGGGCGTGGTCGGTGTGGCGGTCACGGCGGGCTGGGCCTACGTGGTGGTCGCCCGGGACACCTCGTGGAACGGGTGGCTGCGCTGGGTGGTCATCGGGCTCGGGGTCGTCGCGGTGGTGGCGCTGGTGGTCACTCTGCTGAGGCGGCGGGTGGCGATCGTCGCGTTGCTGACCGGGGTGCTCGCTGTGCTGGCGGCGCCGACGGTGTGGTCCGTGTCCGTGACGGCGTCCGGCGGTGGGGCGATGGGCGGTGCCAACCCCAGCGCCGGGCCCGCGAGCACCGGCTTCGGGGGTGGGGGCGGCCGGGGTCGTGGCGGCACGTTCCCTGGTGGCGGGAGTGGTGAATTCCCCAATGGGAGCTTCACCGGCGGCGGTGGCGGCTTCGGCGCTGGTGGGGGCGGCGGGGGCGACGGCGGCGAGGGCGACGGCGGGGGCGGCGACGGTGGGGCCGGCGGTGGCGGTCGTGGTGGGGGCGGCTTCGGTGGGGGCGACTCGCTTACCAGCGAGCAGCAGAAGGTACTGGATTACGCAACGAAGAACTCTGGGACGGCGGAGATCAAGCTCGCTGTGGAGGGCGGCGCTAATGCCACCTCCTCCTACATCCTGAACAGCGACGCCGTGGTGATCGGCATGGGAGGGTTCATGGGAAGCGATGATGCTCCGTCGGTGAACCAGTTGCAGGCGTGGACTTCCAGTGGTCGCCTGCGTTTCGTCCTGGCCAGCGGTACCGGCAGCGGTCGTGGCAGCGGCGGCGAAACCGGCACCGGCACCAGCGGCAGCACGGGCACCGGCAGCACCGGCACCGGCAGCACGGGCACCGGCAGCACGGGCACCGGTAGCAACGGCGACAGCGGCAGCGGCGAGGGCGGCGGTGGCGATGGGCGCGGTGAGGGCTTCGGCGGTGGGGGCTTCGGCGGGATGGGCGGGGGAGCTGCGACCGCCCGGTCCGAGTGGGTTGCTGCTAACTGCACGGTGGTGACGGCTGTGTCGAGCAATCTCTACGATTGCGCGCCTACGCAGTGATCGCGGTGCCCGAGGGTGTCTCCGCTCTCGCCCGGCAGCGGATTCTGGTTGTCGAGGATGATCCCGGGATTCGGGCGCTGCTCAGCTCGACGGTCAAGCTGGTCGGGTATGACGTGCGGGATGCGCCAGACGCGCGGGCGGCGCGGCGGGAGCTTGAGCGGTTCGAGCCGCATCTGCTGGTGGTGGACGTGATGTTGCCTGATATCGACGGTATCGCGTTCACCCGGGCGCTGCGGGAGGCGGGGCGGGACACCCCGGTGCTGTTTCTGACCGCTCGCGCGCAGACCGTTGATCGGCTTGCCGGGCTGCGTGCGGGTGGGGACGACTATGTGACCAAGCCGTTCAACGTGGAGGAGCTGCTGCTGCGGATCCGGGCCATTCTCGGGCGGCTGCATCCGGTCGAGGGGCCGCTGCAGTACGCGGATCTCGCGCTTGACCCGCATGCCCACAGCGCGCACCGGGCCGGGCGGCAGATTCCGCTCACGCCGACCGAGTACCGGCTGTTGGAGTACCTCCTGCGGCACCCCGAACAGGTGCTGACCCGGGAGCAGATCGTTCAGGATGTCTGGGGGTACGACTTCGACGGTGATCCCGGGATTGTGGACACCTACGTTCGGTACCTCCGCCGCAAGGTCGATCGCCTCGGTGCTCCGATGCTGCACACGGTTCGGGGGATCGGCTACCGCCTGCACGACTCGGGAGGAAAACCGCGGGGAAACCCTGGAAACCCTGGAGACCCGGGGGAACGGGGGAAGCTGGGGGAACGGGGAGAGCCGGAGGGACAGTCGGGGAGAGGGCCGTGATCGGGCGGCCCCGGTCGCTGCGCGGGCGGCTTCTCTGGGGGACCGTTGCACTCGCCGTGATCGCGGTTCTCGTCACCGAGGCGATCGGGGTGCAGGTTCTTCGGTCGTGGCTGCTGCGGCAGGTTGATGACCAGCTGGACGGGTTTCCGGTGCCGCGGTCGGTTGCCGTGGTCGAATTCGGGCCGCCGCCCGGGATGTCGTTGCCCTCGGACTTCCGGATCGTGGTCTATGCCGCGGATGGGGAACGGCGAGGTGTCGTCGGGTCCGGTCCCACGCCTACGCCCGATCTGCCGGATACCGTCGCGGAGCTGACCCTTCCCGAAGGCCGCCCCGCCACCGTCGGGGCGGTGAGCGGCGACGACCGGTGGCGGGTTCGCCGGGATACCGCTGCGGACGGTGCCGTGTTCGTCGTCTGTCTGCCCCTGGACACCGTGGACGGGGCCACCGCGCGGCTGATCGCGCTCGACACGGGTGTCCTGGCGGCGCTGTTGATTGCGCTGATCGTCATCGGTCACTGGGTGGTGCGGCTGGGGTTGCGGCCGTTGTGGCGGATGGAGCGTACGGCGAGGGAGATCACGGCGGGGGACCTGGACGCCCGGGCGCGGGACACCGATCCGGCTACCGAGATCGGCCGGCTGGGTGCGGTTCTCAATACCATGCTCGACCAGCTCCAGTCCGCGCTCGATGACCGGGAGGCCTCCGAGCAGCGGCTACGCCGGTTCGTCGCGGACGCCGGGCACGAACTGCGCACCCCGCTCACCACGATTCAGGGGTTCGCCCAGCTCACCCTGCGTGCCCAGCCGGACGCGGAGGCCCGCCGTGAGGCCGATCAGCTCGTCGCGGAGAACGCCGCCCGGATGTCCCGGCTCGTCGACGACCTGCTGCTGCTTGCCGAGGTGGACCGCGAGCCGGATCAGCATCGCCACCCCGTCGACCTGCTCGCACTCGCTGCCGACGTCATTCCGGCGGTCGCCCCGCGCGTGCCGAAATACCCAGAAAGACCAGAAAGAACAGAAAGAACAGAAGGCTGGGAAGGCCCGGAAAAGCAGGAGAAGAGGGGGCGGCGACAGGAAGGGTTGGAACGCCCGGTCCGGTTGGAGCGGCTTTCCGGGACGGGGGCGCTGGAGCGGGTACACGCCGTCGGTGACGCCGACCGCCTTCGGCAGGTGCTCACGAATCTCCTGACCAACGCGCTGATCCACACTCCGCCCGGAAACCCGGTTCATGTACGCGTCGGCCGCGCCGTGGTTGCTTCCGACCCGGTCGATCGGTTCAGCGCGACGCCGGCTCTGCCGCCTGGTACACCGGTTGCCGTCGTCGAAGTCGCCGATCATGGACTCGGGCTGGAGGCGGGTGACGCCATCCGGGTGTTCGAGCGGTTCTATCGGACCGATCCGTCCCGCTCCGGCGACGCCGGTGGCACCGGCTTGGGGCTGGCTATCGCCACATCGATCGCCCAGGCGCACGGTGGCCGTCTTGAACTCGACACCCGTCCCGGCGCTGGCTGCACGTTTCGCCTGGTCCTGCCTCTTGCCGCTGAATGAGCCGCGCCTACGCCCGGATCGACACGGCGGCCGAGGTGGTGACGGTGATCGAGAAGGCGACCAGCTAACGCGCGTTCTGGTCCAGCCAGTCGCGCAGGGGCAGGCTGGCGCGGAGGAACTCCAGGATCTCGGTCTGCGCCCGGGGCGTGCCGAGCCACTCGGCCGGCGGCCACTCCTTCCACGTGGTCAATCCCTTGTGGCGGAGCAGCTCGACCCGGGGATGGTCCTTCGGATAGCCGCGCGGCGCGGTCTTCAGGCTGCCGTGGCCGTGCACCGCGATGCCGGCCTTCTCGATGTCGGCGATAACGACGGAGAGCTCCGGGCCGGTCAGGTCGTTGAGGATCGCGGTGCGGTAGCGGTCGAGCTGCTCGGGCGACATCTGGTAGAGCCCGGAACCGGCGGCCAGGCCGTCGGCGGAGAGCTGGACGTAGCAGCCGGACTCGATCCACGCGCCCAGGTGCGTCTTGTACGGCGACTTGTCCTTACTGAACCGTACGTCGCGATAGGGCCGGAAGATCTTGCCGGGCCCGAACTCGGGTTCCAGGGCGGTGAGCAGTTCCAGCATGGGGCCGCGCACCCGGGATTCGTAGAACTCCAGGTGCGCGGTCCAGTAGGTCTTCGAGTTGTCGGCGGCGAGGCCCTCGTAGAACTCGAGGGCCTCGACCGGCCAGCCGCTGAACGTCACACGGCGATTATCGTCCTCAGACCGGGGTCACCAGGACCCGGACATCCCAGGAACCCAGCTCCAGGGATGCCACCTTCTCTCCCGAGTGCAGGTCGGTCGCGTCGAACGGGACCGGGACGGTGACCGTGTCCCACGACCAGTTCTGCACCACCCAGAGGCGCTCGCCGTGCTGGTTGACCGCGGAGTGGACCCGTACGCTCGGTGCCGGGAGCTGCCAGGCCGCCGCGTCCGGCCCCGCGGCCCAGGTGAGCAGGGCCGCGCCGAGCTGCGGGTTCGGGATCAGGCCGGCGGTGGTGATGCGGCCGGAACCGACAACGCGTGACGTCACCGCGGCGTACGAACCGTGGAACGGGTGCTCGTAGCGGGCGATCACCTCGGCGTCGGTGGCCGTGTAGTTCTCGATCCAGAGCTGGGCGGCGGCGTCCTCGGGCGCGGTGAACGAGGGATCGACGCCGACCACCGGCACCGGGGCGTCCAGGTTGCAGTACTCGTCGTAGAACGCGCCGGCCGCCGCGGACAGCCCGGCACCCGGGGCCACCTCGAGCCGGGCGCGCGCCTCGACGTCGGCGTACGCCGTGCGCGGGCCGATGATCAGGTGGCCGCCCGCCGCGGCGTACCGGAGAAGCCAGTCGACCACCGCATCGTCGGCGACGTAGTAGCCGGCCGCGACGAAGACGGGGATCTCGGCGGCGACCGCCGCCGGATCGTGATCGGTGAGCAGCGACGCGTGGAAGACCCGGCTCTGCAGGCCCGCGTCGAACGCGCCGCGGGCGAACGCCTCGACCGTGGGGGAGTAGGAGTCCTCGATCGGCATGCCGTCGCCGGGGCGGGGCAGGAAGCCCCACTTCTCCAGCGACCACTTGCTGGCGTGGTCGAAGAGGATGCCGACCTGCGCGTCCGGCCGCAGCCCGACGATCCGGTCACCGAGGCGCCCGAGTTCGGCGCCGATCGCGGCGATCTCCCGGTACGTCCGCCCCGGCTTCTGGCTGTGCGGGAGGACGCCACCCCAGTATGTCTCCGGGCCGAAGTGCAGCGTGTGCCAGTGCCAGTACTCGATCATCTGGGCGCCACGGGAGATCAGTGCCCAGACACCCTGGCGGCGCTGGCCGGGGTAGGCCGAGTGGTTCATCGAGGAGAACCCGATCGACTGGGCGCCCACCTCGGTGACCAGGAACGGCTCGTGCCGGGTGCCGTAGATCCAGTCCGCGCTCTGGTACAGCGCCCAGGTGCCCTGCGTCCACCAGGTCTGCTGCTTGACCTCGGTGTCCGGAAGTGTCAGCGCGTCCTGCGCCTTGTAGTACGGGTTCCCCGCGGTGACGGAGAAGAGCTGCCCCAGCGCGTCGTCCCGGATGGTCGGCCGGGTGTACGACATGCACGTGGTCACGAACCGGTCCCCGGCATATTCGGTGACGATGCTCGTCTGCCAGGACATGTACTCGGTGAGCAACTCGCCCTGGAACAGCCGCCACGCGAGGTCGTACTGCGGGAGCGAGTTGGCGTCCGGCCGCCACAGGTCCGACCAGTCGCTGAGCCGGTGCGACCAGTAGGTGAGACCCCAGGCCTCGTTGAGCGCGTCGACGGTGCCGTATCGCGTCCGCAGGTGATCACGGAACTGCTCGAAGACGCCGTGGTTGTGCAGGATCCAGGCGCCGGGCTCGTTGTCCACCTGGAAGCCGATGATCGCCGGATGATCGGCATGCCGGGAGAGGATCTGCCGGACCACCCGCTCCGCGTGGAAGCGGAACGCCGCGTGCGTCACGTCGATCTCCTGGCGCATGCCCCAGCCGAACGGGCGGCCGGTGGCGATGTCCGCGTTGATCTCGGGGTAGCGGCGCTGGAGCCACGGCGGGATCGCGTAGGTCGGCGTGCCGAGGATGACGGATATCCCCGACGCCTGCGCCTCGTCGAGCACCGGGGTGATCCACTCCAGGTCGAACACGCCGTCGGAGGGCTCCCACGTCGACCAGACCGACTCGCCGATCCGGATCACCGTGAAGCCGGCCTCCTTCATCGCGGCGAAGTCTTCCTTGAGCCGCGGCGTGGGCTGGTACTCGTGGTAGTAGGCCGCACCGAAGAGCACCTGCGGCGGAGTGTAAGTCACGAAAAAACCTCTTTACCGTACGCCGCGGATGGGCTTGATGAGCAGTGCGGAGACGATCAAAATCAGGAAGGCCACCAGGAAGACGGGACGGTAGCCGCCCGCCACCCCGACGATCACCGAGGTGACCAGTGGCCCGAGCATCTGACCGCCCGAGTTCGCCATGTTCAGGATGCCGAGATCCTTGGCCGCCGTGGCCTTGTCCGGCAGAACCTCGATGTTGAGCGCCTGATCGACCGAGGCGTACGCGCCGTTGCCGATCCCGGCGAGCAGCGCGAAGACGAGCATGCCCCACGCGGTCGGGAAGAGGAACGGCACGATCAGGCCGGCCGCGACGAAGAGCGCGCTGCCGATCACGAACGGCTTGCGGCGCCCGGCCCTGTCCGAGAGCGGTCCCGACCCGAACCCGCAGATCAGCGAGGTGACCAGCTGAATCGTCGCCGAGGTCGCGATGATCCCGGCCGCCTTCGCCGAACTGAGCCCGATGTAGTCGGTGAGGATGTAGAGCTGGTAGTTGGTGATCGCGTACATCCCGGCCTGCAGCAGGAACTTGCCGGAGAGCGCGAAGTAGAAGTCCCGGGCGCCGCGCCGCGGAAAGCTGAAGTTGTGCAGCAGCGCCTTTCCGCTGAGCTTTTGAGAAACGACGTCGAGGTTCGATCTGTCCGGAGAGAGCAGGACGAAGAGCGGCCCGGAGACCAGCGAGATCACCGCGAAGAGGAACAGGCCCGCGCCCGGATCCCCGACATACCGCGAACCGATGATCTGGGCGAGCGACGCGCCGAGCACCATGCCCGCGCCGTACAGCGAGGAGATCGTGCCCCGGTGCTTCTCCGGCACCCGGTCCGAGATCACCGCCACCATCGGCGCGATGATCGCGTTCAGGAACAGGATGTAGAAGCACCACCAGAAGATCAGCGCGCCCGCGCTGCTCGCCTGACTGAGAAAGTACATGCCGACGAAGCTGAGCACCGAGCCCAGCACGATCCACGGCGCGCGCCGGCCGAAGCGGGACCGGGTGATGTCCGACAGCGCCCCGAAGACGATGTTGGAGAAGAGCGAGAGCAGCGCGCCGATCAGCGCGGCGGTGGCGACGACCGAGACCTTGTCGTCCGGGGCGACCTTCTCCGCCAGGGCGGGCACGACCACGCCGATCGCGCCGATGTAGGGCCCGATCCAGAGGACCGCGGCGAGGAAGAGCCCGGCGGCGAGCCGCCAGTCGAAACGGTTGGTGGCCTGCTGTTCATCACTGAGAGTGGTGGTCATTCCGCTACCCGATCGAGGTGGGGGTGGTCAGCACCCGGGCGCCGGTGACGGCCCGGCTCCCGGTGATCGTGAAGGTCGCGCTCAGCGGCAGGTCCTCGCTGGACGGGCCGCTCGCGACGGTGAAGGTGCCGGCCTCGATCAGGCGCTGCCCGTCGAGACCGGTGAAGCTGGTCCGCTCGGCGTGCAGCGCGAACGTGACCCGCGCGGTCGCCCCGGCGGCGATCCGGACCCGCCGGTAGCCGGCCAGCTCGCGGACCGGCCGCGCCACCTGGGCGACGTCGTCGGTGAGATAGAGCTGTATCACTTCGTCGGCGTCCCGCTCACCGGTGTTGCGCACGGTGACGGTCACGCCGACCGTGCCCTCGGCGTCGATCGCCGTGCGGTCCAGCTCGATCGTCTCGTACGCGAAGGTGGTGTAGGAGAGGCCGTGACCGAAGGGGAACAGCGCGGTCGGGTCCAGGTTCGACACCGGGTAGTCGCCGCGCCCGAGGATCGGCGCGAGGTAGGTGCCCGGTTGCCCGCCGCTCAGGCGGGGCACACCGACCGGTAGCCGTCCGCTCGGCGTCACCCGCCCGGTGAGCACCCCGGCGATCGCGGCACCACCCTCGGCGCCCGGCATGAAGGCCTGGACGATCGCCGCGCATCGATCCGCGAACGCTCCGAGCGCGTAGGGCCGTCCGGAAATGACCACGAGCACGGTCGGCGTTCCGGTCGCCAGCACGGCCTCCACGAGATCGGCCTGCGCGCCCGGCAACCGCAGGTCCTGCGCGTCGCACCCCTCGCCCGACGTCCCGCGCCCGAACAGCCCGGCCATGTCTCCGACGGCCACGATCGCCAGGTCCGCCGCGGATGCGCTCGCTGCCGCGGCCTCCAGGCCACTTCGATCAAGATCCTTCAGAGGTACGCCGTCGGTGTACTCGATCCGCTCAAAAGGCAGCGCCTCGGCGAGAGCGTCACGGAGCGAGGCGATCGGAATGCCGTTCTCGGTGTCACTGGTCCGCGCGAGAATGTGGTTCGGGAACGAGTAGCACCCGAGGAAACTGCGCGCCTGATCCGCCGTCGGCCCGGTCAACGAGATGGTTTTCGGGGAAGTCAACGGCAGGACGCCGTCGTTGGCGAGCAGCACCACCGACTCCTCGGCCAGCCGCCGGGCGATCTCCCGGTTGCCCGGGCCGTCCAGGTCGACGGGCTCGTCCGGCACCGGCTGCCAGCCCGGGTCGAGCAGGCCCAGCTCGATCTTCTGGGCGAGGACCCGGCGGGCGGCCCGATCGACGTACACCAGGGGAAGTTGACCGGAATTGATAAGCGGAACCAGTCGGCCGAAACCGTCGGTGTCGGGCAGCTCGACGTCGATCCCGGCCCGCAGCGCGGCGGCACCGGCACCCGCCCGATCCGCGGCGAGCCGGTGCATCATCTCCAGGAACGGGATGGTCCAGTAGTCGGAGACGACCGTGCCGGTGAACCCCCATCGATCCCGGAGGACCTCGGTCAGCAGGAACTCGCTGGCCCCGGCGGGCACCCCGTCGAGATCGGCGTAGGAGTTCATCACCGAGCGGGCCCCGCCCTCGCGGATCGCCATCTCGAACGGCGGCAGGATCACGTCCTCCAGCTCGCGCCGCCCCATCGGCACCGGGGCGTGGTTGCGCCCCGCCCGCGACGCCGAATAGCCCGCGAAGTGCTTGAGCGTCGCCACGATCCCGGCCCGCTCCAGGCCCGCGACGTACGCCGTCCCGAGCGTCCCGACCAGGTACGGATCCTCGCCCATGGTCTCCTCGACCCGTCCCCAGCGGTAGTCGCGGACCACGTCCATCACCGGCGCGAGCCCCTGGTGGACGCCGACCGCGCGCATGTCCCGCCCGATCGCGGCACCCATCTCCCGGACGAGCTCGGGGTCGAAGGTGGCCGCCGACCCGAGCGAGGAGGGGTAGACCGTCGCCCCGAGGGTGGTGAACCCGGTGAGGCACTCCTCGTGGACGATCGCCGGGATCTCCGAACGGGCGGCGATCCGCGCCTGCATCTCCCGGACCTGGGCGGTGCCCCGCTCCGGGGTCACCTCGCCCGAGCCGAACGCGCGGGTGATGTGCCCGAGACCGTTCTCGATCGCACTCTCGAAGTCGTCGTGCAGCGGGCGCATGGCGTGCGCGAGCGGCGCCACGTCCCCCTCCGGGTCCTGCTGTTTCTCCTCCTCCCGGGGCCAGTAGCTGCCGAGCTGGGCCAGCTTCTGCTCGAGGGTCATCGTGGCGAGAAGGGCCTCGACGCGCTCGGCGACGGTACGGGTGGGGTCACGCCAGAGATCGGCCATGGTGTTGCCTTTCGAAACTGTTTCGCAATGTTTCGCAAGTTTCCTGGACCTTAAGGCGGTGTGACCTGCGCGTCAATGGTCATCGGGCCCGGGTATGTTGTGGAAACAGTTTCGTTGGGTTTACCCTCGCGGCATGACCCGCCAGCGGCGCGCGACGCTCGACGAGGTGGCCGCCCACGCCGGCGTCTCCAAGGCCACCGCCAGCAAGGTGCTCAACCACCGGCCCGGCATCTCCGCGTCCACCCGGCGGCGGGTCGAGGAGGCGATGCGCGAGCTCGACTACAGCCTGACCACCACCCCGCCGGTCCCCGGCCGGACGGTCACCGCGGTCTTCGACACGCTGGTCAACCTCTACTCGCTGAAGGTCCTCGAGGGCGCGATCGACGCGGCCGACTCCGCCGGCGTCGACCTGGTGACCAGCGCGCTCGCCCCGAACCCGAGCGGGCGGCCCGCGAAACCGTTCGATCCGGCGTACGTCCACCGGATCGCGGCCAAGGGGCACACCGGACTGCTCGTGGTCACCACCCGCATCGGCGACGCGGTGGTCGCCGCCTGCGCCTCGGCCGGGTTGCCGCTGGTGGCGGTGGACCCGCCGAACGCGCTGGACGGCTCGGTGGTGAGCATCGGCTCACACCACTGGGTGGGCGGCATGCAGGCGGCCCAGCACCTGCTGTCGCTGGGCCACCGGCGGATCGCGTTCGTCGGCGGGGAGCCGGACAACGCGGGGTTGCGGGAGAGGTTCGGCGGTTACCGGGAGGTGCTGGAGACCGCCGGGGTGACCGTCGACCCCCGGCTGGTGTCGCAGGAGGGGATGGGCAGCTCGGAGCGCGCGGTCGGGCCGATGCTCGCGTTGCCGCCGGGTGCCCGGCCGACGGCGGTCTTCGCGGCCACCGACGGCGACGCGCTCAGCGTGATCCGGGTGGCGTACCAGCTGGGGCTCTCGGTCCCGCGCGACGTGTCGGTGGTGGGGTACGACGACACGTACGCCGCGATCGCCGCCTCCACCCACCTGCTGACCACGGTGCGCACCCCGATGCACGGCATCGGCGACCTGGCCCTGAAGACGCTGCTCCAGATGTCCGCGGGCATCGACCCGGTCTCCCGCCAGATCCGCCTCTCCACCACGCTGATCACCCGCGAGACGACCGCCCCGCCCCCGCCGTAGCACCGGCTCCTCCCGCCGTGGCACCGGCTGCTCCCGCCGTGGCACCGGCTGCTCCCGCCGTGGCACCGGCTGCCGCCCCCGCGGGGCTCCCGGTGGGCGGCGCGCCGGTCGCGGTTTCTGGCTGGCGCTCCGGGGTGTCTCGCTCCGCGTCAGACACCCCGG
>NZ_JBFAYF010000009.1:0-241290 GCF_040681165.1 Actinoplanes sp. NPDC051851 | reverse complement strand
AGGCCACGGCTTCGGCTGCATCGACATAACCACACAACCTACCCACCCAGTCCCACGAACGGACACCAGCACCGAATAAGCCAGCAGGGTCACCCGTGAGGACCAGCCAAGGCGGGGAGGCGCGCTACGGCCTGGAGGGGGCAGGGGGTCGCGGCGCCCCTACGGGGAGCGTGACGCGACGGGTGTGGGATGGGTGGGGCGTACGGGAGACGTCACGAGAGCAGGGACGCGGCGGCCTGGCGGGAAGCGGTGACCTGGGGGGACGTCAGGCCCAGCATGCGCAGAGCGGCGTCGGCGGTGCGCGCGGGGAGGCCGGCGTCGATGGTCTCGGGGGACCAGCGGCGCTGCAGGATGGTGCTCTCGACGACGCCGAGGATGAGGCCGGCGAGCTGGCGGGGGGTGGTCTCGACCGGCGGGTCGCACTGGCGGATGAGGGACTCGTACGCGTCGGCGAGGCGCGTGCGGGCGGTGCGGAACGGGTCGAAGCGCGGGTCGGCGAGCTCCGGGAGCAGGTAGAGCTGTCCGATGTTGAGCGGGTCGGCGGTGAGCAGTGCGACGTCGGAGGCGCAGAGGGCCCAGAGGCGCGCGGCGGGGGTGGCGTCGGCGGCGAGCAGGCGGGTGGCGGTGTCGACGCTGGGCTGGACGGTGCCGAGCAGCAGCGTCAGCAGGATCTCGTGCTTGCCGGCGAAGTGGTGGTAGAGGCTGGGCTGACGGAGACCCGCCTCGGCGGCGATGGCCCGCAGCGTGGTGCCGCCGAAGCCGACCGTGCCGAAGAGCTTGGCGCCGGCGAAGAGGATGTCCTGCGCGGCGCCGCGGCCGGTCGGGGACGGGGCCTCGCGTGGTCTCCCCATGGCGCCCGGCATGCGTGCCAACCTAGCAGCGTCACCATCTGGAAACCCGCCGGACCTTTCCCCGCGACGATCACTCGTGGCAGGATTGGATCCAATCTTAGGCAGATAGAATCCAGGAGGCCGCGTGCTCAAGCGTGAGGACAACGAACGCGTCACCCGCAGCGGGCCCGGCACGCCGCTCGGTGGGCTGATGCGCGCCTACTGGCAGCCGGCCGCGCTGGTCTCCGAGATGACACCGGAGCGGCAGGTCAAACCGGTCCGGCTGCTCGGCGAGGACCTGGTGCTGTTCAAGAAGGACGACGGCGGCTGGGCCCTCGTCGGGCGGTTCTGCGCGCATCGCGGGGTCGATCTGGCCTTCGGGCGGCACGAGGACGGCGGGCTGCGCTGCCTCTACCACGGCTGGCTCTACGGGCCGGACGGGCGCTGCAAGGAGCAGCCCGCCGAGCCGGCGCACAGCCGGTTCGCGGAGAAGGTGCGGATCCCGAGCTACCCCTGCGTGGAGCGGAACGGGATCGTCTTCGCCTACCTCGGCGAGGGTGACCCGCCCCCGCTGCCCGGCTACGACGCGTTCGCGGCGCCGGACGAGTACACGTTCGCCTTCAAGGGCCTCTGGGAGTGCAACTGGCTGCAGGGGCTGGAGGGCGGGATCGACCCGAGCCACGTCTCGTTCCTGCACCGGTTCATCGACGAGGACCCGCGCGAGGTCTACGGGCAGCAGTTCAGCGAGATCGTCGAGGGCACCGGGCAGAAGCTGTCCAAGCTGGTCGGGGACGCGTACCGGCCGGACATCGAGGTCGAGGAGGCCGAGCACGGGCTGCGGGTCTACGCGCTGCGGCAGCTCACCGACGAGATCAAGCACGTGCGGATCACCAACCTGGTGTTCCCCAACGCGTTCGTGGTGCCGTTCGGCAACAGCAAGGTCTTCATCCAGTGGCACGTGCCGATCGACGACGAGAACCACTACTGGTACATGATCTTCTACGACTTCGCCCAGGAGACCGACAAGGAGACGCTGCTCGCGCAGCGTCTCTCCGAGGTGAGCCAGCCCGACTACCGCCCGCTGCGGAATCGTGCCAACAACTGGGGGTACGACCCCGGCGAGCAGCGCGACCTCACCTACACCGGGATGGGACTGGACATCAACGTCCACGACCAGTGGGCGGTGGAGAGCATGGGACGCGTGCAGGACCGGACCGTCGAGCGGCTCGGGGTCTCCGACCGGGCCGTCACGGCGAACCGGCGGATGCTGCTGAAGGCGATCGACGCGTTCGCGGCCGGCGGCACGGTCCCGGCGCGGATCGGCGAGCTGAGCGGCCCGCTCGCCGTCGACACCATCGCCCCCACCGGCGAGTGGGAGACGACCTGGCGGCGGCGCGAGGCCGAGCGGCGTGCCGCGTCGCCCTGGGCCGGTCAGGTGCGGGCGCATGCGTAGCGTGGACGAACGGCCGGTCGCCGAGGGCGGTGGCGGCTGGGACGCGCGGCCGATGCTCGCCGCCGACCGGGGCGGCTTCATCGACCGGCACGGCCTCTGGAGCCAGGAGCAGTACGCCGCGGCCGGGCAGATGCGCCGGGTGATCGACGAGGTCGGGCTGGAGCTGGTCCGCTTCTCCTTCGCCGACCAGCACGGCGTGCTGCACGGCAAGACGCTGACCCGGGCCTCGGTGCCGGCCGCGATGCGGAACGGGCTGACCGCGCCGAGTTCGCTGCTGCTCAAGGACTCGTCGGGGCGGTCGGTGCTGCCGGTCTTCACCGCGGACGCGGAGGCCGGGTTCGCCGGGGCCGGTGACGTGGTGCTGGTGCCGGACCCGGCGTCGTTCCGGGTGCTGCCGTGGGCGCCGAACACCGGCTGGGTGCTCTGCGACCTGCGCTTCCCCGACGGGTCCCCGGTGCCGTACTGCACCCGGTCGATGCTGCGCTCGCAACTCTCGCGGCTGGGCGAGGCGGGCTACGACATGACCGTCGGGGTGGAACTGGAGTTCCACGTCTTCTCCTCGTCCGCACAGAATGAAGGCGGTCAGCTTCTGCACGAGGAGGGGCTGGACCGGGTCGACGACGTGGTGCAGTTCCTGCAGCGCGGGCTCCAGCGGCTGGACCTGCCACTGCGCTCGATCGAGCTGGAGTTCGGGGCCGATCAGCTGGAGATCACCCTGGAGGCCGGGGCGGCGGCGCAGGCGGCCGACCACGTGACGCTGGTCCGCTCGGCGATCCGGCAGCTGTGCCGGCGCAACGGGTACCACGCGACGTTCATGTCCCGGCCGGCCGGCGCGGCGACCGCGTCGACCGGCTGGCACCTGCACCAGTCGCTGCGGGACCGGGTGACCGGGCGGGCGGCCTTCGAGCCGGGGCCGGACGAGACGCTGATGTCCAGCACGGCCCGGCACTGGCTGGGCGGGCTGCTGGCCCACGCGCCGGCCGCGGCGGCGTTCACCACGCCGACGGTGAACGGCTACAAGCGCTACCTGCCGTATTCTCTCGCCCCGGACCGGGTGCTCTGGGGTGCGGACAACAAGGGCGCGATGGTCCGGGTGGTGAGCGGGCGGCTGGAGAACAGGTCCGGCGAGCCGGCCGCGAACCCGTACCTCTACATCGCCTCGCAGGTGGTGAGCGGGCTGGACGGGCTGGCCGGGGGCCTCGACCCGGGGCCGCCGACCGAGAGCCCGTACGCGACCGACGCGGTCCGTCTCCCGCAGTCCCTCGGCGCCGCGATCGACGCCCTGGCGGCCGATCCGGTGTTCGCCGACGCCTTCGGCGAGCGGGTGGTGTCCTGGTACTCGCGGATCAAACGCGAGGAGTTCGCCCGCTATCTGGCGCATGTCTCCGACTGGGAGCAGCGCGAGTACTTCGAGCTTTTCTAAGGGGTTTCGGTGATCAACGCATTTCTGGTGGACGGGACGTGGATCGAGCCCGGCGACCGGGAGACCATCCCGGTCCTCGACCCGGCCGACGGCTCGGTGCTGACCGAGGTCGCCCAGGCCACCGAGGCCGACGTGGACGCCGCGGTGGCGGCGGCCGCCGCCGCGCACGCCGACCGGCGCTGGTCCGGGCTGCCGCCGATCGAGCGCACCCGGATCCTGACCCGGATCGCCGACCTGATCGAGGCGAACCTGGAGGAGCTGGCGGTCCTGGAGACCCGGGACAACGGCAAGCCGATCGAGCGGTCCCGGGCCGACACGGCGTTCTCGGCGCGGGACTTCCGGCACTTCGCGGGCGCTCCGGGGCGGCTGACCGGCACCGTGGTACCGATCGACGGCGGGTCGCACCACGTCTACACGGTGCTGGAGCCGGTCGGCGTGGTGGCGCTGATCCTGCCGTGGAACTTCCCGATCATGACGGCGGCGCACAAGCTCGCCCCGGCCCTGGCCGCCGGGTGCACGGTGGTGGTGAAACCCGCCGAGCAGACCCCGCTGACCATGCTGCGGCTCGCCGCGCTCTGCGCCGAGGCGGGCCTGCCCGACGGCGTGCTGAACGTGCTGACCGGCGACGGCCTGGTGGGCGCCGCGCTGGTCGCGCACCCCGGCGTGGCGAAGGTGTCGTTCACCGGCTCGACCGAGGTGGGCCGCTTGGTGATGGCCTCGGCGGCGGCCACCACCAAGCGGCTCACCCTGGAGCTCGGCGGTAAGAGCCCGAACATCGTCTTCGCCGACGCCGACCTGGACGCGGCCACCGCGACCGCGATGCGCGCCTCGTTCGGGCACTCCGGGCAGATGTGCACGGCGGGCAGCCGGATCCTGGTGCAGCGCTCGATCCTGGACGAGATGACGGAACGACTGATCGCCGCGACCGGGAGGGTGCCGGTCGGCAACGGTCTCGACGGCGGGATCTCGGTCGGGCCGCTCGTCTCCGAGGAGCAGCGGCAGATCGTGCTCTCGTACATCGAGAAGGGTAAGGCGGACGGGGCGACCGTGGCGGCCGGCGGCGGCGTACCGGACCGGCCGGGCTACTTCGTCGAGCCGACCCTGTTCACCGGGGTCACCAACGACATGGTGATCGCCCGCGAGGAGATCTTCGGGCCGGTCGCCGGGGTGATCGCGTTCGAGGACGAGGCCGAGGCGCTCGCGATCGCCAACGACACCGGGTACGGGCTGGCCGCCGGGGTGTGGACGCGGGACCTGTCCCGGGCGCACCGGATGGCCGCGGGCCTGCGGGTCGGGACGGTGTGGGTGAACACGTACAACATCTTCGACCCGGCGCTGGCCTTCGGCGGTGTCGGCGACTCCGGGCTCGGCCGTGACCTCGGCGATGAGGCGCTCCGGTCGTACTCCGAGTCCAAGGGCGTGGTGATCGCCCTGTGAGGGGCGTTCCTTACTCAGATGGGATCCAATCTCGTGACTTTGACATCCAAGCGATGAGCGCCATCGACCCGCTCGCCCTCCGCACGGCCACCCCCGGCACCCGGCACGCGCGGCACCTGAACGCGGCCGGCGCGGCCCTGCCGAGTGAGACCGTGCTCGGCACGGTGATCGAACACCTGCGGCTGGAGGCCCGGATCGGCGGCTACGAGGCCGCGGCCGCCGCCCTCCCGCAGACCGAGGAGGTCTACGCGCTCGCGGCGGAGCTGCTCGGCGGCTCGGCGGCGGACATCGCGCTGATGGAGAGCGCGACGGTCGCCTGGCACCGGGCCCTGGACGCGTTCCCGCTGCGCCCCGGCGACCGGATCCTCGCCTCCGCGTCGAGCTACGTGAGCTCGGCGATGCACCTGCTGGAGCTGCGCCGCTCCCGGGGCGTCGAGTTCGAGGTGCTGCCCTGCGCCCCGGACGGCACCGTCGACCTCGAGGCCCTCGCCACGGCGCTGCGCGAGCCCGCCGCCCTGGTCACCGTCGCCCACGTGCCGACCTCCTCGTCGCTGATCGAACCGGTCGCGGCGATCGCGGCGCTGGCCCGGGACGCCGGGGTACCGGTGCTGCTCGACGCCACCCAGTCGCTCGGGCAGCTCGACGTCCGGGGCCTCGGCTGCGACATCGTGGTCGGCACCGGGCGCAAGTTCCTCCGCGGCCCGCGCGGGACCGGCCTGCTCTACGTCTCCCCCGCGATGCGCGACCTCCTCCGGCCGCCGCACCCGGACGTGCGCGGTGCCGTCTGGCACAGCGACTTCGGGTTCGACCTCGTCGACGGGGCCCGGCGGTTCGAGACGTGGGAGACCTCGCACGCCCTGCGGCTGGGCCTGGGCACCGCACTGCGCGAGACGCTCGACCTCGGCGTCGGCGAGATCCAGCGGTACACCACCACCCTCGCCGACACGCTGCGCGCCTCGCTCGCCGGGCTCCCCGGGATCCGGCTGACCGATCCGGCCGCCGGGGGCGGGGCGATCGTCACCTTCGTGGTCGACGGCGAGGCGCCCACCGAGACGGCGGCACGGCTGCGGGCGGCGGGCGTGCACCTGGTCGCGGTGCCCGCCAAACACGGACGGTGGGATCTCGAACGGCGAGGGCTGGACGCGGTCGTCCGGGCATCGGTACACGTTTACAATGACGAAGCGGACATTTCAGCATTGGCCGGGGCATTGACCCGTCCGGCGGCACCCGCGTTGATCACGTCGGGGGCGCGGACGGACGTGATCGTGGTCGGCGCCGGGGTGCACGGGCTCGCCACCGCCTGGCACCTCGCTCAGCGCGGCACCAACGTCGTCCAGCTGGACCGTTTCCCCGAGGGGCACACCGAGGGGTCGTCACACGGGCACATCCGGATGATCCGGCGGGCGTACCCGAACCCGGTCTGGGACGAGCTGGTCGACCGGGCGTACCTGGCATGGGGCGAGCTGGCCGCGGCGGCCGGTGAACCGCTGCTGACCACGACCGGCGGGCTCTACGCGCGACCGGCCTCCGACGGCACCGCCGGCCTGCGCGGGCCGGGCTGCGAGACGGTCTCCGCCGCACGGGCCGCCGAGCTCTTCCCCGGGCTGACGCTGGGCGACGACTTCACCGCGGTGTACGACCCGGCGGCCGGCGTGCTCGACGCGGCCGCGGCCATGCGGTCGCTGCGCGAGCTCGGCCTGGCGCACGGGGTGGACCGGCGGACCGGGTGCCGGGTGGAGAGCTGGGCCGCCGACGGTGACGGGGTGGTGGTGCGGACCGCCGACGGGGTGCTGCGCGCCGACCGGCTGGTGATCGCCGCCGGGCCGTGGACCGGTGCGCTGGTGCCGTCGCTGGCCGAGCTGCTGACCGTGACCCGGATCGTCAACATCCACATCGGCGCCTCCGACCCGGCCCGGGTCACGGCGCCGGCGCTGGGGCCGTTCTCGGTCGAGGTGCCCGGCGTGGGCCTGCTCTACGGGCTGCCCGCGTTCGGCGGCGACGCGCTGAAGATCGGCCTGGACCACGGGCCGGCCGACGATCCGGAACGCCCGCAGACCCCGGTCACCGCGGCCGAGGCGGGCACCCTGCTGACGCTGGCCCGCCGATTCCTGCCCGTGGCCGACGGCGACGTGGTCGACTCGGTCGCGTGCCGGTACACGATGGCGCCCCGCAACCGGTTCGCGGTCGGCGCCCTGCCCGAGGCGCCCCAGGTGCTCGTCGCCGCGGCGTGCTCGGGGCACGGTTTCAAGTTCGGCCCGGCGATCGGTGCCGCGCTGGCCGACCTGGCGCTCGGCAAGCAGCGCCCCGACCTGGACTTCCTGGCCCCGGAACGCCTGGGGTCGACGGCATGACCGGGATGGGTCAGCCGCGGAAGACCGTCGCGGAACGGCGCTCGTACCACCGGGCCAGCTGGTCGCCGGCGCTGATCACGTGGGCCTGCATCTCGCGGCGGGCCAGGTCGATGTCCTCGGCCTCGAACGCGGCGAGGATCCGCTCGTGCTCGGCGAAGTTGTCGTCGCGATGGCGCGGGTGCTCGTGCAGCACCAGGGCCGAGACGTTGCGCGGGAACGCCCAGTTGATCTCCTGGATGGCCCGGGCCAGCCGCTCGTTGCCGGCGATCTCGTGGATCATCGTGTGGAAACGGTCGTTCGCCGCGTGCGAGGCCGCGTTCGGCGGGGCCTCGCCGGGGCGCAGCATGTCGTTGGTGGCGCGCAGGTCGGCCAGCCCGTCCCGGGTGATCCGGCGGACGGCGCGGACGGCGGCCAGGCCCTCCAGCTCGGCGCGGACCTCGTACGCCTCCCGGACCTCCCAGGGGGCCGGCACCCGGACCACGGCGCCGCGGTTGGGCACCACCTCGATCAGGCCGCCGGTCTGCAGCTGGCGCAGCGCCTCGCGGACCGGCGTGCGGCTGACGCCGAGGGCCTTGGCCAGCTCGGCCTGGCGCAGCTGGGCGCCGATCGGGATCTCGCCGGACATGATCCGCGCGCGGATGGCCGCCGCCGTCGCGTCGACGAGCGCGCTGCCGCTCTCGGACGCGGACTCGGCAGCGGCGTTGGGAAAGGCGAAGTCCATGGGGCCCTCGTCGGACGCAGGAACGGGGAGAGGTGTTAAGGCCGTCACCATAGCAAGCAATTTTGGATCCAAAGTAACTGTCTCAGGATCCGAATCTATCGTAAAGTCATCCACTGACTCGCCGACGAACAGGAGCCCGCGATGAGCGCGTGCCACACCTCCCCCGCGCGGGCCACCCGCTCGCACCCCCTCGACCCGCCGACCAGCGCGGAGATGGAGGCCGCGGTCGGCGCGGCGCGTCTCGACGGCCGGCTCGGCGAGCGGCCCCGGTTCTGGGGCGCCACCCTGGACGAGGCGCACGCCCGCCGGGTGATGGCCGGCGAGGCCGAGGGCGTCCGGCTCGGGCTGGTCGCGATGCGCACCGGTGGCGGCGCGGCCTGGGAGGTCGACGTGCTGATCGCCGGCGAGGGCGCCACCTGCGTGGAGTGGCGCGAGGTCGACCCGCGCCGTCCGGGGATCACCTCCGACGAGGCCCGCGCCGCCGCCCAGGCCTGCCGGGAGAGCCCGCTGTTCCGCGAGGCGTGCGCGAAACGCGGCATCCACGACGTCTCGCTCGTCATGATCGACGCCGAGTCGATGGGCGGCTTCGAGGAGAAGTACCGTGACCGCCGGGTCACCTGGGGCACGGTCTGGCACCGCACCACGGTCGAGGACAACGGCTACGCCCGTCCGGTGCAGGGCGTCGTCCCGATCATCGACATGGACACCATGGAGGTCCTGGAGGTCGAGGACCACGGGGTCATCCCGGTCTCCGAGGAGGCCGGCCCGCTGACCACCGGCGCGTTCGGCCCGGACCGCGAGGGCCTCAAGCCGCTCGACGTGGTGCAGCCCGAGGGCCCGAGCTTCAGCGTCGACGGCTGGAAGGTGGAGTGGCAGGGCTGGACGTTCCGGGTCGGCTTCACCCACCGCGAGGGTCTGGTCCTCTACGACCTGGAGTTCCTCGGCCGCCCGGTGCTCAAGCGCGCCGCCTGCAACGAGATGTACGTGCCCTACCTCGACTCCAACTCCACCCAGTACCGGAAGAACTTCTTCGACTGGGGCGAGTACGGCGCCGGCCCGCTGACCAACTCCCTCGCGCTGGGCTGCGACTGCCTCGGCGTCATCTACTACTTCGACGGCATGCACCTGGGCGGCTACGGCGATCCGGTGACGATCGGCAACGCGATCTGCATGCACGAGGAGGACGCCAGCATCCTCTGGAAGCACAACGACCTGCGGCGCGGCGTCAGCGAGGTCCGGCGGTCGCGGCGGCTGGTGATCTCCAACTTCCAGACCGTCGCCAACTACGACTACGGGTTCTACTGGACGCTCTACCAGGACGGCCGGATCGAGCTGGAGGTCAAGCTGACCGGCATCCTCTCCGCCTCCGGGATCGACGAGGGGGCCGAGGCGCCGTACGGCCGGGTGGTCTCGAAGCACGTGCAGACCCCGATCCACCAGCACTACTTCGGCATCCGGCTGGACACCGCGATCGACGGCACCCGCAACCGGCTCGTCGAGGAGCACGCCGAGGCCGAGACCGACCCGGCGCTGAACCCGTACGGGAACGCGGTCCGCTACGTGCGGGAGCCGCTGACCGTGGAGACCGGGCAGCGCAACGACCCGAGCATCGCCCGGCACTGGCGGATCGAGAGCGCCGAGCGGACCAACCGGTACGGCGAGCCGACCGCGTACCGGCTGGTCATCCCGAACACCACGCGCAGCTTCGGCCTGCCCGAGTCGGTGATGGCCCGCCGGGCGCCCTTCATCCACCAGCACGTCTGGGCCACGCCGTACGCGGAGGACGAGCAGTTCATCGGCGGGCAGTACCCGAACCACGCCGAGCCGGGCGAGGACGGCGTGCACGTCTGGCAGCGGCAGGAGCGCTCGATCGACGGCGTACCCCTGGTGGTCTGGCCGGTCCTGGGCGTGCACCACCTGCCCCGGCCGGAGCAGTGGCCGGTGATGCCGGTGGAGGCGATCCACCTGGTGCTCGAGCCGGACGGCTTCTTCGACCGCAACCCGGCCCTCGACATCCCGGATCCGGCCGCGACCCGCGACCATGGAAGTTCCTGCTGCTCATAGGTGGTGGCGCCGGCCTCCCCCGAGGTCGGCGCAATCACTAGTTCACATTGCGGATACGCCAGCGCGACGCAAGATCGCGATGATTGGATCCAATCCGAGCCGAATGAAATCCCAAATAGGCGGACTTTAATACACCCCGGAGTGGCGCAGATGATGGAAATCGGCAACCACAACGTCTCCCGCCGCACACTGTTGCGCGGCGCATCGATCCTCGGCATGGGCGCCGGCCTCACCGGCCTGCTCGCCGCCTGCGGCATCGCCGCCGAGGACGACAAGAGCGGAGACTCCCCCAAGACCGGCGGCACACTGACCCTCGCCATCGACGGCACCAGCGCGGTCAACGACCCCGCGTACTACACGACTCTCGGCGACTGGATGGTCGTCGACTGCGTGTGCCGTGGCCTGACCTTCATCTCCTTCGAGACCAACGAGCCGCAGGCCGACCTGGCCGAGAGCTGGACGATCTCCGACGACCAGCTCACCTACACCTTCAAGCTCCGCCAGGGAGTCACCTTCCACGACGGCACCACCTTCACCTCCGCCGACGTGCTGGCCAGCCTGGACCGGCAGTTCAACGACAAGAACAAGACGCTGCTGGAGGGCTCGTCCCGGCCGCTGAAGGCGATGGGCGAGAACCTCGCCGCGCTCACCGCGCCGGACGACTACACCGTGGTCTTCAAGCTGAAGAAGGCGGACCGCACCCTGCTCGGCCGGCTCTCCGACATCGGCGGCCGGATCATCTCCAAGGCCGCCCTGGAGAAGTACGGCAGCGACATCGGCAAGAACCTGGTCGGCACCGGCCCCTTCACGTTCTCCGCGGCCACCTCCGGCCAGTCGGTGACGCTGGAGGCGTTCGACAAGTTCCGGCTCGGCAAGCCGCCGATCGACCGCCTGGTGCTGCAGCAGGTCACCGACCCGTCGACGATCGTCAGCTCGCTGCTCTCCGGTGACATCGGGGCCACCCAGTTCACGCCCTACTCCGCTCTCGAGCAGCTCAAGAGCGACAAATCGGTTACCGTGTACGACACCCCGAAGAGCTTCGACGCGTTCATGATGATGGACGTCCGGCGGATCCCCGAGCTCGACGTCCGCAAGGCGATCAACCTGGCCATCGACCGGGACTCGCTGATCTCCCAGGCGTTCTTCGGGGCGGCGGTGAAGCCGGACGGCTACACCATCCCGCCGAACCAGGACGCGTACGACGCCACCCTCGCCGACATCTCGACCACCAACGTCGAGCAGGCGAAGGCGCTGATCAAGTCGGCCGGAGCGACCGGGCGCACGGTGCACCTGATGGCCGCGAGCGACAGCTGGCACCCGAAGGCCGCACAGATCATCGCGCAGAACCTGACCGACATCGGGCTGAAGGTGGAGACCGACTCGGTCGACCCGGCCACCTACTTCAACCGGCTGCTCAACCCGGACGACGAGTACCACGACCTGATGATCTGGGAGCGCAACGGCTACTACCCGGACGCCGACGACATGATCGGCTCGCTGGCGAAACCGTCCGGCGTCTACGGCGACTACATCTCCGGCTTCACCACGCTGGACGGCTCGGCCGACTACGCGGACATGCTCTTCGAGGCCAAGAACATCACCGACGCCACCGCCCGCAAGACGCGGTACTCGGAGATCCAGCGGGCCTGGGCCGAGAAGTACATGACGCTCAGCATGCTGGTCTGTGCCGCTAACCCCGTCGTGAGCGGCGCCGACGTCGAGAACATGAACTGGAGAGCTCTCGGCAACCACCGCTGCTACATGGAAAACGCGAGTGTCTGATCTGATCGGGTCCCGCCTCCGCACCGCGTTCGCGGTGCGGAGGCTCGGCCGTGGCCCGCTCGCGGCCGCCAGCTGGATCGTCGTGGCGCTCTTCGTGCTCGTCGCGCTGGCCGGCCCGTTCCTGGTCTCGGCGGATCCGGCCCGTGGCACCGCCGACGCGCTGCTCACCCTCGGCGCGCCCGGCCATCTGCTCGGCACCGACGACCTGGGCCGCGACGAACTGGCCCGGATGGTCTACGGCGCCCGCCCGCTGCTGCTGGTCTCGTTCCTGGCCACCGCGCTCGCCGCGGTGCTCGGCACGGGTGCCGGACTGGTCGCCGGGTACGCCGGTGGGCGTACCGAATGGGTGGTGATGCGGTTGATGGACCTGGCGCTGGCCTTCCCGTCGATGCTGCTGATCATCCTGATCGTCTCGGCCTGGCAGCCCGGCGTCGGCAGCCTGGTCACCGGCATCGGCATCGCCCTGGCACCCGGCCTGGCCCGGCTGGCCCGGGCCCTCGCCGCGCGCGAGGCGGGCCGTGACTACGTGCTCGCGGCACGGCTCGGCGGCACCCGCACGCCCCGCGTCCTCGTGCAGGAGGTCCTGCCGAACATCGCGGGACCGATGCTCGCCCAGGTGGTGATGACCCTGTCGGTCGCCGCCGGGTTCGCCGCCGGCCTCTCCTACCTCGGGCTGGGCATCCAGCCCCCGACACCGGACTGGGGATACATGGTGCAGGCCGGCCAGGAGTTCCTCTACACCGCGCCACGGCTGGTGGTGCTCCCCGCGGCGGCCACCCTGATCTTCGTGGTGGCCTGCAACTTCGTCGGCGACGACCTGCGCGACGCCCTCGACCCGCGGAGCTCCCGATGAGGGGCACCGCCTGGATGATCGTCAAGCGGCTGCTCTCGGTGCCGCTGGTGCTGCTCGCGCTGAGCACCATGGTCTTCATCGCGATGCGGCTGCTGCCCGGTTCCCCGGCGACCACGCTGGCGGCGGGCGGCGCCTCCGGTACGGCCACCGCGGCCGAGATCGCCGAGAACGAAGCGAAGATCAACGCCGCGTTCGGGCTGGACCAGTCGCTGGCCCACCAGTACGCGAGCTTCCTCGGCGACCTGGTCCACCTCGACCTGGGCAGCTCGTTCTACGGCGGCAACGACATCACCGGCCTGCTCGGCGACACGCTGCCCGCCACCATCGAGCTGACCGTCGCGGCGATGCTGATCGCGGTGCTGATCGGCATGGTCACCGGCGTGGTCGCGGCGCTGCGCAAGGACACCTGGATCGACACCACCACCCGGGCGATCGGCACGGTCAGCTTCTCGCTGCCGTGGTTCGCGCTCGGCGTGCTGTCGATCGTGATCTTCGGTGTCTGGCTGCGCTGGCTGCCGGTGATCGGCCGCCTGCCCAACGCGCTCGACTACCACCCGTTCACCAACTTCGTGCTGCTCGACGCGATCCTGCAGAACCGGCCGGAGCTGATCTGGCCGTGGATCGAGCACCTGATCCTGCCCGCCACCACGCTCGCCCTCTCGATGGCCGGGTTCATCACCCGGATCGTCCGGGCCTCGGTGCTGGAGGTGCTCGGCGAGGACTTCGTGCGCACCGCCCGGATGAAGGGGCTCTCCGGCGGGGCGGTCCTGCGCCGGCACGTGCTGCGCAACTCCTCGCTGCCGATCGTGACCGTGCTCGGGTTGCAGTTCGGGTCGCTGCTGGGCGGGTCGGTGATCACCGAGACCGTCTTCTCGTACCCCGGCGTCGGCAACCTGCTGGTCAGCGGGATCGTGCAGCGCGACTATCCGATCGTGCAGGGCGCCGCGCTCGCCATCGCCCTGCTCTTCACGCTGGTCAACGTCGTCGTGGACCTGCTCTACCTGGCTCTCGATCCCCGCTTGCGGAAGGCCTGACCCATGCACATCGTCCTCGTCCACGGCGCCGGCGGCACCCCGACCACCTGGTCCGAGCTGGTCCCGCTGCTCGGCGACCGCCCGCACACCCTGGTCACCAACCCGATGACCTCGCTCGACGACGACGTCGCGCACACCCTGAGCGTCGTCGAGGCGGTCGGCGGCCCGGTGCTGCTGGTCGGCCACTCGTACGGCGGTGCAGTGATCACCAACGTCGGCCGGTCGGCCGCGGTCAAGGGCCTGGTCTACGTGGCGGCGTTCGCCCCCGACGAGGGCGAGACGGTCAACGGCATCGTGGAGCGCTACCCACCGGCCGAGGTCTCCAAGTACATGCGGCGCGGACCGAACGGCGAGTGGAAGTCCGAGCACACCGAGGAGTACTGGAACGAGATCGGCTGGGACGTCCCGGTCGAGCAGCGCGCCGTCTGGGACACCGAGGCCCGGCAGAGCGACAACCGGATCTTCAGCCAGCCGACCGGCGTGCCCGCCTGGCGTACCACGCCGATGTGGTACCTGGTCGCCGCCGAGGACAAGACGCTGCCCACGGTGATCCAGCGCGACATGGCCGCCCGGGCCGGCGCGGTCACCAGCGAGGTCGGCGGCAGCCACTTCACCCCGCGGGTCCACCCGGACGCCGTGCTGGGCGTCATCGACCAGGCCCTGGCCACGCTGTGAGCGAAGCCCTCCTGGAGATCAAGGGCCTGCGCGTCGAGTTCGACGTGCCGGGCGGGCGGCTGCCCGCGGTCGCCGGGATCGACCTGACCCTGGGCCGCGGCGAGATCCTGGCGCTGGTCGGCGAGTCCGGCTCCGGCAAGTCCGCGCTCTCGATGAGCCTGGTCGGGCTCAACCGCGGGCCCCGCGCGCACATCGGCGGCCAGGTGCTCTTCGGCGGGCGGGACCTGGTCGCGGCGGACGAGAAGGCGCTGCGCGAGGTCCGCGGCCGGGACATCGCGGTGGTCTTCCAGGACGCCCTCGCGGCGCTCAACCCCACCCAGAAGGTGGGCGACCAGGTCGCCGAGATGATCCGTACCCATAAGCGGGTCCCGAAGAAGCAGGCCTGGCAGCGGGCCGAGGAGCTGCTCGGCGAGGTCGGCATCGCGAACCCGGCACAGGCCGCGCGCGCCTATCCGCACCAGCTCTCCGGCGGCATGCGCCAGCGCGTGATGATCGCGATCGGTCTCGCCAACGACCCGGCCGTCCTGATCGCCGACGAGCCGACCACCGCGCTCGACGTCACCATCCAGGCCCAGGTGCTGCGGCTGCTCAAGCGCCTGCAGACCGACCACGGGACCACGGTCGTGCTGATCACCCACGACCTCGGGGTGGTCGCCGAGGTCGCCGACCGGGTAGCCGTCATGTACGCCGGCCGGATCATCGAGCAGGGCACCCGTGACCAGGTGCTCTTCGACCCGCAGCACCCGTACACGAAGGCGCTGCTCGACTCGGTCCCGCGCGTCGACGGCCCGGCCGCCGCGCGCCTCCCGGCCATCGCCGGCAGCCCGCTCACCGGCGTCGCCCGCCCGCCGGGCTGCGCCTTCGCCCCGCGGTGCACCTTCGCCCACGAGTCCTGCACGGCCACCCCGCCGGCGCTGGCCCAGCGCCGGGGCGCCGCCGGTCACCTGGACGCGTGCCTGCTCGACACCAAGGTGGTGACCTCGTGAAACCGACACCGCTGCTCCAACTGGAGGGCCTGCGGGTGGAGTTCGCCGGCTCTGCCGGCCGCCGGGTCCGCGCCGTCCGCGACGTCGACCTGGAGATCTTCGAGGGCGAGACGCTCGGCCTGGTCGGCGAGTCCGGCTGCGGCAAGTCCACGCTGGGCCGGACCATGCTGCGGGTCACCGAGCCGACCGCCGGGACCATCCGCTACCTGGGGCTGGACATCACCACGATGCGCGGCACCCTGTTCCGGCAGACCCGCGCCGACCTGCAGATGGTCTTCCAGGACCCGTTCGGCTCGCTCAACCCGCGCCGGAAGATCGCCGACATCGTCGCCGAGCCGCTGCTGCGCGCCCGCGGCGCCTCCAAGGAGGAGGCCCGGAAGGTCGTCGACGACCTGCTCGACCAGGTCGGCCTGGGCCGCGAGGCGGGCGCCCGGCGGCCGCACGAGTTCTCCGGCGGCCAGCGGCAGCGGATCGGCATCGCCCGCGCGCTCGCCCCGTCGCCGCGGTTCGTGGTCGCCGACGAGCCGGTCTCCGCGCTCGACGTGTCGATCCAGGCCCAGGTGATCAACCTGCTCACCGACCTGATCCGCGAGCGCGGGCTGACCATGCTCTTCATCTCGCACGACCTCGGCGTGGTCCGGCACATCGCGGACCGGATCGCGGTGATGTATCTCGGTCAGATCATCGAGATCGCGTCCCGGGACGACTTCTTCGCCGGCCCGGCCCATCCGTACGGGGAAGCGCTCCTCTCCAGCGTCCCGGCGCTCGAGAAGGGTCCCGCCCGGGAACGGATCGAACTCACCGGCGACCTGCCCGATCCCGCCGACCCGCCGTCCGGCTGCACATTCCACACCCGCTGCCGGTACGCGATCGACACGTGCCGCACCGACCCACCCGCACTCCGCGAGATCGCCGACGGCCGCCAGGTCCGCTGTCACCTGCCCCTGATCCCCTTGGAAGGCGCCACATGATCATCGATGCGTACAACACCACCCAGGACGTCCGGGGGCGTTCCGACTACCTCACCGGGGCGCGGCCGGGGCAGGCGCCGCCGCCGTACACGCCGTTCGACCCGCAGCGGATCCTGGACCGGATGGACGCGGCCGGCGTCGACATGGCGATGGTCTGCTCGCTGGCCCAGCGGATCGAGAACGACTTCATCGCCGGCCTGGTCAAGGCGTACCCGGACCGCTTCATCGGCTTCGGCCAGGTGATGCCGCAGGCCGACGACGCGCTCGACGAGATCGCCCGGATGAAGGACGCCGGGATCAGCGGGCTCAAGCTGCACCCGAGCATGCACGGCTACCATGTCGCCGACCACGGCCTGCTCGACCCGGTCTTCGCCACGTGCGACGAGCTCGGCATGCCGATCCTGATCAACGCGCTGGACGACGCGTTCTGCGCGCCGCTGGCGATCGAGGAGATCGCCAAGGGCTTCCCCGGGGTGCCGACGATCATCGCGCACATGGGCGCGGTCTGGAACGTACCCGAGGCGATCATCGTGGCCGAGCGGAACCCGCACATCTACCTGGAGACCTCGGCGACGCTGATGGCCGACGTCAGGCGCGCGTACGCCCGCCTCGGCCCGTCGCAGATCCTGCTCGGCAGCGAGTGGCCCGGCTCCGACTTCGACCTGGAGCGGATGAAGATCGCCAAGGCGATCCCGGACGAGGCCGACCGGGCCCTGGTCGAGGGCGGCAACATGGCGAAGATCCTCGGAATCGCGGCATGACGATCATTCCGGTGACGCCGCCCGCCTCGATGCCGCCGGACGACGTCGAACTGCTGGAACACGCCCAGAAGCTGCTCGGCCGCGTCTGGACGTCCGGGCGGCACGAGGTCGCCACCGCCCTGCGGACCACCGACGGCGCGGTGCACACCGGCGTCCACGTGGAGGGATCCTGCCGCCGCAGCTCGATCTGCGCCGAGGGGGTCGCGCTCGGCACCGCCCGGGGCGCGGGCAACCCGCTCGCCGAGGTGGCGAGCGTGGTGTCGGTGCAGATCAAGCCGGCCGGCACCTTCCGGATCATCGCGCCGTGCGGCGTGTGCCGGGAACTGATCAGCGACTACAGCCCGGAGGCGACGGTCTGGCTGACCGCGCCGGCGACCGACGAGGTGATCGCGGTCCGGGCCCTCGACCTGCTGCCGGAGAAGTCGCGGCGGGTCTGGTGACATCTTCAGGAGGTTTCATGAGTACCGAGAACCGGCCGGTCCGCTGGGACGAGATGACCTGGCCCGAGGCCGGGAAGGTGACCAGCGACGCGGTGATCATCCCGGTCGGCGCGGTCGAGCAGCACGGCCCGCACCTGCCGCTCAACGTGGACACCGTGATCTGCCAGGAGGTCGCGCTCGGCGTCTCGGCGCTCACCGGCGTCCCGGTGATCCCGCCGCTGACGTACGGCGTCTCCGGTTCGCACGGCGACTTCGCGGGCACCGTCGCGCTGCGCCCGGAGACGCTGATCGCCGTGGTCGAGGACGTCATCGACTCCCTGCACGCGAGTGGCGTACGCCAGTTCATCCTGCTCAACGGGCACATCTGGAACAACGGATCGCTCGACGTCTCGGCCGAGAAGCTGCGCGTACGCCACAAGGACTCCCGGGTACGCGCCCTCGGCTACGTGACCATGTACCCCGGCCCCGAGGTCAACGGACGGGTCCAGTTCGGCCGCGGCCTGATGCACGCCAACTTCTTCGAGACCTCGGTCATGCTGCACCTGCGCCCCGACCTGGTACGCATGGAGCGGGCCACCTCGCACGTCGACGTCGACTCGTTCTGGGACTACCGGATGGACCAGGTCAGCGAGACCGGCGTCTGGGGCCGCGAGGTCTCCGCCGCCAACGCCGAGCACGGTAAGGCCGAGTTCGAGCGCTGCGTCCAGACCACCGCCCAGGCCGTCAGCGCCGCCGTCCGCGAGCCGTGGCCGTCCTCCGCCCACCGCCCCGACTGAGAGGTTTTCCCGTGGAGATCTTCGACATCACCCTCCCGATCCACCCGGAGATGCTGCACTGGGGCCGCAAGCCCGAGGTGGAGATCGTCGAGTCGCTCGCCAACGGCGACGCCTCCAACGTGACCCGCTGGCGCCTCGGCGCGCACACCGGCACCCACGTGGACGCGCCGGCCCACTTCGTCGACGGCGCCACCCCCGTCGACAAGCTCGACCTGCACTCACTGGTCGGCCCGGCCGTGGTCGCCGACCTGACCGCGGTCACCGGCGACATCACGGTCGCCGATCTGGAGGCCGCCGGGGTCGCCGGCCAGAAGCGCATCCTGCTGAAGACGTCGAACTCGGCCGGACCGCTCAAGGAGCCGGACCGCGCACCGTCCTGGGTCGGTCTCTCCCCCGAGGCCGCGCAGTGGCTGATCGCCGAGCGGGTCGAGCTGATCGGCATCGACTACCTGACCATCGAGAGCCACACCCGCACCGAGACCTGGGACGCCCACCACGTCCTGCTCGGCGCCGGCCTGATCATCCTGGAGAACGCCGACCTGGACGGCGTCCCGGGCGGCGCCTACGAGCTGGTCTGCCTCCCGGCCAAGCTGGTCGGCGCGGACGGCTCCTTCGCCCGCGCCATCCTGATCAAGCGAGACGCCTGATGACCGTCCGCGTGGCGGTCGCCGCTCCCCATCCGGCGGCCGTCGACGCGGCGCGGACGGTGGTCGAGGCCGGTGGCAACGCCCTCGACGCCGCGCTGGCCGCGGCGGCCGCGCTCACCGTCGCCTACCCGCATCAGTGCTCGGTCGGCGGCGACCTGGTCGCGATCGTCCGCCCGGCCGGCGGCGAGCCCCGGGCCGTCCTGTCGATCGGAGCGGCCGCGACCGATATCGACATCCCGGCGCTGCGGGCGGCCGGCGACCGGATGCCGTTCGGCGGCCCGCAGACGGTGACCGTCCCGGGCGTCGTCGCGGGCTGGGCGGCGATCGCCGGTCTCGGCGCGCGCCTCCCCCTCGCCGAGCTGCTCGCCCCCGCCCGGGCCCTCGCCGCCGGCGGGGTGGCGGTCAGCGCGGGCCTGCACCGGGCCATCCTGGGCCGCCTCGACGACATCCGCGCCGACCCCGGCCTGTCCGCGCTGCTCCTCGACGGTTCCGGCGCCCCGGTCACCACGCTGCACCAGCCCGCGCTGGCCACCACCCTCGGCGCGATCGGCACGAACTGGCGCGCGTTCTACAAGGGCCACCTGGCGCACCGTCTGGTGGAGGGTCTCAACGCGCTGGGCAGCCCCCTGTCGGTGACCGATTTCGCCGGTCACAAAGCAGAGCTTTCCACCCCTCTCTCCGGTACGGCCGGAGCCTTCACCTGGCACGCCGCACCCCCTCCGGTCCACGGGGCGACCTTCCTCGCGATCACCGGTTCGGCGGACCTGCTGACCGACGCCCGCCGCGCCCAGCTGGCTCGCGACGCCCTGCTCGGCGACCCGCGCACCGGCCCGATCGACCTCGACGGCCTCCTGCTGCGCTCCCCGGCTCCCGGTTCGTCCGGCGTCCTCCCCCCGGGCACCCTCCCCCCTGACACCCTCCCCCCGGGCGTCCTCCCGTCCGGCACGGACTCCATTCCGAAGCCGGCCGGTGACACCGTAGCCGTCACCGCGGTCGACAGCCAGGGGACGGCGGTGACCCTGATCCAGAGCGTGTTCCAGAGCTTCGGTTCCGGGCTGCTCGACCCCGGCACCGGCCTCGTCCTGCACAACCGGGGTTCGTCGTTCAGCCTCGATCCGCAGCATCCCGGCCGGATCCAGCCGGGGGTACGTCCCCCGCACACGCTCTGCCCGACCCTCGCGGTCTCCGGCGACACGGTGGTGGCGCTGGGCTGTCAGGGCGGCCGCGCACAGCCGTGGATCCTCGCCCAGGTGGCCCCGGACGCCGTCGGCTCCCCCGACCTGCCCGGCCTGCTCGCCCGGCCGCGCTGGATCATCGGCGCCCGCGAGATCGACCGCCCGGTACCGACGCTGCTGATGGAGCCCGGCACCCCGGACTCCGGGACCCTGGCCGCCACCGCGACCGGGATCGGCCTCGCCGTCGAGTACACCGGCGGCCCGCACGACGACGCCGGTCACGTCCAAGTGGCACGGCTGCGCGACGGCGTTCTCGCCGCCGCCAGCGATCCCCGCGCCGACGGTGTGGCCGCGGTGTTCTCCTGACTCGCTCAGCGCCGGACGCTATGCCCCATCATGTGGTGATATAGCGTCCGGCCGATCATGTGCCCCGGGGCGGGCATGTCACAGAGCGGAACGGTCGTGTCGCGGGGCGGGGCTTCGCCCGTACCCTGGAAATCTGATTTTGATCTTGAAAGTGGGCGGCGTTGAACCTTACCGAAGCGACGTTGTTGCTGGTGGCCGGGCTGGCTGCCGGAGGAGTGAACGCGATCGCCGGGGGCGGGTCGCTGATCACCTTTCCGATGATGCTGGCGATCGGGATGCCGTCGGTGTCCGCGAACGTGAGCAACGCGCTGTCCGTGGCGCCGGGCTACGCGTCCAGTGTGGTGAGCAGCCGAGCCGATCTCGCCGGGCAGGGCAGGCGGGCACTGCGAGTGATCCCGACGGCGATCGCCGGGGCGCTGTGCGGGTGCGCGCTGCTGCTGAAAACGCCGCGGCACGTGTTCGACTTCGTGGTGCCGTTCCTGGTCATCGGGGCGGCCCTGATGCTGGCGTTCCAGACGAAGCTGCGCGGACTCGTCGGGCATCCGGCACACGTCTCCGACCGGCGCGCGCAGGTCATGCTGCACACCGCGGTCTTCCTGTGCGCTCTCTACGGCGGCTACTTCAACGCGGCGCTCGGCGTGCTGCTCGTGGCGGGACTCGCGCTCGTCCTCGAAGAGACGCTGGCCCGGGTGAGCGCCCTGAAGAACCTCCTCTCGGCGATCGTCGGCATGGTCACGATCCTGGTGTACAGCATCTTCGGCCCGGTGAACTGGGCCGCCGTGGCCGTGGTCGCGCCGGCCACGGTGATCGGCGGCTACCTCGGGGCGAAGGTCGCCCGCCGCCTCCCGGCGAAGGTCCTCCGCGCGGTGATCGTGACCTTCGGCCTGCTGGTCGGCACCTATCTGTTCGTGCGCGCGGTCATCTGACCCCGCTCGTGCAGGCGGTCACTGGGCCGCGTTCGTGCGCGGTCATCGGGCCCCGCTCGGGCGTGCGGTCATCGGGCCGAACCTCTCCCCCAGCTCGGCGGTGAGTTCCGGCCATGCGATCGGGTCGTGGCCGGGGATCACCCGGTAGCCCCGCCGGGCGCCCACCTCCTTCAGCTTGCGGATCTGCTCCACCGTCTGCTCGGGAGTGACGCCGAGGAACGAGCCGATCGCGCGTTCCTCGGTGATGTTCTCGGTCAGGTCGGCGGCATCGCAGGCGAAGACGAACCCGCCGCCGCCCACCGCCGGGTCCAGATCGACCACGAAGCTCTGGTGCCCCGGCGTGTGCCCGGCGGTGAGCAGCGCGGTCACCCCCGGGGCGATCTCCACGTCACCGTCCGCGAACCGCCAGTCGATCCGCGGGTCGTCGTAGTCGATCCGGGCCATCGAATACTTCTCCGGCTCCGGGTGATTGCTCGTCCCATACGCGAGTTCGGCCCTTTGAATGTGCACCGGAAGCCGCCCGGCGAAGTGTTTCAGCCCGCCCGCGTGGTCGACGTGCAGATGACTGAGCGCCACCGCGGTGACGTCGTCCAGCCGCAGGCCGACCGCGGTCAGCGCCTCCTCCAGCGGCTCCCCGTCGCCGGGAAGCTCGGGTTGATAGTTCGGACTCGGATAGAACCGCCGCCGCAGCGCGGGATCACGCAGCAGCGCCGTGTTGAACCCCGTGTCGATCAGCAGCCAGCCGTCCCCGGTCTCCAGCAGCAGACCCGGAACCGGCTCCCGGACACGCTCGGCACGGGACCCACCGTGCACCGACGCGGATTTCGGCAGGTCCTCCCAGCCGAGCGTGAGCGCGATGATCCGGCGAACCCCCATGACAAGCCTCCCCGAGACGTGGGCGAGATTGGATCCCACCCTATCCCACTGGGATCCACCCTTCAGTCTGTGGCGACCGTCACGGTGACGTGGTCGATGCCGGGATCGGCGAGCAGGCGCTGGCGCATTTCGTTCACCCGGACCACCAGCTCGTCCGCCGACCCGCCGCGCATCTCGCCGGACGGCACCACCCAGAGGTTCACCAGCAGGCTGGACGGTCCCACGTAGACCGCGTGCGCCTCGTCCAGGCGCTCCACCCAATCGGCCTCCGCCACCGACGCACGGATCGGCCCGAGCACGTCGGCCGGCGCCGACTCGTCCAGCAGCAGCGCCTTGGAACGCCGGGCCAGCAGGTACGCCACCACGATCAGCAGCACGCCGATACTGATGCTGCCGACCGCGTCCCAGCCCGCCCAGCCGGTGAACGCGTGCAACAGCAGCGAGGCCAGCGCCAGGCCGAGACCGATCAGCGCCGCCGAGTCCTCCAGGAACACCGTCGCCGCGCTCGGATCGTCGCCGCGGCGCAGATGCTGCATCAACGACCTTTTCTTCTCGTCGGCGTCGCGGCGCAGCTGCCGGTGCGCGACGAACCAGGAGTAGCCTTCGAACCCGGCCGAGACGAGCAGCACGGCCACACCCACCCAGAGGGATTCGAGGGGCTCCGGCGCCAGCAGGCTGCGAACCCCCTCGCCGATCGAGAGCACTCCGCCGACCAGGAAGATGCCGAGCGCCGCGAGGAACGCCCAGAAGTACCTCTCCTGCCCGTACCCGAAAGGATGCCTATCGTCAGGACCCCGCGCCGACCGGCGCAATCCCACGAAGAGCAGCACCTCGTTGCCGCTGTCGGCCACCGAGTGAGCGGCTTCGGCCCACATCGACGCGGATCCGGTCATCAACGCCGCCACGGTCTTCGCCACGGCGATCCCCAGGTTCGCGATCACCGCGACGACGACGGTGCGCGTGCTCTCCTCTTCAGCCACGCCCAGCCCTTACCCCGGCGGTGGCCACTCCGAGCGTCTCACTCACGCCTTTCTTACGGTACGCACGTTCCCACCCCGGGTCGCGACGTCACCCTCAGGCTCGCGGCGCCGCGAGCCGCTGCCCGCTTCCGGCCCGCAGCGCGACCGCCTGCCAGCGACGAAACGGGGCGCGGTCACCGGACCCGGCTGCGGAGCGACGCGGGCGCTACGAGACCGCCTGCGCCGGGAAGTCGTCCGGCCAGGTCAGGACGCGGCGGTTCCCTCGCGCCCACTCCTGCAGGAATTCCCGCTCCGGATGATCCAGAGCGGACACTCCGCTCGGCAGTGCGCCGGCGTCCTCGCTCCACCGCGCCGCGATGAGCTGCCCCATCAGACCGCCGGGATGTTCGTGGGGCGGAAAGTGCCGGATCACGATCTCCGCCGCCCCGGCCGCGAGGTAGGCCAGTCCGCCCAGCACCTCCGCCGGGGACGCCGCCGCCCGGGCCAGCGCACGGTTGAACACCTCCCCGATCCCGGCGAAGTCACGGGCCGGCAGGTCCGGCCCGTCGACCGGCTCCAGCAGCCACGGCCGCAGGCCGGAAGTGATCAGCCGGAGCTGGCGGGCCGCGACCGGGTCCCGGCCCACCTGCTCCGCCAGCCAGACCGCCGTGCAACTGGCCGTGTGCGGCGAGGCCCGGTGCAGCGCCCCCGCGAAGAGCGACTCCCGTTCGGAGCGCCCCGAGAAGTCCACGATCCCGTGCTGGATCACCACGTCCCAGGCCCAGTCGTGCCAGGTGAGGAACTCCCGCATCGTCCCGGGACCCTCGGCGGCGATCTCGGCGAGCGCCCCGGCGAGCGCCACCTGCACCCCGGACGCGTGCCGGAAGTCCGGCCCCAGCAGCACCGGCAGCAACTGCCGGTCCTGGAAGAGGCGGCGGGTCAGCCGCACGCACCCCCGCACCAGCGAGATCAGACCGTTCTCGTTCAGCGGGATCACGTCAGCCGTGTTGACGATGAACGCGGTGACCACCCGCCCGTCGTCCGGCGGTAGCCGCCACGCCCGCTCCATCAGCTCGCCGATGGTGTCCGAGGCGCCGTTCGCCCGGTGGACACCGGCCATCGACACGGCGATCTGGGACAGCACCTCACCGCGCCCGGCGAGCAGGAACGGCAGCAGGCCGTCCGCGAGCGCCGCGCTGGTCCCGGCGTTGCGTACCAGGTGGGTGGCGGTGAAGTACTCCAGGAAGCTGCCGTGCGCGAACGAGTAGACGTCGTTCCCCGCGTCGTCGACGTCCACGTTGGTGAAGATCCAGCCCCGCCCGCGGCACAGCGCGATCATGTCGGCGGCGAGCTGGACCGCCTCCCGCCGGCTGGTCACCGCCTCGGCGAGCATGTTCTGCGCCGCGACCTGTCTCAGCTGCTCCTCGGTCATGCCCGCCCGGTACTCGGGGCGGCTGTAGACGAGATGGGCGATCTCGGCCAGCGCCACCTCGTAGACGTCGGTCTCCCACGGGCGCGTGGTCACGCCCCGCGCCGTGTCCCAGTCCCGGACCAGCATCTCGACGCACCGGCGGTAGATCTGCGGGCGCTGCCGCGGAATGGCGCCGTGCCCCCGGTAGAGGATGCAGATCAGGGCCAGGAGCAGTGGATTGGTACGCAGGTCGTCGGCCGATTCGCTGCTCGTCATGAAGTCCGCGACGTAGTCCTCCACGGATCCGGGACGGTCCACCGCGACCAGCCCGAACCAGTTGCGGGCGTAGGCGCGCACCTGATCGGCGGTGAACGGCATGACCCGGAACTCGGTGAAGACCCCGGTGTCCAGCCGGCTCTCGTGGTACCCCGTCGACCGCGCGGTCACCAGGAAACGAGTCAGCGGATAAGCGAACGCCGCCGCCTCGATGACCTCCGCGGTCCGCTTCCGGAGCGCGAGCGTCGGCACCTCGTCCAGTCCGTCCAGCACGACCAGCGAGTCCCCGGCGAGCAGCAGGTCCTCGACCGTCCCGGACGGCACCGTCACCTGGTACCGGGCCTCCAGCGTCCTCTCGATCTCGCGGACCAGGTTGAATCCGGCGTCCTGGTCGAGGCGCCGCAGGTCACGCAGCACCACCTGGAAGCAGGGCCCGCGCTCGGTGAACCACGTGACGCCGAGCCGCGAGCTCGCCGTGGACTTCCCGGCGCCGGGATCGCCCAGCAGGACCGTACGGTCGATGTGGTCTTGGACGTCGCCGAAGGCGATGCCGCCGCGCCGGGGATCGGCCAGCAGACGCACGTCCGGGCCGACGAAGAGCCGCTCGGAGGGGACGAGCCGCCGGTGGTCCAGGTCCGGGATCACGATGCTGCCGTGATGGGTCAGAAAAGCTTTCCGGTACGCGTCGAGCCAGGCCGTCGCCTCCTCCGCCGTCGGCCGCCCCGCCCTGGCGAGCGTGGCGGTGTGGCGCTCGATCGCCTCCAGGGTGGCCCGGGTGAGGATCGCCCCGGCCCAGTCGAAGCCCTCCCCCGACCGCACCGGCACCGAGGTGAGCTGCTCGGCGACCTCCCGGCACTGAAGCTGGAGACTCTCCTGGAAGCTCAGATAGTAGGCCGCCAGTTCGGTCGGCGCGGCACCGTGGAGCTCCGCGAAGAACAGCCTCTCCAACCGGCTCAGGACCCGGTCCGGTGCCACACCCGCGACGTAGGCGGCGATGATCTCCTGAGCGGCGGAGCGCACCGCCCCGCTGCCGGCGAACGCGGTGATCTGCCGGTTGGTGACCCCGGCCGGCAGCTGATCGAGCAGCGACAGCGTCCGCGTGCCGCCCCGGTGCGGGCCGCCGATCTGCAGGAGCCGGCCGGCGGCGTCGCTGTCCTGTACCAGCCCCTTCTTGATCAGGGTCAGCCGGAGCCGGTTCACCAGGGGCGCGGCCGCCTGGCCGACCACTCTCCCGAGGGCCGGCCCGGCGCTCTCCACAAAGGTCACACCCCGATTATGGGTGTCAGTAGCCGATCCGGAACGTGGCGTCCTGCTTGTCGGTGGTCGACGAGCTGCTGCTGATCACATCGATCCGCAGCACGTAGTTGGAGTGCCGCAGGTACCGGGTCGGGTAGTTGTACGACTGGAACGACGTCCACGACGAGTCGGCGAACCCACTGGTCTTGTAGAACGTCGCGTCGGCCGCGAACGTGCTGGTCCCGTCGTTGGTGTTGAGGACCATCGCGTAGTTGGAGTGCCGCAGGTACATGTCCGGGTAGTTGACCGAACGGAACGACACCCCGCTCGAATCGGCCAGGCCGGCCACCAGCGTCCACTGCTGATCCTGGTACGGGTCGAACGGGTAGGCGTCGATCCGCCCCACGTTGCTGGCGTGCCGGATGTACCGGTCCGGGTAGTTGTACGACTTCACCCGGTTCCAGGACGGCGTGCCCCACTTACCGGTCAGGTTCGACAGCTCGGTGGCCGTGATCGGCACGATCCCGCAGTGCTTCGAGTTCAACGGCTGCGTGTACGCCCGGTCGTTGAGCAGCGTCCACGACCCACCCGCCACGCTCGTCGTCGACCAGCAGAAGAACCGCCCGTTGGGGCTCCACGTGTCGCCCCACATGTACCAGGTGTCCGACGTGTTCGACTTGCTGATCTGCGGCGCCTCGACCCCACGGCCGGGAGTGATCGCGCTGGTGTAGACGCTGAAGCTCCCCGGGTCCAGCGAGCTGGACTTCGTGCCCAGGAGCGTACTGTTGGAATTGTTCTTGTATTAACAGTACTAGCGAACACCCTCAGCAATCCCTCAAACAGCACCTCTACCTGCATGTACTCACCAAGACCAGCCGATCGGACAATGGCAACAGCGCTACTACTGCAGTTAACCTTTCCGATCATGCACGAGGACTTCAACGCTCTGCTACCAAGCTGGGAACTGGACCTACAGGCCGACCGGTACCCACCGACCACCCGCAGGTCGTACGTGATTGGAGTCCACCGGTTCGGCGCCTGGCTATACGCCCACCACCCGGGCGTCAGCCCGCTGGAAGCCAAACGCGAACATATTCGGGGCTGGCTCGCCGACGCCAACGAGAAGTACGCGGTCAACAGCACTCGCGCATGGCTCACCGGGATTCGGCACTTCCACCGGTGGCTCGTCCGCGAAGGCGAAGCAAAGACCGATCCCACTGAAGGCGTTCGCGGACCGAAGCCTGGAGAGACCGCGACCAATCTTCTCAGCGAATCCGAGGTCAGCGCGCTCCTCTCAACCTGCAACGGAACGTCGTTCAAGGAGCGGCGCGACACGGCCATCATCTATGTCTTCTTCGACGGCGGTGTACGCCTTGCGGAAAACTCCAAACTGGAGGTCGAGGACTTCAACCTGCAAAGCAGAATGATCTTCGTCAAGGGGAAAGGCACCAACCGGTCCGGGCCGCGAGTCCGAGCGGTTCCACTCGGGGTCAAAGGCACCCGAGCCGTCGACCGGTATATACGCGAACGGCGGAAGCACCCCTTCGCCGAACTTCCCCAGCTATGGCTCGGCGACAGGAACCGCGGGCCAATCACCCGGGAAGCCATCAGAGCCATGCTGGAGACCCGGGCGGCCCAGGCCGGCATCAAGAACTTCCACCCGCACATGGCACGCCATACCTGGGCATCCGAATTCCGAAAGGCCGGCGGCGAGGAGGGCGACCTAATGGTGCTCGGCGGCTGGAGATCGCGCCAGATGCTCGACCGCTACGGCAAGATCGCGGCCGTCGACCGCGCACAGTCGTCCTACCGCAAGCGTTCGTTCGGCGACCGGATCTAGCGCTCTGGCTCCTCCGGGAGCGCCTCTTCGTTGACCTGCCACTCGGCCTCGGTGTCTTCGGATGCCGAGGCCGAGCTGCTGTCCGCGCGCCGGAACATCGGAATCGCAGGCTGGTCGGCGGCCTGGGCGCGGAGCTCCATGACCTGCCGTATCCGGATGAGCTTCTCCTGGGCGGTCATGTTCTTGTCTGCGTAGATCAGGTCGATGAGTTCGTCACCGCCGACCGGATGCTCCGGGTCGATCCCGACAGAGATCATCGACGTCGCGGCGACAATGTCGACCCGCTTCGCAGCTTGTTCCAACTCCAGTTGCGCCTCAGCCGCGTCGACACGGCCGGCGTCTGCGAGCGCATCTGCCGTCCTGCCGATCGCCATGTTCATCCTGGCGAGCGTCTGCGCGTTGCCGCGCACGGGTATTTTCATGCCACCTGCGGCGGGCTGCCATCCCTTGACGATCTGCCGCCACCGAGTGTCACTGATCCCGGCCTTCGCGGCGAGCTGACGAACAGATTCACCGGTTCGCTTCGCCCACTCCTGGATCATCCTGCCCTCAGGCGTTTGCTCCGGTGTCATCTGTTCCACGATTTCATGGTTTCACGCGAACGTCCGCGAAGTCCACCGCGACCTGCGCAACCCTTCGAACAACAGTGCGTAACCCCTGGTCGGGTCGATGTCGCGAAAGACGCGAACTGTTCGAGCCTCTGTCTCAGAAGCTACGCACAGGTTCTCTTTACTTCGCGAACGTTCGCGTGTAGCTTCGTTCCCATGCCGAACACCCCACGGCCGAGGCGAGTAGCCCCGGTCACCCACGACCCCGCCGCCCTGAAGTGGGCGCGCGAACGTGCGGGATGGCGTCAGGGAGCACTCGCGCGGCAGCTCGGAATCTCCGCGAGCGTCCTGTGCGAGGCCGAGAAGGGCACCCGGGGCCTCGCACCCTCGGTGATGAACCGGCTGGCCGAGACGTTCCAGTGCCCGGTCACGATGCTTCTCGCCAAGGTCGCCGCCTGATGCCCCGCAACCATCGCGAGACGCCGATGGAACGGGCCTTGCACTCCCGGGCCGCTTCTCACGCCCGCTGGTCCCGCGAGGCCGACCGCACCGCCGCGACCGCGCCGGCACGGGCTGGGCTCCAGGCCCGGTTCGAGCGGCAGGTCGACCCGGACGGGGTCCTCCCGCTGCCCGAACGTGCCCGGCGCGCCGAGTCGGCGCGGAAGGCGTACTACGCGGACCTCACGCGGAAGTCGATCGCTGCCCGGCGCCGTAAGCGCGAACAGGCTGCCTGACCCGCACAAAAAAGCACCGCCAGCTCCACTTCCCGGCGGCAACTGGCGGCACTCACTACGAATGGAGTATCCCATGACCGACGCCCAGCAGGCGACCACCAGCACCGACATCGGCCTTCGACGGTCCGTCACCCTCCAGACGATCGCCACCCTCGCCGAGCAGCACAATCTGCCGTTCCCGCTGGACATCGGCTTCAGCAGCACCGGCCGCCGCCTCAACCTGCGGCTCGACGACAACGACCGCGCCGGCGTCCACGCCTGGGCCGCGGTTCTCGGCTTTCCGATCGAGCCGGAGAAGGCGCCCCACCGGTCCAAGACCGTCGGTGACGGCAGCCCCTGGGTCGCCGTCAAGGCCGAGCGCATCGACTACGACAAGCCGGTCTGGCTCGCCTGGAGCTGGGTGTCCGTGTGGTCCGCGGTGAACGTCCCCTCCCGCCGCAAGGCCAAGGCGGTTGGCGCGTGATCTCCCTGTTCCGGCTCGCCCCTGCGTCGGCCATCCGGCCGGCGCCCCGGCACCGCCGCCCGTTCTTCCGACCCGCGACCGCGCTGGCCGCCGCTCCGAACGGAGCCCCCATGGCCGTCTACCACTCCGACCACGCCACCCGGCCCGAGCCCGGCCGGGCGACCACCGTCGTCGCCGTCGCCCAGGCGCCCGCGCCCGCCGTGATCACCCCGTGCCCCTACCTGCCCGCCGTCACCGCCGCGGTGCTGCGCAAGCCGACCGGGCCGATCCGTAACCTGGCCGAGCTCAACGCCGCGCTGGCCCGCACCGACCGGCCGAACCCGCCGATCTACGCCGCCCTCGCCGCCGAGCTCGGCCTCGACCCGGCCCCCACGGTCATGTCGGCGCCGGCCGGGGACGCGTCGCTGTGGTTCGGGGGTGCCCGGTGAAGCGCGACCTGACGATCGTTGACCCAGAAAGCGACCGCCGCGCCCTGATCACCTACTCGGCCAACTCCTGGGCGACCATCTGCATCGACTCCCCGGACGGCTACCAGTGCCGGATGTCGATCGGCGGCTACTACCGCCGCCCGTCCGCCATCGCAGCCGCCGAGGCACACCTGCGCTGGCACGCCAACGGGAAGCCGACCTGCTGGCGCTGCGGGAATTGGCTCAGCCGCAAGGGCGCGAACCGGTGCCGCAGGGGCACGGGCTGCGCGGTGGACCGGTGATCGCGCCGATGCCGCTCGACGTCGCGGACCGGATCTACGCCGAGGTCCTCACCGGCGCGTACCGGCGCTCCGTCGGCGCCGAGGGCCGCGGCGCCAAGCACCAGGACGAGGACCTCACGCTCGGCCCCGCCGCCGTCCGGATGTGCCGGTGTGAGTGGGGGCCGTGCGGCCACTGCCAGGCCAGCAGGCCCGACCGGTGTGCCCACCGGCGCGGCACCTCGCCGAAGACGTGGCACGAGACGTGGATCCTCAACCGCGACGGCATGGCCGTCGCCGAGGTCCGCCTCACCGGCCGTCCCTGCCAGTGGCGCTGCCCCGGGCCGCCCGGCGGCGATCTGCTCTTCGCCGTCCAGGCCGACGCAGTCGTGCCGCCGCGTACGAGGGCGGAGCGTCCGGCGGCCAAGCGGCCGGCGGTGGAGCAGCCGAACCTGTTCGCGCTCGCCGGGGGTGCCGCATGAGCATCCTCTCCACCGCCAGCGCCTGGACCCTGACCGGCATCCTCGCGCTCGCCGCCCTCGCCTGGCTCCTGGCCGCCGTCTTCGCGTCCGCGATCACCGTCTGGGCCCTCCACCGGCTGTCCAACCTCCGCGACCAGCTGGACGCCGCCGAGTTCGAACGCGACCTGTACCGCGACCTCCTGGCCGACTACATCGACACCACCCCCAGAGACCAGTCGTGATCGAGCAGACCCTCGACATCCGCCTCGACCCCAGCGTCATCAAGCTCCTGCCGATCTTCGAGGCCGGGCCCGCCTGGATGCGCCGCCGGGACCTGCCCTGCGCGCCCATCGACGGCGTGGCCGACCCGCTATGGACCTCCGACCAGCCCGGCGACAGTGTGCGCGCCGCAAAGATCTGCACCACGCGCTGCCCGGTCCGCGCCGAGTGCGACATGTACGCCACCCAGAACGGCGAGTGCTTCGGCGTGTGGGGCGGCCTCAACCGCTCCAGTCAGGCCACTCGCACTCGCACGGCCAGCACCCGGAAGGCGGCCTGACCATGGACAACCGGCCCGTCTACGAGACCCGCGAGGGCTGCGACGCTTCGCGGCACGACACCGCCAACGCCTACCGGAAGAGCCGCTGTCGCTGCCCGCAGGCCCGCGCCGCCGAGCAGGAACGCAACCGGAAGTACGAGAACCGGCCGAGCCGCCGGAGCCGGGTCCGCAGCGGCCAGCCCTGCCACTCCCAGCCGGGCGTGCCCGCCTTCTACCTCGACCCGAGCCGCGGTTACGCCACCGTCGACCCCGACGTCATGTTCCCCGACACGAACGGCGACAGCACGGAGGCCAAGAAGGCCTGCGGCGCCTGCCCGTTCGCCCGGGAGTGCCACACCTGGGCGGTCGAGACCAAGCAGTGGTTCGGGGTGTGGGGCGGCGTCGATGAGAAGACCCGCCGTGCGGAGATCACCCGGCGTCGGGCTGTGGCGGCATGACCGTCCTGGCAGCGACGGCGCCGGGCGTCTATCCGGACATGCCGGAAGACGTCTACCACCGTGATCTTGCCGCGTCGTCGACCGTCCTGAAGGCCCTGCTGAAGGACCCGGCCGCCAAGGTCGACTACCAGCGGCGGAACCCGTCCGCACCGAAGCGCGCCTTCGACTTGGGCAGCGCGGCACACACCATGCTCCTCGGCCGCGGCTCGGAGATCGTCGAGGTCCCGTTCGCGGACTACCGGAAGAAGGACGCCCAGGCGCTCCGCGACGCCGCGTACGACGCCGACCAGATTCCGCTCCTAACCCGTGAGCTCGCGCAGGTCCAGGCGATGGCCGGCGCCGTGCGCCAGCACCCGGACGCTGGCGTGTTCATCGCCGCGCCGGGCGACCCGGAACTGTCGATCTGGTGGACCGACCCGGCCACTGGCGTGCCGTGCCGCGCCCGGTTCGACAAGGCCATCCGGGACCGGCGCGGGCGGCTCGTGATCGTCGACGTGAAGACCACCATCGACGCATCCGACTACGGGTTCGGGAAGGCCGCCGCGAGCTTCGGCTACCACCAGCAGGAAGCCCACTACACCGCCGGGGCGGTCGCCGTCGGCCTGGACGACGACCCCGGGTTCGTGTTCATCGCCGTCGAGAAAGACCCGCCGCACCTGGTCAACGTCGTCCAGCTGGACGGCACGGCGCTGGAGACCGGCCGCCGCCGCAACGAGCGGGCGCTCGCGATCTTCGCCGAGTGCACCGCCACCGGCGTCTGGCCCGGCTACCCCGACGGCATCACCGAGATCAGCCTGCCCTCCTGGGCGACGCGAGAGGACACCTGGTGAGCGACCTCGAACGAGACGAGTACGGCCGCTTGCCGCACCAGCTACAGGCCACGATCACCGACCCGATCGGCCTCCGCGTCCAGGTCACCGTCACGGTTCCGGCCGGCTGGACGTGGGCCGACAGCGCCCTCAGCGACTGCTCCGAAATCGCGCAGATCACCGCGAACCGAGCCATGACCCAGATCCAGCAATGCCGCAAGAAGGCGGCAGAGGAGTGCCCGTTCTGATGACCGAGATCGCCATGCGCACCGAGCAGGCCGCCGCCGTCGAGACCTACCGCGAGTCCAGCATCGCCCGCCTCCAGGCCTGGGCCGAGCAGGCCGTCGCCGTCCGGCAGATGGCCGAGGGCATCTGCTCCACCTCGTTCGCCCCGAAGGCGTACCGCGGCAAGCCCGACGAGGCCACCGCCGCGATCCTCGCCGGCGCCGAACTCGGCCTCGACCCGATGGCGTCCCTGCGCGCCTTCGACGACCTGATGGGCACCCCCGCCCCGAAGGCCATCACCCTCCGGGCGGTCGTCCTCGCCGCCGGCCACAAGCTCCGGATCGTCGAAGCCAACGAACGGCACTGCATCATCGAAGGCCTGCGCCTGGGCGACACCGAGTGGCAGCGCCGCGAGTGGACCATCGACCGGGCCGCCCGCGCCGGGTACGTGGCCAAGAACCCGAAGTGGAAGACCGACCCGGAGGCCATGCTCGTCGCCCGCGCCACCTCCGAGATGGCCCGGTGGATCGCCTCCGACGCGATCATGGGCATGCCGTACGCCGCAGAGGAACTCGCCGACGCCGGGGCCGAGACCACACCGATCACCCGCCGAGTCTCGGCCGCCGACATCGTCGGCACCGCCGTCCAGCACGCCGTCCCGTCGGCCACCGCGAGCCTCGACCAGATCGAGCTGATCCGCACGCTCTTCACCCGGCACGAGGACACCATCGCCCCGGGCACCCAGCGCGCGTTCGTCGCCACGGTCATCGGCCACGACCTGGACCAGCTCACCGACCTCACCGTCGACGAGGCCGACAAGGTCATCGACGCCATCGACAAGGCCGGAGACCAGGCGTGAACAACGACTGCACCGCCAACCGGCACGGCACCGACTACGCGGTCCGCAAGCTCGGCTGTACCTGTCCGACCGGGCTCGCCGCCCGGCGGGCCAGCCGCGGCCGGATCGTGCCCAGCGCTACCGGCCGCCACGGACGCCCTCCCGCCTGGCTCATCAACGAGCGCATCGCCACCACCGCGGCCCTGACCCGGCAGAAGTACAGCGCCGCCGACATCGCCGTTCGCCTCGGTGTTGCGCAGCGCACCGTCATCCGGTATCGGGCCCTCATCCGCCAGCCGACGATCGCCCGCTGATGCGCCTCCCGGACTGGTGCCTCTTCGGCGACCGCGCACACCGCGCCGCCTACGCCGTCGACGGCACCAGCCGGGAGTGCATCACCTGCCTCGCCCACCTCGAGCAGGCACGCCGATGGGCCGGACGCAACGCCCGCGTCACGCCCCTCCAAGGACACGAACCCCCACCAGAACAGGCCGCCCTGTTCTGATCGGCTCCCGGGAGCACCCATGACCAGCCAGGCAGCCGAGCCCACCTCCGGCCGCACCCCACCGAACAACGTCGCCGCTGAACGCGTCGTCCTTGGAGCCATGATGCTCTCGACCGACGTGATCGCCGACATCATCGAAATCGTCAAGGCCAGCGACTTCTACCGGCCCGCCCATGCCGCGATCTTCAACGCGATCATCGACCTGAGCAGCCGTGACGAGCCCACCGACCCGATCGCCGTCGCCCAGCAGCTCCTGGCAGTCGGTGACCTCCAGCGCATCGGCGGAGTCCCGTACCTGCACGACTGCCTGGAGACGGTGCCGACCGCCGCGAACGGCACCTGGTACGCCCGGCAGGTCGCCGAAACCGCCGGGCGGCGGCGCCTCATCGAAACCGCGACCAAGATGCTGCAGCTGGCCGCCGCACCGGACCTCACGCTCGACGAGGCCCTGGACCAGGCCGGGGCGGCGTTCCACGACGCCATCACCCAACGCGACAGCGGTGAGCTCCGCCCGCTCGCGGACCTGGTGGACCCGACCATCGCCGAGATCCGCTCCGTGGCCGCTCACCGCGGAGAGCTTCGCGGGGTGTCCACCGGCTTCCACGACCTGGACCAGCTGACCGGCGGCCTGCGCGGCTCGCAGCTGATCATCGTCGCTGGGCGGCCCGGCATGGGCAAGAGCATCCTCGGCGTCGACATCGCCCGCACCGTAGCTCTCCGCGACGGCAAGCCGGCCGCGTTCTTCAGCCTGGAGATGAGCGAGCAGGAACTCGTCACCCGCATCCTGTCCGCCGAGGCCCGGGTGCCGCTCAACGTGTTCAACAGCGGTCACGTCGACGACAACCACTGGGCACGCCTCGACCAGCACGCCGCCCGGCTGAAGGCGGCGCCGCTGCACATCGACGAGACGCCAGCGCTCACCATGACCGAGATCCGGGCCCGGTCCCGTCGCCTCGCGCAGCGCCACGGCCTGTCCCTGATCGTCGTCGACTACCTGCAGTTGATGACACCGTCCGGCCGGCGTACCGACAGCCGCGAGCAGCAGGTCGCCGAGATCTCCCGGAACATGAAGCTCCTCGCGAAGGAGCTCCACGTCCCGGTGATCGCGATCGCCCAGCTGAACCGTGGGCCGGAGCAGCGCAACGACAAGCGTCCCCAGCTCTCTGACCTTCGCGAAAGCGGGTCACTGGAGCAGGACGCTGACATGGTCATCTTCGTCCACCGCGATGACTACTACGACAAGGACTCGCCGCGGGCGGGCGAGGCCGACTTCATCCTGGCGAAGCACCGCGGTGGCCCGACCGACACGGTCACCGTCGCCGCCCAGCTGGCGTTCGCACGCTTCGTGGACATGGCCCTGTGAAACGCCACCAGTTCGAGCGTGCCGTGTTGGCGTCGGATCTCCCGGCGCCGACCCGGCACCTCCTGCTCACGCTCGCCGTGCTGGCGAACTGGCCGGGCGGGATCGTCCCGGAGCGGTACACGAAGTCGCTCACCGGCCTGGCCGAGCTGACCGGCATGTCCCGGCGGTCGGTGATGGCCCACCTGAACACCGCGGAGAAGACCGAGGACGTCGACGGCTGGGTGGTGCGGTACCGACCGACGGTGGCGCGGGCCCGGGCGGAGAAGGCCCGTACGGCGTACCGGCTCACCATCCCGGCTAGGGCATCTGCTGCCCTAGCGGAGCAGCCGATCGAACTCCGCTCTAGGGCGGGAGATGCCCCAGAAAACGGCCCCTCTAGGGCAGGAGATGCCCCAGAGCTAGGGCAGGAGCTGCCCCCCTCTAGGGCAGGAGCTGCCCACAAGCCATTCCTCTCCAGTTCTTCTTCCTCTTCACACCACGCCCAGACCGCTATCGCAGGAGCGCTCGGCCTAGAAGAGGAAGAAGCCGACACCATCTACCGCCGGATCATCGCCGAACGGAAACCGATCGCCCCGTCCCGCTACATCAACGCCCTCATCGCATCCGGCGACATCGAGCAGTACCGGCCCACCCCCGCCCACACCAGCAGCCCCACCTACACCGGCCCCCACTGCGACTTCGTTGACCCCGGCGACGGCACCGACTACTGCGCCACCTGTTCCGGCCACCGCAAACACGCCAAGCACCGGAACGCCGCATGAGCAGCCCCGAACACTTCGCCGCCGTCATCGGCCGACTCCTGCCTCAGCTCACCTGTCCTGCCTGCCGCACCCCCATGCACCCCGCAGCGATCGAAGGCACCGATTCGACCGTCCACCCGGCCTGCGATCCCAGCTTCCGGTTACCAAAAAACCAAGGAGACACCGCGAATGAGCACCACCGACGTACTCGGCCTCGACCTGTCGATGACGGCAACCGGCGTCGCGGACCAGCAGGGCACCCGCACGATCAAGCCGAAAGCCTCTGGTGACCAGCGCCTGGTCGAAATCGTCGCCGGGATCGCCCCGCTCGACAAGGTCCGCTTCGTTGTCCTGGAGGGCTTCGTTGTGAAGTCGCCGGCCGCGTCGGTGCTCGGCATGGTCCACGGTGCCGTCCGGCTCACCCTGTCCTACAGCACGGTCCTATACCTGGTAATCCCGCCGGCCACGCTGAAGAAGTTCGCCACTGGCAAGGGCAACGCCACCAAGGCGGACATGCGCATGGCCCTGTTCCAGCGGGCCGGGCTCGACCTCCGCGACGATAACCAGGTCGACGCCTGGTGGCTCCGCGCCGCCGGGTTCCAGCTGATCGGCGCGCCCATCGTCAAGCTGACCGCCGCGCAGACCGCCGCTCTTGATCACATTGCGCTCCCCTCCGCGCTCAGCGCACCGCTCACGGCCTAACCGGCCTTCCCGAATACCTGCGCCTACCCGAAACCCGCACAGGCCATCTCAGACCATTTCCCCAGGAGCAGCCCATGATCCTCGACGACGCACTCAAGATTCTCGACCGTGCCGAGACTGCCCACGAATGGGTCAAGCTGAACGGGTACGCCCCGCCCTACGTCCGCGAGCACTTCAACCACGACGTCCCCGCCCTCGTCTCCGCCGTCAAGGACCTGATCGCCGCAAACGCAAAGCTCACGGCCGACCTGGCCAAGCCGTGCGGCACCTGCCACCCGTGCGACAACAACAGCGAGCTGGTCCGGCTCCGCGGCATCGAGCTGGCCGCCACCCACTGGCTCGACACCGACGAGGCCCTCGACCAGGCCCGCTACACCGACGACGGATTCACCTTCGGCCGGGCCTCCGCCGCCTACGCCGACGCCGGCAACAACCTCGCCGCCACCATCCGCGACACCACCAACGCCATCTGCATCCACTGCGGCCGCACCCGCCGTCGCGCCGACCTACGCCTCAGCGCCCCCATCGGCCAGGACGTCATCGACGGCGACGACCTGATCTACGTCAGCCTTTGCCGCGACCTCGCCACCTGCCAGACCGAGCCCGTCGACGAGCAGCCCGCCCCGGCCGGCGGCGCCGCCCTCGACCCGCGGACTGCCCGCGAGACCGCCCGTACGATCGAGTGGAACGAGCGGTACGCCATCGGGACCCCCGTCCGTTACTGGACCGGGGTCCGCGAAGGCGCCGGTAAGACCAGCCGTACCCGCACCGAAGCAGACCTTCTCGGCGGCCACACCGCCGTCGTCTGGGTCGACAACGAGCCCTCCTGCATCGCCCTCACCCACGTCCAGGCTGGCGACACCACGTCGTGCCCGGCCGCGGCCCAGACCCTGGCCGGTGAGCAGTCGTGACCGACCTGACCCCGAGCACCGCCCTGGCCTACACCACGCTCGGCTTCCTCCGCGAGTACCCCAGCCTGTACTTCCCGGACTCGCCCCTCGACACGTACGCAGCGTGGGTCACCCGCCTGTCCGGCGCCATCCTGGAACTGGCCATCGACGACTCCGGCCGCGAGACCGGCCGGATCTACGACGTGCCCCGCGGCTCCCCGGCCGCGATCGCAACCGTGCGCGGCCAGAGCGTCGAGTCGGCCGCGTGGAGCCTGCTGGAAATCACCCTCGATCAGGGCTTCGTGGGCGATCGGCACCTGTCCGACACAGACCTGAGCCTCGACGACATCGCCGACCTGCTCGCCGTGATCTTCGGCCCGTGCCCCGAGCCGCTCCCCGGCCCTCTGCCGTCCCCCTGCGACTGCCTGGTCCGCCTCGGCCGGGCACCCGCCCATGCGAACACCTGCCCGGTCTCGCCCCGGTACGCCACCGGCGCCGGGCGCGCGTGGCGAGAGTGCGCCGTGAGTGCCGCCTACCTGTCGGCCGCCGAGCACCAGCGCGACTGTGTGTACCACCGCGCCGGGATCGGCGAGTACGGCCGCTCGTCCTTCGACGACGAGACCACGTTCTGATGATCATCGCCGTCCCCGAACAGCGCGTTGGCGAGTTCCACCCGCTCAACGGCAAGCCGTACCGGGAAACCGTCACCTGGTACCGCTACCGGTGCACCGTCTGCCAGCACTCCCCTGCCCACGCCCTCGCATCGACCGCGCCCGGCGCCCTCGAACAGGGTGCCTACCACGCTGAGCAGGCCCAATGCCACGCCGAAGGCCAACTCACCCTCTTCCCCGACCTCGCCGCCGCGTAACCAGACACCACCGAAGGACGAACCCGATGACCCGCCAGGAAGCCCTCGCCCGCGCCCACCAGCTCGCCGCCAACGCCATCAGCGACGCCCTCGCCGACCCCGCCGTCCTCGACCACCTGCCCTACACCGACGCCGAGGACATCCGCACCGCCGCGGAGGAGCTCGAAGCGAACCACCGGCGTGCCGAGCAGCGCATGACCCGGCCCGTCGAGGTCCTGTTCGTCTCCCCCGACGCCGTCCTCCGCGCCTGACCAGACCAGGAGCCACCCCGTGATTTGCCCTCCGTGCAAGGCCGCCGCCGACCTCGCCTCCGGCCGCGACGGCACCCCCATCGAAGCCGGCTGTGGCCTCGAAAACGCGTACGGCCTGGTCGCCAAGCTCCACGACCGCTGCACGAACTGCCCCTGCCAGCACCAGATCAGCGAGATCACCCCCACCCTGCCGGCCAACTGCCCTGCCTGCGCCACCGACTGACGCATCACCCCGGCCGGGCGCACCACCCGGCGCCCGGCCGGCCAGCACCACCCTCGCCCACCAGCACCACCCCGAGGAGCCACGTGAACGCCCACCCACACAGCCTCCACGCAGCCACCAACCTGTGGTCCCTCGACACCGCCCTCCGCCACCTCGCCGACCGCGTCCGCAGCGAAGCAGGCGCCCGCGACATCTACGGCGACGGAGGCACCCTCCAGGCCTGGCGCCCCCGCCCCGACCGCAACCCCACCGGCGGCCACGCCGACCCCATCGGCGACGCCGTCCTCGGCATGACCTACCGCATCGACACCCCCTGCGCCGACCGATACCGGGCGGCCACCGCCACCCTCTGCTGGCTCGCCATCCACACCCTCGGCGACCTCCCCGCCGAAAACCGGACCCCGATCCAGCAGCTCCTCCACCACATCGACATGGTCCCGCCCCAGGCCGCCGCCGAGGTCGCCCGCTGGGCCGCCGACGAAGACCGGCGCATCCGCGAACTCCTCCACCTCGACACCGGCCAGCAGCCGATCCCCGGCGTCACCTGCCCCGCCTGCTCCCGGGTCAGCCTTGCCACCAGCGGCATCAACGCGACCAGCACGGTGGTCGTCTGCACCAACGATCTGTGCACCTGCCTCGGTGACATCTGCCTGTGCGGCATGAACATCCACGCCGACGGCGCCCGCCACATCTGGACCGCCGCCTACGTCAGCACCTGGAAGGTCGCCGCGTGATCACGATCTACGGCGAGACCCGGATCTGGTTCGACACCTACGAGATCACCCACTACATCCGCACCGGCCATCAGCGCCTCGCCGTCCACGGCGGCCAGATCGTCTTTGCCGACACCCGCGAACCCTGGCGGCCCCGCCAGCCGGGCGTACTCGAAGAAGCCAGCCATTGGAAGGCGCGCCGATGACCGACGACCTGATCGCCTTCATCACGGCTCGGCTCGACGAAGACGAGCAGCTGGCCAGCACGGCAGGCGCTGCATGCGGGTGCCACCCCGGCGACACCTTTGCGACCTGGACCTGGACTGACCCCCACATTCAGGCCGGCCAGCACACCGTCCTCGGCGGATGGGACTGGACCACCGCAGTAGACGACGAGGTCGGCAAGCACATCGCCCACTGGGACCCGGCACGTGCCCTGGCCGAGGTCGAGACCAAGCGGCGGATCCTGGATCTGCATGCACCCCTTGGCTGGTACGGCCCGAACGGCCCGATGTGCTCGACGTGCGGCAAGACGGGACGCCCCGGCGACGAGGATGTCGTGGTTCGCTGGCCGTGCGACACCGTGCGCCTGCTCGCGATGCCGTACGCCACCCACCCGGACTACCACGAGGAGTGGCGCCCGTGACCAGCCGTCCTTGCCGGGCCTGCGGGCGGCCCCTCATCGAAGTTGCGCGCACGGACATCACCACCTTCGGCGACCTCGCCCAAGGCCTCCGCCGTTACACCTGGGGCCGGTACGCGGCCTGCGAAGGATGCGGCAGCACCGCCGGGCCCGAACTCCCCGTCAACCAGACCTGGACCGAACCCGCGTGATCGTCGTCGACGGGCGCCGGTGGGGCACCGCCGCCGAGATCGCCGCCCACCTCGGCAACGGCGTCACCGAACACGCCGTCCGCTGGTGGGCACGCCACAACGGCCTCACCCGGCAACGCATCCACGACCGCGCCGGCCGCCCCCAGGTCTGCTTCAACCTGGACGAAGCAATCGAGATCGAAGCCCAAAAACGGCTCAGCCCACGAGGAAGACGCCGCGCACCCTAGACAACGCGGAGATCATTCTCCAAACTGAGCGCGGACAGAACTGTACCCACAGCCCGGTGAGCCCTTACGGCTCCCGGGCTGTCGGCATTCCAGAGCGCGTTGGAGCAGCACGGCAGCTCGCCTGGCTCATGACCAGGAGGCCGCGGGTTCAAATCCCGCACGCGCCACCACCACCACCAGCGAGCACCGGGAGGCCCGATGCGCCGGGCCCTCCGCGTCTGCTCGTGCACCAGCTGCACCGCCCACCCCGGCCGCAGCTGCCCCGAACTCGTAGCCAGCGGGCGCTGCCCCACCTGCAAGCCCATCGCCGAAAAGGCACGGGGTACCAGGCAGGCCCGCGGCTACGGCCAACAGCACGACCGGCTCCGCGCCCGGTGGAAACAGCGCGTCGACGCCGGCCGTGTCCGCTGCGCGCGCTGCCGCCAGCCGATCGCACCGGGCGCGCCGTGGCACCTCGACCACGACGACGACCGAACCGGCTACCTCGGCCCCTCGCACGCCACGTGCAACAACCGGGCCGGAGGCAAGGCCTCACACCGTTGACCAGGAGGAACCATGCAGCCCACCATCGGACGCATCGTCCACTACCTCAGCCACGGCAGCCCGGTCCGCACCGACGGCACCCAGGTGTTCAAATCCGAGCCCCGCGCCGCGATCATCACCGCCGTCACCGAGACGCCGCTCTTCCCGAACAACCCGATCGTGGACCTGTGCGTGCTCAACCCCACCGGCCTGAACTTCGTCCAGAACGTCGCCTACGACGACACCAGCAACCCGGCCGGCGGCACCTGGCACTGGTTGCCCCGCGCCTGACCAACGGGAGCCTGACGATGAGCAGCGCAGAGAACGCCATCGACCAGGCCGTCACCCAGCACGTACGCGACGAGCAGTGGCCCGGCGTCGTCGTGGGCTGGGTCGTCTGCGTCGCCCTCGTAGACCACGACGGCCAGGACGAGACCAGCAGCGTCGGCACCATCTACCTCGGCGGCAGCCTTCCCAGCCCCGTAGCACTCGGCATCGTCGAGGCCAGCCGCCTCCGCATGCGCCAGCAGTTCCTCGCCGACAGCTGACCAGGAGGCCGACTATGCACTACCTCGCAGACGAGCACACCCACTGGTCGTTCACACCTCGTGCGCGTCTGACCACCGAACAGCGGGTCGCCGCGTACGGAGGGCCCTGGTCGCTCACCCCACGCCAGCGCCGCCGCGCAGCTAAGAAGGACCGGCGAGCGATGCAGCGGCCCGGCGCCTGGGTTGCCCTGGACGACGGCCAGTTCCTCTGCCTCTGCCGCTGTTACCCAGCGTGACACAGGGGGTGGGGGGAGACCCCCAAGCCGGAACCGCCAGGGACCGCCGGGGAGGTGGATTTTTCTCTGTACGGGTTCCCAGGATTTTTCCGTGACTCTCCGTTAGGGCGGTGAAGACGATGCCCGGTCCGCCTCCGAAGCACCCGGGCACGCGTCAGCGCCGCAACCGGACCAGCACGGCCGCCACGCTCTCCGTCGTCCACGACGTCGAGGAACCGGCGCTGCCGACCAGGCTCTGGCACGAGCAGACCAGGTCCTGGTGGCGCGACATCTGGGCGTCGCCGATGGCTCCGGAGTGGGACGACTCCGACGTGCACGGCCTGTTCAACCTCGCGCTACTCGTCGACGACTTCTGGACGACCGACGACCCGAAGCTGCGCAAGGAACTCGCGGCGGAGATCCGTCAGCAGCGGCAGGGCTTCGGCCTGACGCCCATCGACCGGCGCCGCCTTCAGTGGGAGATCGAGCGGACCGACGAAGCGCAGGACCGCGGCCGCCGGCGCCGCGCCGCCGTCCCTGCCAGCCCGCCGAAGCCCGCCGCTGAGGACCCGCGCGCGGTACTGCGATCGGTATGAGCACGTTCATCGTTCCTCCGTTCGACGAGGAACCGTGGCCGACGCTCGGCCCGGCCATCTGCGACCTGATCGAGGATCGTGCGATCTTCGGCCCCGGCTCGCTGAAGGGCCAACCGGCGAAGCTCGACGCCGAGACCCGGGCGATCATCTACAAGTCGTACGAGCTGTACCCGCGCGGCCACGAGCTGGCCGGCCGCCGCCGCTTCCGCCGGGTCCGGATCTCGCTGCGCAAGGGCACCGCGAAGACCGAGAAACTCGGCTGGATCGCGTACGCCGAGCTCCACCCCGAGGGCCCGGTCCGCTTCGACGGATGGGACGCATACGGGCAGCCGGTCGGGCGCCCGGTCAACGACCCGTACATCCCGCTGCTGGCCTACACCGTCGACCAGGTCGAAGAGCTCGCGTACAACGTGCTGCTCACGATCTGCCAGGAGGGCCCGGACGCCGAGCTGTTCGATTCCGGCCTGGAACGGATCATCCGCCTCAACGACTGGGGCCGCCCGGACGGCAAGGCCGTCCCGCTCGCCCAGTCTCCGTCCGCCCGTGACGGCGCCCGGACAACGTTCCAGGGCTACGACGAGACGCACCGGCTGACGATGCCCCGGCACCGCGACGCCTACGAGACGATGGAGGCCAACCTCCCGAAGCGGCCGCTCGACGACCCGTGGTCGATGGGGATCACCACGGCGGGCGAGCCAGGCGGCGGGTCGGTGGCCGAGCTCGACAAGGACGAAGCCGAGCTGATCGCCAAGGGCAAGATCGAAGAGCCCGAGCTGTTCTACTTCCACCGGCAGGCATCCGACGGTCACGACCTGAAGACGTTGGAAGGCCGTCTGGAGGCGGTCCGGGAGGCGTCTGGGCCCGCCGCCGAGTGGTCCGACCTGCGGGGCATTGCGAAGCAGTGGGACCGGCCCGGCTCCGACCACTCTTATCTGGAGCGGGTCTGGCTGAACCGGTGGACGCAGAGCGAGCGGAAGGCCTTCGACGCCAAGCGGTGGCGCGAGGATCTGATCCGGCCCAGCTACGTGATCCCGCGGGGCGCGAAGGTCACGGTCGGGTTCGACGGTTCCCGCTGGCGGGACACCACCGCGCTGATCGTCACCGAGCTGGCTACCGGATTCCAGCACCGGTACGCGTCGTGGGCGCCGGAGGACTTCGACGACGGGGAGGTCCCGGTTGCCGAGGTCGATGCGGCCGTCGCGGAGATCTTCGCCAGGTGGAAGGTGGTCCGCTTCTACGGCGACCCGGCCCGCGGCTGGGACGTCAAGCTCGCCGAGTGGTCCGGCCGGCACGGCCCGAAGGTCGTCGTGGAGTTCTACACCGACTCCCGGAACCTGCGCCGGACCGCGATGATGTGCCGCTCGTACGCGCAGGCGATCAAGACCGGCGAGGTCACCAACGACGGCGACGAGACGTTCGCCCAGCACATCGGTGCCGCACACAAGCGGGACACGAACTTCGTGCTCGAGGAGGGCGAGGAGAAGGGCACGTTCCTGTGGGTCATGTCCAAGGAGCGCCCGGACTCGCCGAAGAAGATCGACTGCGCGATGGCCGGTGGCCTGTCGTGGCAGGCCTACCTGGACGCGGTCGCGTCCGGCGCGGCGAAGCCTCAGGCCCGGCGCCGGGTCATCGTCATGTCGTAAGGAGACCCGGTGCTGCCCGACGAACCTCTGGGTTGGATGAACTGGCTGGCACGCCGGCACGATGCCGAGCTGCCCGAGCTGCGCGAGCTGGACGCCCTGTACGAGGGCACCGCGCCGCTGGTCTACATGCACCCGGAGATCGTGAAGGAACTCGGCGACCGGCTCCCGCCCGTGTCGCTGGGCTGGCCCCAGCTGGCGATCGAACCGCTCGAAGAGCGCCTCGACTTCCTCGGGTTCCGGGACCGTACCGGCTCGCTGGACGACAACCTGCGCAAGGTCTACCAGTACAACGACCTGGACGAGGAGAGCCAGCTCGGCCACCTCGACGCTCTGGCCATGCGCCGCTCGTACCTGGCGGTCGGGGCCAACGACGACGACCGGGACATTCCGCTGGTGACCGTCGAGTCGCCGCTGGAACTCTTCACGTACATCGACCCGCGCGGCCGGAAGCCCCGCGCCGCGCTGCGCCGCTGGTCCGAGGATCAGGACTCGCTGGTACGGCTGCCGGAACAGTTCGCGACCCTCTACCTGCCGGACGAGACCATCTGGTACGACCAGGGGCCGAACGGCTGGCGCGAGACCGGCCGCGACCGGCACAAGCTCGGCGAGGTCCCGATCGCGCCGCTGGTCAACCGGTCCCGGACCGCGAACCGGTACGGCCGGTCCGAGCTGACCGTGCCGATGCTGACCCTCAGCCACGCGGCGAACAAGCTGGCCACCGACATGATGATCGGCGCCGAGTTCCACGCGATCCCACTGCGGGCGCTGCTGGGCGTCGACTCCGCGGACTTCGTCGACGAGCAGGGCAACCGCAAGAGCGCGTTGCAGGTCATCATGGGCAAGCTCCTCGCGATCCCGGTCGAGGACGCCAACAGCGTCAAGCCGTTCGAGTTCACCGCCAGCGCGCTGACGAACTTCCACGACTCGATGACGCAGCTGGCCAAGCACGCCACCGCGCTGGCCGGCCTGCCGCCGACCGCGTTCGGCGTGGTCACCGACACCCCCGCGAGCGCGGAGGCGTGGCGGGCCGCCGAGGCCAGGTTGGTGAAGCGCGCAGAGCGCCGCCAGCAGGCGTTCTCCGGCGGCCACGAGCGCGCCGCCCGGCTGGTCCACCGCATCCAGGAAGGCGACTGGGACCCGCGGGCTCGCGAGCTGGAGTCGCAGTGGCGGGACCCGGCGACCCCGACTCGGGCGCAGGCCGCCGACGCCGCGGTGAAGCTCTACTCCGAGGGCATCACGACCCGACGCCAGACCCGCATCGACCTGGGCTACACGCCGGGACAGATCGCGCAGATGGAGATCGACGACGAGGACGAGGACGAGCTGCGCGCCGCCACCAAGCAGGTCGCCCAGCCGGTCGTCGACCCGGCGGGCGGCGAGGACGACGACCTGGACGAGGTGGACTAGCCGATGGCCGCTCCGCTGGAGTCGGCCCGCTACTACCGCGACCTCGCCACGCTCGGCACCCAGGTGCAGCGGCTCATGCAGCGGCTGTGGCGCAGGGTGGACCGGGCGGACATCTCGCGGTCGTGGGCCCGCACCATCCCCGAGGCGGTCGGTCTGCTGACCGGCGCGCAGATCGTCGCCGCCGAGCTCGCGGACCCGTATCTGCGGGCCGTGGTCGGCGGGACCGCGCTGGGCCGGATCGACCCGGCCGGGTTCGCCGGCCTGGCCGCGGACGGCGCCGACCTGGCGAGCCTGCTCTACCTGCCCGCGATCGGCGCGAAGGAACGGATCACCGCCGGGGCGTCCCCGGCCGGCGCGCTACGCCTGGAGCGGCAGACGCTCGCCTTGTACGCGCGGTCGGAGACTGCCGACGCCGGGCGCCTGTCGGTCGCCGCGGCGATGGGCACGCGGCCGCACGTCACCGGCTACTACCGGATGCTGGTCGGGAAGTCCTGCCCGCGCTGCACGATCCTGGCCGGGAAGTGGTTCCGCACCAGCCAGGGTTTCCGCCGGCACCCGAACTGCGACTGCGTGCACATCCCGGTCCAGGAGGCCGACACCAGCTACGCGCTCGACCCGCGCGCGGCGATCGCGGCCGGGCAGGTGCACGGCCTGTCGAAGGCCGACACCGCGGCGATCCTGGAGCACGGCGCCGACCCGTCCCAGGTGATCAACGCGAAACGCGGCACGTACCTGGCCGGTGGCCGGGCGTTCACCACGACCGGCACCAGCCGCCGTGGTGTGGCCGGCGCGCGGATGCTGGCCCGTGACCTGGACCGGGCGCTCGGCAGGCCGGTGACCGGCCGGACCTACACCGATCTGATTTTCAGCAGGCACAAGGCGACCCAGTACGCCGAGCTGCTGCGCAAGGGCAAGACGTTCACCCGGACGACCAGGAGCGGCAGGGCCCAGTCCTACCACTACCAGTTCTCCCGGTCTCCCCGGCCGACAGCGGAGCAGATCCTCGCCGACGCGACGTCGCGCGAGGAGACGGTCCGGCTGTTGACCAACTTCGGATACATCCTCTGACCTGCGGCGCGATGCCCGGGTCACCACGTGGAAGAGGTCGCGATGACCCATCTGCCGATCCATCCGTTCACGGGCCTTCGGGCCATCGGGTTCCGTCGTGACGGCCGCCCGATCTACCCGGTGCGGGGCGGCTCGCAGCCGATCGTGACCCCACCGGCCGACCCGGCCCCGACGCCCGCGCCGACCCCGGCCCCGGAACCGCCGAAGCAGGACGAGCCGCTCGGCCCGGCCGGGCTGAAGGCGCTCCAGACCGAGCGCAAGGCCCGCGAGGAGCTGGAGAAGCAGCTGGCCGGGCTCGCCCCGCTGCAGAAGCTCGCCGAGGCCCTCGGCGCGACCGCCGACCCGGGCAGCGGCAAGACCGACGTCGACGCGCTCCGCGAGCGCTTCGACGCCCAGCAGCGCGAGATCGCGGAGGAGCGCACCGGCCGGTGGCGTGCCGAGGTCGCCCAGGAGGCCGGGCTGGGCCCGGAGCTGGCCGCGCGTCTGCAGGGCGACTCCCGGGAGGCGCTGCTCGCCGACGCCCAGGCCCTCGCCGCGCTGATCCCCGCCCAGCCGGACGGCCCGCGTACCCCGGCGCCGGACCCGTCGCAGGGCTCGCGCGGCACCCCGCCCGCCCCGTCGCTCGACGCGCAGATCGCCGAGGCCAAGGCCGCCGGCAACTTCCGCCGGGCGATCGCCCTGGAGCGCTCGAAGCTCCAGAACCTCTGACCCCCTCGGGCCGGCGCGGCCGCGCCCACCATCAACCCCCTGAAGGGAGCACCAGCTGATGGCTGGTATCACCGCGCTCGGCACGACCTACAACCTGCCGAACTACACCGGCCTGCTCTACGGCCTGACGCCGGCCGACACCCCGTTCTTCTCCGCGATCGGCGGGCTGAACGGCGGCGGCCAGACCACCGACACCGAGTTCGAGTGGGAGACCTACGACCTGCGGGCCGCGGGCCAGAACACCGTGCTGGAAGGCCAGGACGCCCCGGCGGCACAGAACCGCGTCCGCGGCAAGGCCGACAACATCCTGCAGATCCACCAGGAGACGGTGGCGGTCTCCTACACCAAGCGGGCCGCGACCGGCCGCCTGGCGGGCCTGCCGTCGCAGGGCACCGCGAACCCGGTCGTCGACGAGCTCGACTGGCAGACCGAGCAGATGCTCAAGCAGATGATCCGCGACATCAACTACTCGTACCTGCTCGGCACCTACCAGAAGCCGTCCGACAACACCACCAAGCGCCAGACCCGGGGCCTGCTCGCGGCGATCACCACCAACGCGTACAACGCCGCGACCGCGGCTGGCACCGCCGCGCAGACCGGCACCGCCGCGGCGTCGACCGACCTGATCACGCTGGCCTCGCACGGCCTGGTCAACGGCGACACCATCCACTTCTCCAGCGTCGGCACGGCCACCCCGCTGTTGGTCACCCCGGCGTACTACGTGGTCAGCTCGTCGACGAACACGTTCTCGGTGGCGACGACCAAGGGCGGCACCGCGGTGGACATCACCGCCGACGGGACCGTCACGTGGCAGAAGGGCACCGCCCTGACCCTGGACATCTTCAACGACGTGGCGCAGATGGCCTACGACAACGGCGGTCTGACCGACGGCATGCCGGTCGCCGTGGTCGGCTCCGCGCAGAAGCGCGCCATCACGAAGGCCTACACCTCGGCCGGGTACGTCACCAAGGAGCTGGCCGGCAACGTCGGCGGCGTCACGGTCGACACCATCCAGACCGACTTCGGCCCGTTCGGCATCATGCTCGACCGGGTCATGCCGCAGGACACCATCGCGCTGGCCACCATGGCCCAGCTCAAGCCGGTGTTCCTGGAGGTCCCGGAGAAGGGCCACTTCTTCGAGGAGCCCCTCGCGAAGACCGGCGCGAAGGACTCCAACATGCTGTACGGCGAGACCGGCCTCTCCTACGGCAACCAGCTGGCCCACGCCAAGATCACGGGCCTCAAGTGAGCGCCGACGAGCTGGTGGTGCTCGCCGAGGTCGTCACCGTGCTCCAGCCCGTCGACGCCAGCACCGCTTGGGTCGACCGGCCGCGCGGGACGGTCCTGGCGCCGCTGGACGACGAGACCCACGACCGGCTGCTCGCCGCCGGCGCGATCGGCTACCGGACGCCGGACACCGCCGAGCCCGTCGATGACCAGGGCGACGAGGACCCCGACGAGGTGCCGGTCGGCACCGTCGACGAGGTCCTCGCCTGGGCCGGCGCCGACAAGACCCGGGCCGCCCGGGCGCTCGCCGCCGAGGAGGCCGTGGGCGACAAGGCCCGCAAGACCCTGCTCGCGCAGCTGCACGACCTACTCGTCGAGTAGCACCCTTCCTCCCCATGGGCACCCCGGCCACCACCCCCGGCCGGGGTGCCCACCCCTACTTCCTGGTGCACTCCGGCGAGGAGATTCGATGGCTGCCGACCTGCTCGCAACGGACGAAGACCTCGCCTCCCTCGCCCAGCAGGACCTCGACACCGCGTCGGCGATTCTCGCCCTGGAGATCTGTACCGCCGTCGTCCAGGCCGAAGCTGAGCAGCGCATCGTCCGGGTCGTCGACGACACCGTGACCGTGTGGGGCACCACCGATCGTGTGCTGTGCCTGCCCGAACACCCGGTCGTCTCCGTCCTCTCGGTCACCTACAACGGCACGGTCCTCGCCGCCGGCGCATGGCGGCGCTGCGCGAGCGGCCTGTGGCGCGAGTCCGGCTGGTCCGAACGCACCGGCGAGCCCGGCGAGGTGGCCGTGGTCTACACCCACGGCCTGGCCGTCGACGACCAGAAATGCCAGTACGGCCGCGGTGTCGTGCTCGGCCTGGCCCGGGGCCTGGTCACCAACCCCGACGGCGTGCAGCGCGAGCAGATCGACGACTACGCCGTCGCGTACGCCGAAGCCGAGGCCGCCCTGACCGCCGCCCCCGAGGTCGGCGACCGGCTCCGCAAGCTCTACGGCCCGCCCCGCTCGATCCGATTTATCTTCTGAGGAGCCCGCCGTGGCCAACGCTGTCTTTCCGTACGCCCTCGAGGGCTTCGGCCTGGGGGAGATCGACTGGGACACCGCCGTGATCAAGGCGGCGCTCGTCCGCGGCTACACCTACTCGGCCAGCCACAAATTCGTCTCGGACGTAGTGGCCGCGGGCGCCACGATCAACGCGAGCTCGGCGGCGCTGACCGGCAAGACGGCCGCGCTCGGTGTGTTCGACGCGGACGACACCACGATCACGACCACCGCGAGCGCGGTGAACCACGGCGTGCTGGTCTACCAGTCGAGCGCGGTGGCCGGCGGCGCGGACGTCGCGACGACCGCACAACGGGTGATCGCCTGGTACGACACCGGGACCGGCCTGCCGATCCAGCCAGGGACGGGCTCGACTCCGATCGCCTGGGACTCCGGCACGAACCGCATGTTCAAGTTCGGGGGGTAGTCCCCGGTGGCGGTCGAGTACCTGACCTGGCCGAACGAGCCGACGCTCACCAACGGGTACGACGGCTCGAACTCGTACAGCATGGGTATCAAGTTCACCCTGACCGCAGCCTCTGCGTGCCCAGGGGTGCGGTGGCGCGTCCCCGATTCGCTGGAGTCTCCAGCGGGCGGCACCCACGTCGTCAGCGTGTGGGACCGGCTGACCGAGACCCGCCTCGCCTACAAGGAATTCACCCCGGTCGCGGGCGGCTACCAGAACATTCTCTTCGACACGCCACTGTCGCTGTCGGCAGGCACCGAGTACGTGGCCTCCGTGCACACCGTGCACTACGTATACAGCGCCCCAACCCCGACCTCCGGCTGGACACTCCAATCGCCGTCCGGGGTGCTGCAGGCCACGGAGAGCAAACTCGCGATCTCCGACTCCGGCCCGGCGACCTACCCGTCAGGCAGTTACAGCGCCTGGTACTACGTATCGCCGCTGATCGGCTCAGACTCGACATCGGCGGTACCCGCCGGTATCGCAGTCCCGGCCACGGCGGGGTCCCCGGTGGCTGTCCTCACCGGGGCAGCTCCCTCAGGGATCGCTGCCGCTACTGCGGTGGGCGCACCGACCGCGGCGCTTGGCCTGACCGCCGTCCCGGCCGGTATCCCACTGGCCGCCATGCCTGGATCGCCAGCGAGCAGCCTGCCCGGATCGGCGCCGGCCGGAATCGCCGTCACGGTGGCCGCCGGTACGCCTGCGATGGGGGCAACGGGGGCAACACCTGCGGGTATCGCTGTGGCGGTAGTGCTCGGCGCACCGAGAGTGGACCTCGTCCTGACGGCGGCCCCGGCCGGGATCGCCGTCATGGTCGTGGCCGGGGCTCCGGGAGCGGGCAGTCCAGGGACGGTACCGACCGGCATCTCTGTTCCGGTTGCTGCCGGCGCCCCGGTGGCCACGCTGGCCCGGGCCGCAGCACCCTCCGGGGTCGCCGTACGGATCGCACTCGGCACGCCCGCGATCGCCGCGCCGGGCCGCCTGATCACCGTCCGGCCGAACTCCGGCACCACCATCCGGCCGTCTCGCGGCACCACCGCCCGGCCGTAGGAGGTCTTCGTGCCCATCGACCGTCTCGTCGCCCGCGCCCAGGCCGCCGCCGAGCGGCAGATGCGCGACACGTGCACGATCCGCCGTCGGACCGGCATGTCCCCGGCCGACCCGGTCACCGGCAAGACCACGCCCACGTACCAGCAGCTTTACACCGGGCGGTGCCGGGTCCAGCAGTCCGACGTGCAAGCCGACGGCCGGAACGTGGGCGAGGCCCGGATCATGCTGGTCCGCCGCACCGTCCAGCTGCCGATGTCCGTGACCGGGCTGCGGCCGAAGGACGAGATCCGGATCGACTCCTCCGCCGACGAGGACCTGACCGGCCGCGCGTTCGTGATCCAGGACCTGGCCGGCAAGACCGACGCGTCGGCACGCCGGGTCGGCGTGATCGAAGCGACCAGCTGAGGAGCACCTGGTGGACGAGATCCGGATCGACTCCTCCGACGTCACCCGCCTGGCCGCCCGGATCGACAAGACCGCCGCGGCCGCGATCGGCGAAGTCGAGCAGGTGGTCGCGAAGGGCTCCCTGAACATCAAGAACGGGGCGAAGGAGCGGATCGGCCGCGGGCCGTATCTGCCCCGGTACAGCGCCGCGATCGGCTACGACATGTGGTCGACGCCCACCGCGGTGCGCTCGGAGATCGGCCCCGACAAGGACAAGGCGCAGGGTCCGCTCGGCAACATCCTCGAATACGGCTCGCCCGGCCGGGCGCCGCGCCCGCACCTCGGGCCCGCCGCTGATGAGGAAGAGCCGCGGCTGGAGCGCGCCCTGGAGGATGCGGTGGTCAAGGCGATCGAGGCGGGCCTGTGATCGCCGAACACGCTGCGGTGTATCTGGACGCGCTGACCGTGACCGGGGTAACCGTGCGGGATCAGCCGGTCGATCCGGAGCAGCCGCCCGACCTGCCGTACCTGGTCGTCTACATCTCCGTGACCACCCCGGAGGCCACCTCCCTCGAGGAGACCGCCGACCGGGTCCAGGCCGACGCGATCGTCCACGCGGTCGGCCTGACCACGGACTCGTGCCGGGTGGTCACCGGGCTGGTCTGGTCGGCGCTGCTCGGCCTGCGCCCGCAGATCACCGCCCGGGACTGCGGGCCGATCCGGCTGATCGACGACCGGCCGGCGGACGCGGACCAGTCGACCGGGCGTGCGGTCCTGGACGAGGTCACGGTCTGGCGGTTCGTGAGCCTGCCCGCCTGAGCTACTTCCGCTTCTGCTGCCCGGCGAGAACTGACAGCAGTCCGAACACAGCGAACCCGCCGATGAGCGCCACCGCACCTTCGCCGCTGACCAGCCACAGCAGCACTGTCGCGAGGATGGCCAGAACCACTCGGTTGGCAAGGCCGGGTGCGGCCCTTGACTTGCGAGGCCGCATCACGTCTTCGATGACCCGGTCCACATAGGTCAACGCGACGTTGTAACGGGCTGCGATTTCGGCGCTGCCGCGCCCCGCAGCGAATTCCTCAGCGATCCGCGCGTCCAGGTCTTGGTTCTGCACGCCGATCACCGTATCGCCTGCTCGCGCCCCTTCTCGTCGCCCAATCGGCGCATCCACAACCACCACTCGAAGGAGGCGCCGTATGGCGCTGAGCCCTACCTCCGTGCCGGGGCAGACCAAGGTCGTCCCGACCGCGGCCACCCCGTCCGCGACGGAGACGATCTCCGCGAATGACATCGGCGACCGCGGCCTGATACTGGTCGTCACCAACGGCTCCGGCGCCTCGATCAACGTCACGATCGCCGACCCCGGCACCACCGCGGCCGGCAACGCGGGCGCCGCCACCGCGCAGGCCGTCGCCACCGCCACCAAGGGCTGGTTCCGGCTACTCCCGGCGCACGTCAACCCGAACACCCAGCTGGCCACAGTCACGTTCTCGGCCGTGGCGTCGGTGACCGTCGAGGCGGTGCGCGCCTGATGGGCCGCCAGTACTGGATCACCGACCCGGTCACCACCGACTACGCCCGCGTCGACTCCGCGGCCGAGCGCGATGTCTGGCTGGCCTCTGGCTGGTCGGTCGTCGACGAGCCCACCGGCGTCGAGCAGGTGTGGGTGCGGCACCCCGACGTCGAGTTGCCCGGCCGCCTGGCGGCGATCGCGATCAATGAGGTCTGGCAGCACAAGGGCTGGGAGCCCTGCGCCCCGCCAGCCTCCGTCTACGTCCAGCCGCCCGCGCCGACCGCGGCACCGGCGGAGTCCACCACCCCGGCCGCCACCAGCGGCGACAGCATCGAGGAGGGCACGAGTGCCTGACATCATCGGAGACGGCAAGGAGGCGTGGTGGTGGGTCGCGTCCATCGCCAACATCAACGCCCCGACCGTCGCTGAGATCAACGCGGGCATCCGCATCTCCCAGTGGATGACCAAGGATGGCGCGTCCGGGTTCGCGCCGGAGACCGCGGACGCGTCGACCGCGAACATCGAGTCGACGTTCGACACCAACGTCAACGGGCGGAGAAGCTTCAGCGGCCCGAAGGTCCGGCTCAAGAAGCAGTCCGGCACCGACACCGCGTACAACACGCTGCTGCCGGACGCGACCGGCTACCTCGTGCGCCGCAAGAGCCTCGCAGCGACCACCGCGGTTGCGTCCACCCAGCCCGTTCAGGTCTTCCCGTCGATGTGCGGTGAGACGGCCTGGCTGGACGTCGAGGACAACATGCCCGAGCGGTACGACGTGCCGATCAAGATCACGGCCACGCCGTCGCTGCGCGCGGTCGTCGCCGCGTAACGCCTGCACCACCCCGCACCACCAGACGCCCCGGAGCCCTCGGCTTGCGGGGTTTTTTCATGCCCGGCGGCGCTGTCCCGACGCCGCCGGGCATCTCGGGACATCGAGGCTGGAGAAGAACGTGACCACCGACTTCAAGACGCTGCTCGCCACCGCGAAGCTGCCCCGCCGCACCGTCCCGGTGTGCCTGCGCGGCGACCTCCAGGCCGACTTCGAGGCCCTCGAACGCGACCTGGAGATCGCCCGGAACAGCCCGGCCAGCACCTCGATGGAGAGCACCGGTACCAGCAGCGCGATGGAGATCGCGCAGCTGATCGAGGAGCTGCGCGAGGAGATGCGCGAGCACTCCTACATCTTCGTCCTGCAGGCGCTGCCCCGGCCCGAATACCAGCGGCTGAAGGACCAGCACCCGCCGCGGCAGGACGAGTCCGGCGACATCGTGCGCGAGGACGTCGTGCTGGACGCGAACATCGACACGTTCCTCGACCCCCTGCTTCGTGCCTGCCTGGTCGACCCGGTCCTGACCGATGCTGAGTGGGCGGACCTGGACGAGAAGCTGACCGACAGCCAGTACAACCTGCTGGTCAACACCGTGCACGCCGTGAACCGAGGTGGGGTCAGCATCCCTTTCTCGCGCGTCGCCTCCAGGCTTCTGGCGAGTACCGCCGACGAGTAGAGGCCGCCGAACGCCTCGGCATCCCGCCGTCGAAACTCGACGGCCGCGAGCCGCTGCAGGTCACCGAGTACGAGTACGACCCGGACACCGGGCGACTCCTGCGGACGGTGACCAGCAGCGAACCGGCATGGACCGAGCAAGACCGCGCCGAGATCTTCGCGCTGGAGCTGTACCGGTCGTGGCTGTGCCCGCTGCACGGCGGGCCCCTCGAGGAGTGCACCAGCCACGAGGACACCGGCCCGGACTTCCACGTCCGGCGGACCCGGTGCCGGGCGCAGGACGCGGTCCTGGCCGAGCAGGAATCCCTCAAGATCGACCGTCCGGGCGCGGTGCTCTGGTCGGTGCAAGCCCGCAACCAGCTGTAGGAGGCCCGCGTGGGTCGCACCGTCACGATCAAAATCGACGCTGCGATCGGCGGCCTGAAGGCCAAGCTCCGCGACGCCGGCGGCGCCTTTCGGCAGTTCTCCAGCGAGGTCGACCGGGCGGTGAAGGCCGGGAACTTCGACGGCGTCGCGGACGGCATGGCCAGGGTCGGAACCGTTGGAGTTGCAGCGTTTGGCCTGGCGGTCGGCGCAGCCGCGAAGTTCGACAAGCAGATGTCGGCAGTCGCCGCCGCTACCAACGCGGCCGGCCAGGAACTGGACATGCTGCGTACGGCGGCAGTCCAGGCGGGCAAGGAGACCTCGTACAGCGCCACGGAGGCCGCGCAGGCGATCGAGGAGCTGTCCAAGGCGGGCGTGTCCACCGCGCAGATCCTCTCCGGCGGTTTGGACGGCGCGCTGAGCCTGGCCTCAGCCGGAAGCCTGGACGTTGCGGAGGCCGCCGAGGCCGCCGCGTCGGCGATGACCCAGTTCAAGCTGTCCGGCTCCGATGTTCCGCACATCGCCGACCTGCTCGCGGCCGGTGCGGGCAAGGCGCAGGGAAGCGTGCATGACATGTCCGAGGCGCTGTCGCAGGGCGGCCTGGTCGCCTCGCAGATGGGCCTCTCGGTCGAGGACACCGTCGGCGCGCTGGCCGCGTTCGCGTCCGCAGGCCTGATGGGCTCGGACTCCGGCACCTCGCTGAAGACCGCGCTGATGATGCTGGCGAACCCGACCAAGGAAGCCAAGCAGACGATGGAGGACCTGGGCATCCAGGTCTACGACTCGACCGGCAACTTCGTCGGCCTGGTCGACCTGGCCGGCCAGCTGCAGTCCCAACTTGGCGGCCTCTCCACCGAGCAGCGCAACGCCGCCCTCTCCACGATCTTCGGATCAGACGCGATCCGCGCCGCGAGCGTGCTGTATGAGCAGGGCTCGTCCGGTATCCAGGGCTGGATCGACAACGTCAACGACTCCGGCTACGCCTCCGAGGTGGCCGCGAAGAAGACCGACAACCTGATCGGCGACATCGAGCGACTCCAAGGATCGCTTGAGACCTTGGCGATCGAGAGCGGCAGCGGCGCCAACGATGGGCTCCGCACGTTGGCGCAGGGCGCAAACACACTCGTCGACCGGTTCGCGAGCCTGCCACCCGCGGTGGGGGAAAGCATCGTCGTCCTGGCCGGGCTGAGCGGTGGAGCGGCGCTGCTCGCCGCTGGCTGGGTAAAGGCACGCCGATCCACCGCCGAATTCCTCGAGGAGCTTCGAGGCGTCGGTCCGGCTGGCAGCCGGGCTGCGAGCGTCCTGGAGAAAGTGACCTCAGCGGCGGGGAAGGCGGCTGTCGCGTTCGCGGTGCTGCAAGTGGCCGACATGGCTATCTCCGCCACGATGAAGGACCTGAACCCGCAGATCGACGCGCTCGCGATCGGCCTGGACCGGTACGTCGATAGCGGTGTCGCCGCCGGTGAAATGGCCCGGCTACTCGGCGGTGACCTGTCGAAACTCGACGGCCAGTTCCAGACGATCGCCGATACGAACAACACCCGCTACAACCTGGCGCGCAAGCTGGGCGAAGGCATGGAGTCGTTCTCGTCGACGCTGGCGAAGGCGGACGACAGCCTGACCAGCACCAAGGAGCGGATCACTGCAGTCGACCAGGCGCTCGCTCAGATGGTCCAGTCGGGGCAGGCCGACCAGGCACAGGCCGCGTTCGACATGCTCGCCAAGCAGCTCGCCGTCAACGGCGTCAGCATGGAGGAGTTCAAGGCCCAGTTCCCGACGTACACGGCCGCCGTCGAAGTCGCGGGGTCGGCCAGCTCGACAGCCGCCAACGGCATCTCGGCGGTGGGCAGCGAGGCAGACACCGCCGCCACCAAGATCGAAGAGCTGAAGGAAGCCTTCGACACCCTGTTCAACGCCCAGATGGATCTGGACCGGGCGACCGACAACTACAAGCAGGGCATCCGCGACCTCAACAAGGAACTGACCGAGGACAAACGGACTCTGAGCACCAACAGCCAAGAAGGCCTGGACAACCGGGACGCCGTCCTCGACCAGATCCAGAACATCAAAGATCTACGAGCCGCGCGCCTGGCCCAGGGCGACTCCATCGACGAGGTGGACGGCAAGTACAAGTCCGAGCTCGGCTCGCTGAAGAAGACCCTGATCCAGCTCGGCTACAACAAGTCCGCCGTCAAGAACCTGGTCGACGCGTACCTGGACGTCCCCGACAACGTGTCGACTGGGGTTACCACTCCCGGCCTGGTCGCCGCTCGCAAGGGTGTGGAGAACTACGGCACGAAGCTCGACGACCTGCGGACCGAGATCAACACGGCGGTATCAGTGTCGGGCGCCGAGGCCGCAGAGCAGAAGTTGCGTGACCTCCTGGTCTTGCAGCAGTCCCTGACCAAGGGCATCAGCGTGTCTGCGGCTTCCTCGGCGTACAACAAGAACGCGTACGCGACCGGCGGGTGGACCGGCCCGGGTGGCATGTACGACGTGGCCGGCGTGGTCCACGCCGATGAGTACGTGGTCCGCAAGGAGTCTCGGCAACGGTTCGAGGACGACCACCCCGGCGTCCTGGACTACATCAACCGGTGGGGTGAGTTGCCCGGTGTCCTCGCGTCCCGTGGGTACGCGACCGGCGGCAGGGCGCTTCCCGGGTACGCGTCCGGCGGGTACGTCAACGTCGCCCCGTCGTCGAGCAGCAGTTCGTCCTCGCTGAGCGGTTCGCACCTGGACTACCTGGACGCGATCGTGGCTGCCCGCAATGCGGTCGCGGACCTGACGCGGAGCCTCAAGGAGAACGGGAAGAGCTTTTCGCTGGCTACGCAGAAGGGCCGGGACAACCGGTCCGCGCTGATCTCCGGGGTCCGGGCCGCCCAGGCGGCGGCGGAGGCCAAGTACGAGGAGACCGGCAGCCTGAAGGCCGCGAACGCGGTCTACGACGAGTACATCAAGAAGCTCGACAAGAGCCTGAAGGCGATGGGCCTGAACGCGAAGCAGCGCAAGAAGCTGATCGCGGAGTACTCGGAGCAACCGGACTACGACATCGCGGAGAAGACACCGTCGAACTCGTCGGCGCACGTCCAGTCGGTGACGGACCAGATCGCCGCGAACCAGGCCCTGTCCGACGCGAAAACGTCGTTCGCCTGGACGAAGCCGACGTTCAACGTCAAGACGGAGGCGGGCCAGACCGAGCTGCAGGAGCTGTTCTCGTACCTCTCCGCAGCCGAGCAGGCGGCGCAGTCTCTGTACGCGGAGACCGGAGACGCAAAGAAGGCGACGGCGCTCTACAACTCGTACCTGGCCAGCCTCAAAAAGGTGCTGGTCGGGTCGGGTATGACCAGCGCTCAGGTCGACAGCCTTTACAAGCAGTACGGCCGGATCACGCTCAGCAAGAACCGGTGGGGCGGCGTATACGAACGCGCGTCCGGCGGGCTGCGGGAGGCGCAGATCGCGGCCGGCGGGGCGCCGCTCTACCAGTGGGCGGAAGAGGAAACCGGCGGCGAGGCGTTCATCCCGCGCCGCGGCGACCAGGCGCGGTCGCTGGCGATCTGGCAGCACGTCGGCGAGCAGTGGCTCGGCCAGCCGGTCTGGCGGCCCGGCTCGGCGACCGGCGGGTCGTCGGCGGCCCGGCAGGTCACGGTCGAGGCCAGCATCCCGATCACGCTCGGCACCACCACGATCTCCCAGGCCGTCCGGATGGAGATCGACACGGTGCTCGGTGAGGTCACCGCCGCGACCGTCTACCAGACCGCTTAGGAGGCGATCATGGCCACCACCCTGACCGCCACCCCCGAGCCGGGTAACAACCCGCCCCGGGTGCTGCTCAGCCTGACCTACACCGGGTCCACGTCCGCGACGATCGTGCGCAACGACCCGGACGGCACGCAAACCCCGGTCCGGTTGGCCGAGCCCGCCACGCTTGACGGCACCGGGTCCTGGGTCGGCTACGACTACGAGTCGTGGTTCGAGGCGTCAACGACCTGGACGGCGACGACCACCGCCGGGAGCATCACGAGCTCGGCGGCGACGCTGTCAGTCTCGGACATCTGGCTCCGGCACCCGGGCGTCCCCGCGCTCTCCCAGAAGGTCGACTTCCAGGGCGAGGGGACGCCGGTCCGATCGGTCGTGCAGACGGTATTGCAGCCGCTCGGCCGGGCCACCCCGATCGTCGTGTCCGACGGCCGGCGCAAGGCCAAGACCGGCAGCATCACGCTCCGGACGAAGAACGACACCGAGCACGATGCGCTGCTCGCGCTCCTGGACGACGTCGCCGTGCTGCTGCTCGACGTGCCGGCCAGCAAGAGCTACGGGCTGACGCTGCGGCACCAGTACCTGGCGATCGGGGATCTCACCGAGACCCGGCTCCGGCCGGACTTCTACCCGCATCCGTGGCGGATCTGGACCGCCCCGTACACGTCGGTCGGGCGTCCGGCCGGCGGGCTGGCCGCGCAGCGCACCTACGCCACGGTGCTCGCCGCGAACGCCACCTACCAGGGCCTGATCACCTCGTACAGCACGTACACCACGATGCTCACGGGGGCCTGACGTGTATCCGGTCTCCACGACGTTCGGGGCCGCGCTGCGCGAGTCGCACACCGCGGTGTTCCAGGTCGACGCGTACCTGTCCGGGTCGCTGATCGCTTCCAACATGCAGATCACCGACGGGCAGGTCAACGTCAACTCCGGGGACGGTGTGCGCCGGACCCTGGACGTCACCCTCGCCGACCGCACCCTGTGGAAGACCCTCGACGTCGTCGGTGTCGAGCTGCGCCCGTACCGCGGGATCCGCTACCCGTCCGGCGACACCGAGATGGTGCCGCTCGGCGTGTTCTCCCTGGATCAGCAGCAGATGTCGCTCTCGGGTGGCGGGATCCAGATCCGGTCGGCCCCCGACCGGTGGGCGTACGTGCAGCGCCAACAATTTGAGACACCGGCCGCGTCCCTGCCGACCGCGCTGATCTCCTCCGAGATCCGGCGGCTGGTCACCGGCGTGACCCTGCTGTCCAGCGTCGCGGTGACGTCCACCGCGACGTCCACCGCGACTCCGGGCGCGCTGGTCTGGGAACAGGACCGGGCCGCGGCCGCGATCGACCTGGCCACCAGCATCGGCGCCGAGGCGTTCTTCGGCGTTACCGGCGGCCTGGTCATCCGCGATGCTCCGCTGCTGTCGCAGACCCCGGTGTGGACCGTCGACGCGTCGGCGTCCGGGGTGCTGCTCTCCGGCGACCGGATCCGTGACCGGTCCCGGACCTACAACGTGGTGGTCGCCTACCCGTCGTCGACGTCCGGCAGCTCGGTGTACTCGCCGGTAATCGTCGCCGACACCGACCCCACGTCGCGCACGTACGTCGGCGGCCCGTTCGGCCGGGTCCCGTACCGGTACACCTCTGCGGCGCTCACCACGTCCGCCCAGGCGCTCAAGGCCGCAACCGCGATCTTGAACAAGGCCAAGGGCGTCAACGCCCAGCTGTCGATCGAGGCGGTCGTGCACCCGGGCCTAGACCGCGGCGACGTGATCACCGTGCTCGCCCCGGACGGCACCACCGAGGTCCACCTGATCGACGCGCTGACCATCCCGCTGACCGTCTCCGGCACCCAGTCGATCACCACCCGCTCCAGCCGGCCGGACGGCGACATCCCCTCCTCGGAGTAGCCCATGGCCTCGGCCACCGCCAAACTCGCCGCCGAAATCCTCCGAGGCCGCCCCCCGCAGGGCTCACCGACCGCCTGGGTCGAGCCGGCCACCGTCACCACGGTCGCCTCCGGCGCAGCCGCCGACGGCAACGCCCTGGCCACCGTGACCTGGCGCGGCACCGCGGTCCAGGCGGCCTACCTCTCCCCGTACGCGCCGGCCGTCGGGCACGTCGTCGCCGTGCTCTACCAGACCAGCGGCTCCCTCCTGATCCTCGGCCGCATGGTCGGCACCCCGCCCAGCTAGGAGGCCTCGTGCCCAGCACCACCACCTTCGCCCTGCCGTACCCGGCGCTCAGCTCGGCGCCGAACGTGCCGCAGGACCTGCAGCTGCTGGCCGCCGCGATCGACCTGCTGCTCACCCCGGTCCTGACCACCACGACCGCCAGCATCGGCACGGTCTCGTCCGGCTTCACCGTCAACGACGTCCGCGCCATCACCCTGCTCGGCGGCCGGCTGATCTTCCTCGACCTCTACCTGTCGAACACCGCCGCAATCACCGTGACCAGCGGAAACATGACCGACACCACAGTTTTCACTCTCGTGTCCGCCCTCTGGCCGTCGCACTACACCTCGTTCGTGTGGGGCAACGGTTCGGTCGGCGGCGAGGGCAACGTGATCTCCACCAGCGGCGAGGTCAGCCTCCGCGCGGCCAGCGACTCGATCGCGGCCGGCACCAACATCCGCATCTCCACCGCGTACCTACGCAACCCGTAAGGACTCGCATGCTCATCGAAGTCCCGGACACCCCCGTGGCCTCGTTCGCCTACCGCGACCTGGCCGACTCCGGCATCGGCGACGTGACCCTCACCCTGCCCGTGGCGCTGTTCTCCAGCCAGGCCAACGCCAACACCCCGCCGCTGCAGGAGATCGGTGAGGCGCTGATGCCGATCCTCGAGGCCCAGTACCCCGGCTCGGCGCTTCGCCTGATGGGCATCACGCTCACCGGCGTCGCGCAGACCGTCCCGCTGACGAACACCTCGACGGAGGCCTCCGCATGACGTACGCCCCCGACACCCTGCAGGACGCCCGGACGTTCCTGATCACGACCGTCCCCGGCCTGTCCGGCGCCGCGGTCGGCATCGTCGGCGACACCAGCCACGCCGCCACCGGCACCTCCTACCACCTCGGCGAAGACGACCTGGCCGACACCGCGTACTCGATCATCGAGTCGTCCCGCGACAAAAACGGCCTCACCGACGCGGCCAGCGCGCTCGACGTCGGCTGGTTCTCGGTCAAGGCGGGCGGGAAGACCCACACGCTGCGCACCTTCTCAGCGTGGCTAGTCGCCGAGTGCGAGGCCGGTGCCGCCGACACCCGCGACATCCGTGAGGTCATCTACACCCTCGACGGCAAGACGGTGAAGCGGTGGGACCGGCTCGGCCGGCGCACCAGCGGCGACAGCAGCCACCTCTACCACACCCACATCTCCTACTTCCGCGACAGCGAGAAGCGCGACAAGACCGCGCTGTTCCGGCGCTACCTCACCGAAATCGGTCTCCTGGAGGACGACACCATGCCCACTGTTGCTGACGTCTGGGCCTACGACCCGGGCAAGAACGGCACCACCGACGCCAACGGCGGCATCCCGAACGTGGTCTCCACGACCGCGGCCGCGCGGAAGGCCAACACCACCATCTCCCCGGTCACCGCGCTCTACCACCTGCTCCTGCGCACGCAGAAGCTGATGGACGGCCAGACCGCCCAGGCGACCGCGGTCGCCGCGATCGGCACCGCCGTGGCAACGCTCGCGAAGGCGCAGGGCGCCGACACCACGAAGATCACCGCCGCGCTCGACGCGCTCTCCGCCGCGGTCGCCCAGGTCGACGAGGAGACCGTGACGGCGCTGCTCGGCGGCGGCGTCGAGCAGCTCGCCGACCTCCTAGCCGGGTCGCTCGGCGCCGACGACCTGGCCAAGCTCGGCGCGCTCCTCACGCAGGCGCCGTGACCACGGACGCGCTGATCGAGGTCGGCAAGGTCGCGGGGGCGGTCGTCGCCGTCGCCGCCATGCTCAGCGTGGCCAACAAGGCCCTCCGCTCGCTGCGCCGCCTCGGCCACCTCGCCGACGAGGTCCTCGGCGACGGCAAGAAGCCCGGTTGGGGCCAGCGCATCGAGAGCCTGGAGACCGGCCAGGTCGAGCTGACCAAGCTGGTCAAGGGCATCGACCACGAGGTCAGGCCGAACTCCGGCGGGTCGATGCGCGACGCCGTCGACCGGATCGCCCAGGCCACCGGCGCCCACGACTCCTGACCCGTACGCGCCACCGCCCACCCCTCTTCGAGGCCCAGCACCGTGCTGGGCCTTTCGCGTACCCACGGAAGGGAACCACCGTGTTCACCAAGAAGTTCTGGCTCGCGGCCGCCGAGCGCGCGGTCAAGTCCGGTGCTCAGGCCCTCGTCGGCCTCTGGGGCCTGGACGGCTTCGACATCGTGCACGCCGACCTGCCGCTCGCGGCCGGTGTCGCCGGCGGCGCCGTCGTCCTCTCCGTGCTGACCTCGCTGGTCTCCAGCACGGTCGGCGCGTCCGACGACCCGAGCCTGGTCACCGAGTAACCAGCCCCAGCGACACCCACACGAAGCCGCCCCGCAGACCCCGACCGGGTCTGCGGGGCGGCTTTCGTCGTTTCAGGCTCCGGCGCGTGCAACCTCGGCGAGTACAAGGCGTAGGGTCTGCGAGCGCTTCTCCGGCGGCAACGCGTTCATGGCTGCTTGCGCGTAGGCCAGGCCGCCAGCCTTGTCGCCGGACTTCGCCATCATCAGCCCACGGTGGAGCTCGATGTGCGTCTGGAATCGGACCAGCGCGGCTGGTCTGCCGTCGTCGGCTTCGTCCTGGGCGGCCTGTCCGCGGCGGACGTCGCCGAGCCGGGCGTACAACATGCTGCGGAAGGTCGCCATGCGCCAGCCTGGAACAGCGAAGTCGCTGATCTCCGCGTCTTCCGACCCGATCCGGTCGAAGAGCTTACGAGCGTTGTCGTCGGCAGTCACCGCTGCCGCGTGGTCGCCACGGTTGCCAGCCACGTGGGCGAGCGCGACGAGAGAATTCAGCCGACCGAGTGACGGCTTGTCCGAAAGGCCGATCGCCTTGGTGGCGAGCTGTTGGGCGGTACCGAGCGCTGCGCCCTCGTACGCAAGCGCGATCGCGGCACGGCCCCGAACCCAGACCCGGGTCGAAGTGTCCTCCGATCGGTCAGCTGCTTGGACCGCGAGTCGGTACCAGCGGATCGCTTCGGTAGGGTCGCCGCTCGTCTTCCCGTACGTGGTGAGCAGCCGGGCCGCGGCCGCCCACATGCCCGGCGTGTCGAGTTGCTGCTGGATAAGGACCAGGTCGGTGGCAAGCCGGTCCTGTAGTTTCGCCGCGCCGATCTCCATGTAGTCGCGCCCGTACTGGAGAACGCCGGCCCGCCATTTGTCCTCCGCGCCCTTCTTGGACAGAGCGGCGTTGAATCCCCGTTCGATGAGCTGGTGGGCGGCGGCTGGTCCCAGGAGCCCGGCGCCGATGGTGCCAAGTATGAGCCCGCGACGTTGCATGCAGTCCTCCCCAAGTACCTGGGCATAGGCGAGGATCACCTCGTCAGTGAGCTGTCGCCGCCCAGCTTCGATGTTGCACAGGTGCGCCGCGCTGACATTGGCCGCCGCGGCTACCGCAGAGGCCTTCTTGCCTTCGGCCTCCCGCGCCTCCCGCAGCCTCGCGTGAAGATCGTCCATGGGCCACCTTCTGAAAACTAGTGAAAACCCCAAGGTGCTCCTGATCACAGCATGCTCAGTGGACGCTACACCGTGGAGGCGGCGGATCAGGCCCTGGACCGGTCGGGCCCGTCGCCTTCCCCACCACCGTCGCAGGGGAGGCGATAGGCATGACCAGTACGGCGCTCGATGTCGATTTCGGTGGTCATGATCCGACCCCGGCGTTCCTCTGCAAGTCGTGCGGATGGCCATGGCCCTGCGATCCGGCGCGGGCCTCCCTGACGGAGAAGTACGACCGGGCCGCAGCCGCGACGATCATGTGGGTCTTCCTCGAGGATGCCGTCCGCGTGATGCCCAACGCGTCGTCCGCCATCCTGTTCGCCAGGTTCCTCAAGTGGACGGGCGGCGACCGGTGAGCCAGCACGGCCCGCAGCGGCAGTGGCGGCGCTTCCGGCCCTGGATTCGTGGCTGCCGGTGCGGCATCGACGCCTACCCCTGCCCCATCGAGCGGCAGTGCGCCCGCCTCCGGCTGGTGCAACAGCGGGCCGCCATGGTCGCTAACCCGGGCAAGAGGTGGGCGGCGTGAAGGACTACCCGCCCGCGCCCATCATCCACTCGCCGGCCTGCCGCGACGTGCCGCCGATGATGATCCCCCAGGCGATCGCCATCGTGGCCCTCAACTACCCGAACGGGGTCCCGCACGACTGCGTCAGCCCGCACGACCCTCGGGCCAAGGTGGTCGTGGTGCCGATGGAATGGCCGGTGCACGAGTACAAGCCGACGGGGCGATACACCTTGCCCGACGCCGTACGCGCCCTCTGCGACACCTGCCGGAGCACGCACGGCCTCGCCGATTCGCTGATCATCGTGACCCACGGTTCCTGAACACGGAAGCGCCCCGGCCGATCGGCCGGGGCGCCCGCCTTCGCTATCCGTGCCGGTGAAGCCAGTCCCACGCCCAGCGCCAGGCCCGGCGCCGGGATCCGGAGCCCTCGCACCACCAGCACTTCCGGAAGACCTTCCCGTCAGCGCGGTGGTGTTTCCCGGCGCCCTTGCAGCAGAGGCAGTGCGCGAGCGGCCACCGCCAGCACTCGTACCCGTAGACGGCTGCGGCGAGGACCAGGCCGCCGATCAGCAGCGCGATCACGACGCACGCTCCGCCGGCGCGGCGCTGGCCGCCCACGCCTCCAGGTCGGCGCGCGAGTACACGTCCGCGAGGCCGTGCTTTCCTCGAGGAGATGGCACCTTGCCGACCCGGCGCTGCAGACGCTTCTTCGCCGCCTCGTACCGCCAGGGGATCACCCCGGCGTCGATCGCGTCCCGCAGCGTCATCATGTCCCCGTCTCCGGGGACATCCCTGCTCAGCGGCCTATCAAGCCGTTCGCTCGGGTTCGCGAGGGCCCGTGCCTGCGCGGTCGTCAGGTACACGACCTGGCACTCGGTGGCCGTCCCGCCGACCACGATTTGCCAGCGGCCGAGCGTCCTCGACGACTTCGGCATCGCAGCCTCCGGGACGAGCATCTTCCACGCGTTGACCGTGTACCTCGCCATGCACCGGACCCCGAAGTTCTCCCGGGCCTCCGGGCCGCCGATCGCCCGGGCGGTCAGCATCTGTGCGATCGCGAGGACGTTTTTTTTGACGGCGCGGCCCATGAACAGCAGCTCGCCGAGGGCGGTAATCGCCGGGCTGCGCTTCGGGTCGCCCTTCTCGCGTACCTCGGCCCAGTAGACCGCGAGCATGCCGATCGTGGCGTTGAGCTCCTCACAGATGACCAGGTGGCGCGGGCCAGGGTCCCAGTCGTCGTCCTCGTACAACGCCGCGTCGTTGAGCTGGTCAGCTTCAACGGCGGCCCGGACCAGCGCCTCGTGCATCTGGGCGGGCTTCGTGCAGTAATCCACCCCGGGCATGCCGATCGCCCACCGGTGGGAGCCCTTGCGGTCCAGGATCGTGACCCGGCCGCCCCGGGCGAGGACCTGGACGGCGATGAGCATCGCGAGCACGGACTTCCCCGCGCCGGACCCGGCCGACAACGCGATGTGCGGCGAGTCGTCCTTCAACGAGATGACCACCGGCTGACCACCGACGCCCTGCCCGATGTAGAACTCCCACTCGGCCAGCTTCGGCAGGTACGCAAGCAGGTCGTCGTACCCGACCGACGCTGGCGGGCGCTTCCGGACGGTCCAGCGGGCGGTGACGTGCGGCCCGACCTGCTCCCACGCCTCGACCAGACTGCCAGCCGGGATCTTTGAGCTGATGATGCTGGAGACCAGCTGGCGCTGCTCCCGGGTCAGGTACGGGCTGTCGATCTCCAGCTCGATGCGCGGGCCGAGATCCTCGGCGGGCCGCCGGAACAGCGCCAGCCGCTTCGTCGCCGGCCGCGCCCAGCGCTGCACCGCCCACGCAACGCGCTGCGAGTGCTCGGGCAGCCACCGCACGATCGGTTCCAGGCGCTCGCCGTACCAGAGCCGAACCGCTTCCTCCGCCGGGGAGAGCGGCGTGGCCAGCCGCGGGGTGAGGCTGCCGAGCGCCGGGTCGACGTGCAGCCGGATCCCGGACTCCAGGCCGAGCGCTGGCCGGAGCGCGGCCAGCGTCGGGGTGATGTAAGCACCGCGGAACCGGCGGTCGACCAGCTTCCGCCGACTGCGAACCGCGGCGACAGCGGCGGCGGCCGCCGCAGTCGTGAGTACCTGCTCGGGGTAGAGCGCCGCCACGCCCGCAGCCGCAGGGACGGCGACACGCAGGGCCTGACGCTGCCACCCAGCAAGACGCCCACGGCCACGGAATCGGTACGGGTGCCCGGCCCGGCGTCCGTTGAGCGGCTGGCCGGAGAGGTACCGGTAGAGAAGAGTCCGGGTGATCTGCATGTGGCCCCCGTTCAGTAGCCGTTCCGGGTCAGCGCCTCGAACGCCGCGCTCACCTCGGCCCGGGTCGCGGTTCGCCTCGCGCGGTCGAACGCGTTCTTGGCCGCCTCGAACTCGTCGCTGTCGATGTTGCGGTCAGACGCGTCGGACTCAACCATCCCGAGCCTGACCAGCTCCAGCACCACCTCGCGGCGCAACGGCGGCTCCTGCGGCTTCTTCCGGCCGAACATCAGTGCTCCCCCGTCCCGGCGCCAACGAGGTCCGGCTTAGCGCCGTTGATCGGCTTCGTCGCCGTCGGCTGCTGGGTGGCGTTGCGCCGGTTGGCGCGCCGGACGGTGCTCTCCGACGTAGCCGCCAGGCGGGCGATCCGGTTCTGCGTCGCGCCGGGCAGCACTGCCTGGACGGCGCGGATCACGAGGTCGACATCTTCCGTCACCCGGTCGTCTTTGCGGGGCGTCTGAGCTGCGACGACAACCCGGCGGACGGCCTTCAGCCGCAGGGTGCGGATCTGCCGCCGGTGGCGGAGCCGGGCCTGCTTCTCGGTCTTCGCCTGCCGGTCCGGGAGACCGGGCACCGGTGTGGCCGGGGCGTCCCCGGTCGCCGCCGCCTCGAACCAGGTGGCGCGCCCAAGCCGGGCCCGGGCCTCGTCGATCATGGCGTCGTCGGCGACCAGGCTCAGCCGGGCGAGGCGCCCCGCGCGACGGCGCGTGAGCCATCCGGCGCCGTGCTGGCGGCGGAACTCCAGGTTCACCAGCTGCCGGGTGAGGCGCTCGCGGTGCACCGTCTCGATGTCGTGCTCGCCGGGCTGGATCGCGCCGATCCAGACCAGCAGGGTCCGCGGCGTCCACCGCCAGCTGGTCGCGCCGGGCCGCTTCCCGGGGACCATGCCGTCCCACCAGAGCTTGGTGACGACGATCGGGATCGCCGCGCGCAGGATCGCCTCGGGCGCCGAGTGAGAGATCGACCCGGCGATGATCGCCATCAGGACGGCGAGGCCCCAGGCGGTCTGTCCGGGCTGCCCAGGCCAGCCGTGCTCGAGCTGGTGACGCTTCGCTCGGAGCATGGAGAGCACCAGGGCCAACTCGTTGACGACGAAGAGCAGCAGCGTCAGGCCGAGCGCGAAGTGGAGCCGGTTCCGGGTGATCTCCCAGATGGCCTCGCTGGACCAGCCGAGGCCGATCAGCATCGCCCACGCGGCGAGCGGCTCGTCCGGCCGCTCCGACCGGGCGATCGTACGGATCTTCCGTGCCGCCAGCGCCAGCACGGCGACGGTCACCAGCAGCGCGCCGAGCAGGATCTCTCGGCTGCCGGCGGCGGCGTCCTCGAGGAAACCGGTCAGGTAGGTGGTCATGCCGCCCACACCTCCTCGACCTCGACGTCGTCCAGGTCCAAGCCGTCCTCGGCGAGCGCGAGCTCGAACCCGGCCCGGCGGACCTGCGGGGCGAGCCGGTCGTCGTGGCGGTTGACCAGGGCGCTGCAGACGGCGGCAACGGTGCCGACGCAGGCCGGCGCCCCGCAGGCGATCAGGAGCGTGTTGAAGGTGGCGAGGTCCATCAGGACACCTGCCGGTGGGGTGCGAGAATGCACATGGTTTGACTCCCTGCTTGAGTCGGCCAAGGCCCTCGGTCGGCGTTGCCTCGCCAGCCGAGGGCCGTTGTCGTTCTTGGACCTGAGTATGTCGCGAAAGTCGCGGGAGTCGCAACCGGAGTTTCGGTCGCATCCGTCGCCAGAGTCGTGAAATCATGCTCGCCAGACCAGCGCGACGAGGGGACGCAACGTGAGCGAGTGGATGAGCGTGACCGAGGCAGCCACCCTCCTCGAGGTGGACCGGCGCACCATCCAGCGCTCCCTCGCCGATGATGACCGGCGCGCCCGCGAGTGGGGCGAAGAGGGCGACGGGTGGCGACACAAGCCGCTGGCCGAGCGGAAGATCTACCAGCTGCGCCGCGCTCGCGTACTACGAAAGGCCGGCCAGGGCGAATAGCGGCCCTTTTCGTCGCATTCGGAGGGCGTCGGCCCGTTTCGCATTCATCGCGCCTAGATCATTCGGTGGATCCGACCTCGGATTTTTCGTGGGTTAAGGGAGTCGATCGCCGGGGGTCCTTTTTAGTGATCCCCCCACTACAGTAGTGGGGGGATCGACGTAGATCCCCCCACTACAGTTGCCGGAGTCGCCGGTGTAGTGGGACCCCTTACGATCGCGGAATGGAGAACCCGATGGCCGGCATCGACGAGGTCGAACAGATCCAAGACCCGACCGAACGCGCCATCGAGGTCGGGAAGCGGATGGCCGCGATCCCCGAATTCCATGCCCGCCTCAAGCAGATCCGCCGGGACGCCGTCGTTCAGATGAAAGACGAGCACGGCATGAGCTTCGGCGAGATCGCCACTGCGCTCGGCCTCCACCGGGGCCGGGCCCAGCAGATCTACGAGGGGCGCAGCGGCGGTCGGCGCCGGAGCAAACCCGCCATCGGGGATGCCCCTGCGGACGATGATCAGCTGGCCGACTAGCCCAACACCACCTCATACCATCGGCTCACCTTTCGCGAAAGACTCAGTTCAGCCACGGTCCGCCAGAAGGTATCTAGAGATACCTGCGGGACCACCGGGGCATCAGGGGGCGTCGGTGACGCTGTCCGGCGACACCACCCGCCGCCGGTAGCCCCCTAGCGCAGATGGACGGCCACGGGAAGGATTCCCTGCACAGGCCCGTTCGGGTCGGCGAGATTCGTACGTATGTACTAACTACCGACGGATCTTGAATCGATACGATTTCGGTCACGGCCAGGGCACGGAAAGCAACAAAGGAGGCACCGACTCTCACTCCACGGAGAGCTGGAGCCGCAACACACGGAGGAACCATGACTCAGTCCGTTGGCCGCTCCAGCGCAGGGGCGACCACGATGTCACCGACCGACAAGCGTCAAGCTGGTCGCTTCGACCGGTTGCTCCAGGCCACCCATCTCGGCACCTTCCTCTCGGCAGTGTTCGGGGTGATCTGCCTTGCCGTTTCGTTCTGGCTCAGCGAGTGGCGTGCAGCCATCATCGGCTCCACGCTCATCATCGTCGCCTCCGTGGGAGCGTCGATCAGCCTCGCCGAACGGATGATCGCCGACCGGAGCGCCTACTACCTCCAGGGCGAACTCGACGGCTGGATGCGCGGCCAGCGAGGACAAAGCCCCCGGGTCGACGATCCGCTCGCACGCCGGCGCTGACCGCGCCACACGCCAGCGCCCCGGCGCCCCGCCCTACGATGAGGGCGGGGCGCTTTTTTATGCGTCCAGCAGGGCTGGATATCACCGTGCGTAGTCCGGTTATATTTGCCAAGACGCTCTCTACGCCACCGCGCCTGACCTGCATGGGAACAGTGCTCACGTTTCGAATATTCTTGTAGTACATGTAGTTGACGCCGCTGACCGTGACGAAGCTGCCGTCGATCGCGTCGTACCCCGGGTCGTAGAAGACCTGCGGGTCCCCGGCGCTGACGAAGTCGCTGGTGTAGTTGACCAGCAGCACGTTGTGCCCGCTGTCGTTCACCGCGGAGTAGACGATCGCGTACTTCCCGCGCCCCGCGTCCCAGTACGCCTCCGGCGCCCAGGCGTGGGTGGCCAGCGAGTGCACCTTGAGCAGGCGGTACCCGGTGAAGGTCCGCAGGTCGGTGGAGTCCCAGACGTGCAGGTACTGGCTCTGGTACGACCAGTCCGTCCCGTACAGGTCGGTCGCCAGCACCACGAACGTCCCGTCCTGCTTGCGCAGGATGAACGGGTCGCGCAGCCCGAGGCTCCCGCTGGTCGGGGTGGCCACCGCGGCGTTCTGGTTCAGCGGCGTCCAGTTCAGCCCGTCGGCGCTGACGGCCAGATGCAGTCCGTAGTTCGCCGCGGTCATCGACGGGGACTCGGTGAAGTACGCCATCGCGTACCCGGAATAGGTCGCCGCCCGGGCCGCCTCCGGAAGCAGGAACGCACCGGCGGCCGCGCCACCCGCAGCGATGATCAGATCACGTCTCTTCATTTGGCGATCGCCGTCCCGTGTCGGCAGCCCGAGCAGGTGATCGGGCTGAGGCTGGTCCAGGTGTTCAGGTCCGTGCTGGTCGCGGTGTAGATGCCGTCGCCCACGCTGTAGTGGTCCACGTACATCCGCCACGATCCGTCGTCGAGCTTGACCAGCGACGGCCCCTCGTACCCGGAAGCGAAGAGGGTGCCCTGGTTGACCCAGCCCTCGGTCAGGTTCGCCGTGGTGGTCCAGTGCTCGATGTACTTGGTCGTCTCGTTCTTGGTGAACGCGTGCCAGGTACTGCCGGACTTCACCACGAACGTGTCGATGTGGTTGGTGCCCAGACCCCACATCTGCGCCGGACCGCTCCAGCTGGTCAGCGAGCTGTTCTGCGCGGTGTAGACGTACGGCCGGAAGATGTAGGAGGCGGAGCTCGTCGCGACGCTGGTGATCAGCTTGACCGTGCCGTCACCGGTGTAGAACTCCGGCGCCCAGCTGTAGTTCGCGTTGGTGACCCCGGCCGGGATGCTCGCGATATTGGTCCAGCTGGTCAGATTCGTACTGGAAGCGATGTTGAAGTAGGTGGAGTTCGTGGTCCACGACTGCACGGTGTACGCCGCGTAGTAGACGCCGTTGTACTTCAGGATGCTCGGGTCGCGCAGCACCCCGGTCGGCCCGTGGAAGTTCGTGTCGACCAGCGTGCTGTAGCTGGTGCCGCCGTTGGTCGACTGGTAGATCCAGAGCTCCTCGTCGGCGGCCGAGTCACCCTTGAAGGTCGCGTAGATCAGTGTGGTGGCGGCCGACGCCGGTTGCGGCAGCACCAGCACGCCGGCGAGCACGGCCAGGACGGTGGCCAGCGCCCCCACCAGGCGGGAACGGGGTCTCATGCGGTCTCCAAGCACTGTGAGCGTTAACAACAACCCCCGTGCAGAAGGCGTTGATCACCGCAAAACACGAGATTGACAGGGATCAACGCCTCGAAGTTTCTGAATGATTGCGCTCAAGTTGCCACCCTGTCAAGAGCGCCGCGAGCCACCCCGGAGAGGCCGTGTCCCACGGTCGGATCGACATGGCCGGAACGCCACCGACGGGCGGGGTGGGTGTCGGTAGTGCCGGGTTCACCTTCGACACTCACCCCAGCGCTACTGCGCCGGCGGAAATGGACCCGCCAGTCCGGCTTTGATTCACGTCTACCCATGCGTCCCCTTCGGACACGAGGATTCACGGAATGATTGACCTTCCTTCCTTAAGCGCGGCTCTGCTGCTGATGGGGAGCCTGGTGGCGCCGGCCACGACCCTCACCCCCTACGACGCGGTCGACCAGTTCATCGGCACCGAGCTGGACACCACCCAGAACAAGAGCAACGACGCGTACGGGAACACGTACCCGGGCGCGGCGGTGCCGTTCGGGATGGTGCAGCCGAGCCCGACCACGTACGCGGAGGGGAACGAGAAGGGCGGCTACGAGTACACAGCCGGCCGGATCCGGGGTTTCGGGATGACCCGGTACTCGGGCACCGGGTGCACCGGGCGGTACGGCGGTTACGAGTTCCCGACCATCCCGTACCCGGGCGACACCCTGCCGGTGAACCCGTCCGCCGACGTCAAGGGCTACTTCCTGAGCTTCAGCCACGACAACGAGGTGTCCGAGCCGGGGTACTACCGGGTCGGACTGGACGACGGGATCACCGTGTCGTTGACCGCGACGGCGCGCACCGCCGTCGCGACATACGGCTTCACCGATGAATCCACCCTGATCCTCGACGTCTCCGGGCCGAACAACCGCACGTTCGGCAGCGAGGTGACCATCGATCCGGCCACCCGCACGGTGAGCGGCTGGATGTACGGCGTGGACGTCTGCGACAACGGCAACTACTACAGGGCGTACTTCTCCACCACCTACGACCAGCCGTTCGCGTCGTACGGGACCTGGAACGACGCCGACATGACGACCGGCTCGACGCACGCGATCAAGAGCGGCACCGACGTGGGCGTGGACTACCGCCACGACACCGGCGCGTGGATCACCTTCGCCGACGGTGCCACGGTGACCGCGAAGACCGGTTTCAGCTACACCAGCGTGACGAACGCCGCCGTGAACCGGGATCTCGAAGTCGGCACGGCGAGCTTCGACACCGTACGGAAGAGGGCTGCGAGGCTCTGGAGGGCCGCGCTCGGCACCATCGACGCCGGTGGCGGGACGGATGAGCAGCGCACGACGTTCTACACGGCGCTCTATCGCGCGTTCCTGCACCCGAACGTGCGCGACGACGTGAACGGCGAGTACCTCGGCTACGACGGCACCGTGCACACCGTGGCGAAGGGGCGGCACTTCTACAAGAACATCAATTTCGCGGGTACGGGCTGGGACGCGTACCGGAGCCAGGTGCAGTTGATCGCGCTGACCTTCCCCGAGGTGGCGAACGACATCAACCGGTCGATCGTGGCGCTGACCGAGCAGACCGGCGGATGGGCGCCCGGCGCGTCCCGGATGCAGGGCGACAATCTGCAGGTCATCCTCGCGACCCTGGACGACATGGGCGCGACCGATTACGACCGCCGGGCGGCGCTCGCCTCGATGGTCGCCACCCAGAGGCTCCCGGCGACCGCGTCGAAGCGGACCGACGCCTACCAGTTCGCGGCGACCGGCATGATCGAGAACCGCAAGGGCGACTTCGCCACATCCCGCACCCTCGAGTACTCGATCGACGACTTCGCGATCGCGCAGCTCGCCGGGCGGCTCGGCGCGACGGCCGAGCACGACTTCTTCATGGCACGGGCGCAGAGCTGGATGAACGTCTTCGACCCGGTCACCGGGCACATCCGGCCGCGCGAACGGACCGGTTTCGACCGCACGTTCGACCTGCGCGTCCGCGACGACGGCTCCGGGCGCGGCCAGTTCAACCAGTCCACCGGCTACCAGTACGGCTGGCTCGTCCCGCACAACCTCGGCACGCTGATCGCGAAGCGCGGCGGTGCCGAGACGGCGACCGCCCAGCTCGACACGCTGATGGCGCAGCTGGACGCGGGCGCGTACACGCAGACCGGCAACTACCTCTCCAACCAGCCGGCCTTCGGTACGCCGTGGGTCTACCACTGGCTGCGGGCGCCGTCGAAGACCACCGACGTGCTCTACCGCGCGGTCGCCGAGATGTACGACGCCACCCCGTCCGGCCTGCCCGGCAACGACGACCAGGGTTCGCTGAGCGCCTGGTACGTCTTCGCGAACATCGGCCTCTACCCGGCGATCTACGGCACCGGCGACCTGCTCGTGAGCAGCCCGATGTTCCGCACGATCACGATCGACCCGGTGGGCGGCCACTCCAAGATCAAGATCAAGGCGAGCCCGGGCCGGTACGTCACCGGCCTGCGCGTCAACGGCACCCGGCAGACCGCGAGCTGGATCGACGCGTCGTTCCTCGCCCGGGGCGGCACCCTCGGCCTCACCATGTCGGACACCCCGGGCACGTGGGGTACCGCCGCGACGGACGTACCGCCGTCCTACACCGGGGGCGCGGACGCGCGGAACAACACCGGCACCACCCCGGACGGTCAGGGCGACCTCGGATCGATGGACCTCAGCGACTGGTCACTCTCACGTACCCGGCTGGCGGCCGCCGGAGCCGCACCCGGCGCAAGCCTCCCGCTCACCGGCACCGGGATCACCTTCACCTGGCCGGACGCGGCGCCGGGCAACCCGGACAACTGGATCCCGCACGGCCAGCGCGTCGACCTGCCCGACACCGCCGCCACCAGCGTGTCCTTCCTCGGCCTCGCCACCAACGGCCCGTCCACCGGCACCGCCACCGTCCTCTACACCGACGGCACCTCCCAGCAGGTCGACGTCACCTTCGGCGACTGGGCGTCGGCAGCCCCGGCGGGCAACATCGAGGCCGTCTCGGTCTCCGGCCGCAACAACGCCTCCGGTACGACCGGAACCGGCACGTTCCGCGTCTTCGCCACGACACCGGCCACCCTGGACCCGTCCAGGACCGTCGACGCCGTCCTGCTCCCCGAGTCCACCGACAGGGGCATCATGCACATCTTCGACGTCGCCCTCGGCTGACCTCCCGGACCGGCGCTCAGGGACGAGCGGTCCGCCCCTCCCGACCGGCGCTCAGCGAGAAGAGACGAGCGGTCCGCCCCTCCCGACCGGCGCTCAGCGAGAAGGGACGAGCGGTCCGCTCGATGGCAGTAGGACCGCTCACCCCTCCCGGCCTGCACTCAGCGCCGGGTCGCCATCCACACTCCCGGGCTGGCGCCCGCGGGTGCCTGAAGGCGGGCGAGGCACCTCTGACCCTGCCGGTCACATCTGGACCACCTGGGCGGGCCGCCGGATCCCCGTGACAGGGTGCCCGCCCGGAAACTCGCCGCCCGCGGATCGCCGGCCCCGCCTGCCGGGATTCGTTCGCGGGCCCGCCGGACGGCGTGCCTGCAGGCGGTGAGCCGGCGGTCCGGGGTGCCTCGGCCACGGTCGGCTGGCGATCCGGGGTGCCTCGGGCCGGTCGGCTGGCGATCCGGGGTGCCTCAGGCGCTCCGAGAGACCCCTGACCACCAGCCGCGCCGGAAAAGCTGGCGCTCACGGGTCACTCCAGCCCGCCGACACACCCCAGAACGCCAGCCACCAAGATCCAACCCGCAGTTGATCATGGAATGTTGATCAAACCCGGCCAGTCGGGGCCCACCCCGACCGGGGGAAACCCCCATCCCTAACGGAACAGTGGCACAAAACGGCGATCTTGGCCCGGGACCCTGTGGACAAACCCCGGCTGTGGATAACCCCCAACCCGGACCATGACCGAGAACGCCCACCCCGCGACCCCGCCGGCGACGATCCCGCCGGAATCGACCAGCGGGGTCAGCTCTGGGTGCCAGCCGGGAGAGCGCGTCGCGGCAATAGATCGGTTGACGATATATAGCGTGGAACGTAGTGTCTTCGACATGCGGGAACCGACGTTTCTCATCCTCGCCTCGCTGGCGGCGCAGCCCCGGCACGGCTACGGGATCGTGCAGGCGGTCACGGAGCTCTCCTCCGGTGAGGTGAAGCTGCGGCCGGGCACGCTCTACGGGGCACTGGACCGGCTCGCCGATCAGGGGCTGATCGAGATGGATCACGAGGAGGCCGTCGAGGGGCGGCTCCGGCGGTACTACCGGCTCACCCCCGGCGGCACCTCCGCGCTGACCGCCGAGGTCGAGCGCCTCCAGCGCCGCGCCGAGGCGGCCCGCGACCAACTCCGCCGCGCGCCGGGCATCCTCCCCGGCCTGTCCCGCATCGCGATCGCGGCACCCACGGGGGGTGCCGCGTGACCAGCGAGACATGGCCGGAGAGCAGCCTGGACAGCAGTGCGAGCTGGCCCGCCGGTGACGCCCGGCTGGAACGGCACTATCGCCGGCTGACGCTGGCGTACTCGGGTCAGTACCGGCGACGGCACGGCGACGAGATCGTCACCACGCTGCTGGAGATGGCCGAGCCCGGCCGGGAACGGCCGTCGGCGAGCGAGGCCTGGCACCTGATCGCGAGCGGGGTGCGACAGCGCTTCCGGGTACCGAGGCGGCCGTTCGCACTGGTCGCGACGGTGCTGGTGACACTGGTGACAGGCGTCTTCGGCGCGGCGGCCGGCAGCTGGTTCGGCGAGAAGACCTTCACTGAGCTGCCGTCGAAGGCCGCCACCGTGGGAGTACTCGAGGCCGCGATGCCGGACGCCGCGGACGACGCCATGTGGATCATCCGAAACAGTGAGGCCGGCAACGCGGACTTCCTCACCCTCGGCACGTCGCCGGGTGAACGGGAATCCGCCTCGGCCTGGACCATCGAACAGGCCCGGGACGGCCTGGCCGCCGCCGGCTGGCGGACCAGCGACTTCCAGATCTTCGAGGTCACCACCGAGGACAAGGCGTGGGCCGAGGCGCAGTCGGTCGTCCTCAACGACCGCAGCGGGCACCTCACCGCGGAGCGGGACGGCCTGATCATGAACCTCAACATGACCGACGGAACAAACGGCGAACCCGGGAAGGCCTCGATCGGCGGCACGATGTTCGCGGCCCGCAGCACGGCCTATGTTCCGCTGGTCGCCGGCGGGGCGCTGCTCGGCGGGATCGCCGGGTGGTTGCTGGTGGCGGCGCTCGCCTACCGGATCCGCACGACACGGCCGGGGCGCGGCCAGGTGACCGGAGTGTTCGCCGGGATCGCGCTCGCCGCCTCGGTCCTGCCGGTCTGGGCCGTCGTGCTCAACGCGGTCCTGCTCGGCGAGACCTTCACCGACCGGGTCCGATCGGTGTTCACGCTCCACGCGGCGCTGATGCCCGGGTACGTCCAGGGCGCTCCGGCCTGGCTGATCCCGGGTTCGGCGCTGCTGGCCGTCGCCGCCGCCACGATCGCGATCACCATGGCCTGGGGAGACGACTCCGGCGAACCCCGGAACGCCGCCCCGGCCGACCTGCCCACGATCACCGAAGCCTGACCACCCCTCCACCCGGACCCCTCCGGCTGGAACTTCCGGCTGGATCTCAGGGTTGCCCCACGGCCTCCGAGACACCCCTAAATCCGGGGTCCCTCAGGCCGGTGGGCTGGCTATCCGGGGTACCTCGGAGCGGTGGGCTGGCTATCCGGGGTGCCACAGGGTGGTGGGCTGGCGATCCGGGGTGTCTGGGGCGCTCCGAGAGACCCGTGAACGCCAGCCACGCCGGGAAAGCCGGCGCTCGCGGGTCTCTCGAGCCCGCCGACACACCCGTGAACGCCAGCCACGAAGATCATCCCCCGCGGTTGATCATGAGAAGTCGATCAAGCCCGGCCGGTCGGGGCCCACCCCGGCGGGACGCCCACCCCGCGGCCCCGCCGGTGATGATCCCGCCGGAATCGACCGGCGGGGTCATGACGGGTGCGCATGGCGATGCAGATGCAGGGGGCGGATCAGGGCTTTTGATCCGACGTCTCCGTTAGCTGTGGTTTGTGCTGCCTTTGTGGCGTGGGAGTAAAGGGTGGGGTGGTGGGGCATCGAGCGCACATGACGAATGACGGTGTGCATGGTGGTGGGAGTGGCGAGCAGACGCTGGTGATTCTCGGGGCGGCGGGGGATCTGGCCGGGCGGTTGCTGTTGCCGGGGCTGGGGGCGCTGGTCGCTGCGGGAGGAGCGCCGAAGCTGACGCTGGTCGGAGCCGGGATGGACGACTGGGATGACGAGCGGTGGCGCAAGCGCGTCGTTGAAGCGTTCGGGGCGCACCGGGGGAAAGACGCGTCAGGGGGCAAGGGCGAGCGGGCTGTTGCGGATGTCGTGGGAGGGACTCGGTATGTGCGGGCGGATGTGACCCGGGCCGATGAGCTGCGGCGGGTCCTCGATGGGGTCGGCGGCGAGGTGGTGGTCTTCTTCGCGCTGCCGCCGGCGATCACGGGGAAGGCCTGTGAGGCGTTGCTCGATGTGGAGCTTCCGGAAGGGACGCGGCTCGTGCTGGAGAAGCCGTTCGGGAGCGGGGTGCGGTCGGCGGCGGCGCTGAACCGGGTGCTGACCAGGCTGGTGCCCGAGGAGCGGATTCATCGGGTCGACCACTTCCTCGGGAAGTCGACGGTGCTCAACATCGTGGGGCTGCGGTTCGCGAACCGGATCTTCGAGCCGTTGCTGAGCGCGGAGCACGTGGCCTCGGTCGATGTCGTGTTCGATGAGGAGCTGGCGCTGGAGGGGCGGGCGGGGTACTACGACAAGGCCGGCGCGCTCGCGGACATGATCCAGAGTCATCTGCTGCAGATCCTGGCGCTGCTCGCGATGGAGGCGCCGCTCTCGATGGACCCGCGCGAGTTCCGGGACGCCGTGGCGGAGGTGCTGCGGGCCACCCGGGTCTGGGGCGGTGACCCGAAGGCCTCCAGCCTGCGAGCCCGGTACGCGGACGGTGCTCAGCATTGCGCGTACACGAAGGAACCCGGTGTTGATCCTGAACGGGGGACCGAGACGCTCGCGGAACTGGTGCTCGCCGTGGACACCTGGCGGTGGGCGGGTGTGCCGTTCCGGCTGCGGTCGGGGAAGGCGGTCGGCGGCGGCCGGCAGGAGGCGATCATCACGTTCAAGGAGCCGCCGCGGATCCCGGGTGGGTTGCACGGGCCGCACCAGCCGGATCGGTTGAGGATCGGTTTCGGTCCCGACCGGGTGGCGCTCGACTTCAACATCAACGGGCCGGGCGATCCGTTCGTGATCGATCCGGTCACGCTGGCCGCCGATTTCGGGCCGGGAGAGCTGCCTCCCTACGGTGAGGTGCTCCACGGTGTCCTGCACGACGATCCGACCCTTTCGGTACGCGGAGACGTCGCCGAGGAGTGCTGGCGGATCGTGGAGCCGGTGACGGCCGCGTGGCGGGCCGGTGAGGTGCCGCTGCTGGAGTACCCGGCCGGAAGCGCGGGCCCGGAGGAATCCCTGCTCAGCTAAGGGCGAACGTGGACGGCGAACGTTAAGGGCGAACGTCGGCGGCGAACGTTAACGGCGAACGTCGGCGGCGAACGCGATGGCGGCGTGCGGCCGGTGGCCTTCCGAAGCGCCGCGCCGCACCCGCTCCACCTCGGTGAACCCGGCCCGCGCGGCCCGCTCGGCGAACGCGCCGGCCGGCCACCGGTAGGCGGTCGTGACCTTGTGGTCGAACGGGCCGATCGCGCCCCCGGGTGCGTCGAAGAACCCCGTGACGAGAGCGCCGCCCGGGGCGAGCGCCCGATGAAAACCGGACAGCACCGGATCGAGGTCGGCCGGCGGCAGATGGATCAGGGAGTACCAGGCCAGGATGCCGCCGACCGAGCCCGGCGCGACGTCCAGCGGGTGCAGGGTGCCGAGACGGTACGGCGTCCCCGGATGGGTGACCCGGGCGTGGTCGAGGAACTCGGGAACCACGTCGATCCCGGTCGCATCCGCGCCGAGCGAGCGCAGGTGCGCGGTGAGGTGCCCGGGCCCGCACCCGAGGTCGAGGACGGGCCCCGCCAGCCCGGTCAGATGCCGGTCGACCAGGGCGAGGTCGTCGGCGTGCACCGCGCCGGTGGTGCCGAAGAGGTCGATGTAGAGGCCCGCGACGGCCGAGTACGCCGTCCCCACCCGGTCTGCCCTCATCGGGTCACCGCCTTCCTCATCGGGTCACCGCCTTCCTCATCGGGTCACCGCTTTCCTCATCGGGTCACTGTATTCGGCGGTTCGGGTTGCGACGGCGGCCCGGGGTCACTACCTTCCTGGTAATGAAAATCGCTTTCACTGGCAAGGGCGGCAGTGGGAAGAGCACGCTGGCGGCGCTCTTCGTCGGGTATCTGCGGAGCGTGGGAGCCCGGGTGCTCGCGGTGGACGCCGACGTCAACGTGCACCTGGCGCCGTTGCTCGGCGTGCCGGGTGACGCCGCCTCGGCGCTGTCCCGGCCGTCGAACGCCGTCGCGATCCGGCGGCACCTGCTCGGCGCGAACGTGCTGATCGGCGGCGCCGACCGGTTCGTCGCGACCACGCCGCCGGGGCCCGGATCGAATCTGGTCACGCTCGACGAGACGGACCCGGTGCTGGCCGGGCATGCGGTGGCGCTCGACCCGCGGGCGCACGTCATGCACGTCGGGACGTACGAGGCGGAGAACATCGGCGCGGGCTGCTACCACGGGCACCTGTCGATCCTGGAGAACCTGCTCTCGCACCTGGCCACCGGCGACGACGACTGGGTGGTCTGCGACATGGTGGCGGGCACGGACGCGTTCGCGAACTCGCTGCACGCCCAGTTCGACGCGATCACGGTGGTGGTCGAGCCCACGCCGGAATCGGTCACGGTGGCGCAGCGCTACCTGGAGCTGGCGACCGCCGCGGGCGTCGGCGACCTCGTCACGCTGATCGGCAACAAGGTGATGGACGAGGCGGACCTGTCCTACCTGACGGCACAGCTCGACCGGGTGCCGATCGCCGTGGTGCCGATGCAGGGCGAGCTGCGGCGTGCCCGGCAGGCGGGTGCCACCCCGGAGCTGCCGGACACGAGCGCGCTACGAGCGCTGCATCAGCACGTCAAGCCCGCCGATCCGGTGCGCCGCGCGGCGATCCTGCGCGAACTGCACCTCAAGGTCGCCGAGAAGGATTGGGTACGCAGTAAGCACGGCGACGTCACGGGTCAACTGGTCTGAGACACGACCGGGGGCTCGGCCGACCAGGGGAAGGTGATCCACTTGTCGGTGCGAGCCCACACGTACTCGCACTTGACGACCGACCGCGGCTTCTCGTAGATCACCGCGCACCGGGCCTGCGCCACGTGCTCGGCACAGTACTCCCGGACCAGCCGCAGGGTCTCCCCGGTGTCCGCGACGTCGTCGACGATCAGCACGGTGGCGCCGGAGAGGTCCGCGCCGCGCGGCACCGGCGGCAGCATCACCGGCAGGTCGAGGCGCTCGTCCACGCCGGTGTAGAACTCGACGTTGACCAGGTGCAGGTTCTTGATGTCGAGGGCGTAGCTGACCGCGCCGGCCGGGACCAGGCCGCCCCGGGTGATCGCCAGGATCAGGTCGGGCTGGTACCCGTCGTCGGCGACGGCCTGTGCCAACTCCCGGCCCGCCCGGCCGAAGCCGTCCCAGGTCAACGTCTCCCGCTCGGTCATCGCGTCCCCCGTACCTCGCTGATCTCCGGGCAACCCTAGTGCGGTGCGGCTACCGTTCACGGAGTGGGTATCACGGTGGCGGCCGGCAGCACGTTCACCCTGCGCTGCCCGGACACCGAGCCGATCTCGCTGGTCTCGGTGGCCGAGGTGCGCGCCCCGTTCCTCGCCGAGCTGCCACCCATCCCGGTGCTCAGCCTCGACGACGGGCCGGGCGTACGCCGGATCGGCGTCTGCGAGCTGGTCAGCAGCGCCGGCCTGACCTGGGTCGACGCCGAGCTGCGGGACGGCCTGCTGACCGTGCTCGGCGACAGCCCGGCCCCGGTCGTCCAGCGGCGCGACTCGGTGCGCCGGGCCGGCCTCTACCCGGCGCACGGGACCGCCCTGGTCGTGACGCGATCGGAGCGTTCCCGAGTCCCGATCACCGGCGCGGTGCAGGACATCTCGATGAGCGGCCTGCTGCTGCGCGGCCGCGCGACCAACCGGACCGCGCCGCATCTGCCCACCGGCATCCTGCGGGTGATGCTGCACATCGCGATGCCGTGGGGCGAGATGACGGTCACCGTGGCCACCGTCGACCAGCGCTCCGACCGGCTCCGCGGCAGCTTCGAGTGGATCTCCCCGGAGAGCGAGGGCCCGCTCGCCAAGTACGTCGCGACCGGCACCTAGCCCGGGCCCGCAACCGGAAAGTGTCAGACCCCGGTTCTAGGGTTCGCCGCATCGATCGCCGATGACGGAAAGGGGCCCGGAATGCCGGCCGACACCACGTACCTCGAGCTCTCCGAGGACAGCGGGAGCGCGCACAAGTTCTACGAGGTGACCGTCGACGGCGCGGACCTGACCATCCGGTACGGGCGGATCGGCGACCGTGGCCAGGTCAAGCAGTCCAGCTTCAGCACGCCCGACAGGGCGCGGTCCGAGGCGGCCAAGAAGATCGGGGAGAAGGTCCGCAAGGGGTACGCCCCGGCCGTCGCCGGCGGGCGGCAGAAGCGGGCGATCTCCCGGCGGCAGATCGTCAGCACCCGGTCCACGGCCAAGCGCGCCCCGATCCTCTGGCGGTATTCGTCGGGCAGCCCGGCCTTCGGCATCTTCGTCGACGACGACGTCTGCATGGTCGGCAACGAGAGCGGCCTGATCACCACGCTCAGCCACGGCGCCGAGGTGGTGCAGCAGTTCCGGTTGCCCGACGGGGTCAAGTGCATCGTGGCCGACGACGGCTGGATCTACGCGGGTTGCGACGACGGCAACGTGTACGACCTCTCCGGCAAGGTGCCGCGCCTGGCGTACCGGATCGCCCCGGAGATCGACATCTACTGGCTGGACATCCACGACGGCGTGCTCGGCGTCTCCGACTCCGGCGGCGGCATCTCGGCGATCGACCACGAGGACGAGTTCCTCTGGCGGCGGCCGGGCCGGGGCAGCTCGGCGTGGATGGTCCGGTGCGACGCGCAGGCCGTGCACCACGGGCATTCGGCGGGCGTGACCAGCTACGACTGGCGTACCGGGAAGGAGCTCTGGCACACCGGGACCGGTGCGGTCCTCTTCGGATGGCAGGAGCGCGACACGGTGTACGCCGGGACGGCGACCCGCGAGGTGGCCGAGTTGGGCAAGGACGGGCGGCACCGGCAGACGTACCGCTGCGACGCCGCGGTGTACTCGTGCGCCACCGCCGAGGACGGGCGGTACGTGTTCGCCGGGGACAGCGCCTCCTCGATCTACTGCTTCGACGCGAACGGGACCCGGCTCTGGAAGCTCGGTACCGGCTGCGGCTCGGCGTTCTCGATGCAGTACCACCAGGACCGGCTCTACATCGTGACCACCGACGGGTCGCTGGCCTGCATCGACGCGAGCGAGACGGCGATCCGCGCGGCGATCGACGGCACGGTGCCGGAGGCGGTGGACGTGAAGGCCCCGCCACGGATGCCGGCCGTGGCCCCGTCGACCACCGTCGAGGTGGTGCACGATGTGGCCGACGGGGTGGTCGTCGAGTGTGTCGAGGACGGCGGGCGGCTGCGGGTCCGCGTGGTCTCCTCCGGGTACCGGGCGGACTGGCAGGTCCAGTTCCCCAAGGGCATCCGGGAGCGGGGCAGCCGTTACGTGGTCACCGGGGTGCGTGAGGCGGCCCGGGGCGGCTTCTACCGGACGTACGGGGAAGTTCGCCGCCTTCTTTAAAGATCTTGAGCTGGTATAAAGGCCGCCGTGCCGGGCAACAGTCCGGTGCGGCGGTTTTTTGTCGTTCGCTCAGCGAAGGCTCAGGCGTACGCGTCAAACTGCACCAAACGGGGAACCAACGGAACGGGGACGACCGGAAGAGGTGAGCTGGTGAACTGGCTGGAGTTCGCGATGTTGCACGCGCCCGCCCCGACGACGGTCCGCGTGACCGCCCGCCAGGGCGAGGAACCCATCGTCGTCGGCCCGTGCGTGGTCAACCACACGACCCGCCCGGTGCCCGCGGGCGAGGGCCTGGTGCTCTCCACCGTGATCGTCTTCTGCCCACCGGACACGGTCGCCCCACCCGGATCGCTGGTCACCCTGCCGGGCGGGAAGACCAGCCGGGTCCTGAACGCCTCGTTCCTGGACGCGCACGGGTTCCGCCTGCCCGGCCACTGGCAGCTCGACCTGGAATAGGAGCGTCCTACTTCGCGCGGCGGCGGCGGTCCTTCACGAACAGGACCGCGGCCTTGCCCTCGGCCGGGGCGCGGCGCTCCAGCTCGAACAGGCCGGTCGCCGTCAGCAGGTCGCTGAGCTTGGTGAAACCCCAGTTGCGGGCGTCGAAGTCCGGGCTCTGCTTGGTCAGGATGTGCCCGACCGAGGCGAGCGTCGCCCACCCCTCGTCGTCCGAGGCCGCCTCGACCGCGTTGCGCAGCTTGTTGACCAGGGCGCTGTCCGACTTCAGCTGGGCCGCCGCCACCTGCGGGCGGGGTCCCGCCGGAGCGTCGGCCGGCTCGGTCAGCGCGTGCGCCACCAGGTTCTCGGTGTAGATGAACTTGTCGCACGCCGCCACGAACGGCTTCGGGGTCTTCCGCTCGCCGAACCCGTACACGGTCAGCCCGGACTCGCGGATCCGCGCGGCCAGCCGGGTGAAGTCGCTGTCGCTGGAGACGATGCAGAACCCGTCGAGGCGCCCCGAGTAGAGCAGGTCCATCGCGTCGATCACCATCGCCGCGTCGGTCGCGTTCTTCCCGGTGGTGTACGCGAACTGCTGGATCGGCTGGATGCTGTACGCGAGCAGGTGCTCCTTCCAGCCGCGCAGGTTGGTGCCGGTCCAGTCGCCGTACGCCCGCTTGACGTGCGCGGTCCCGTACTTGGCCACCTCGGCGAGCAGCCCCTCGACGATCGCCGGCTGCGCGTTGTCCGCGTCGACCAGGACCGCCAGGCGCGCCGCGCTCTCACTGCTCACCGTCATGAATGCGGACCCTACCGGCTCCCGAACCGCACCCCGCCCGCACCCGGGGAAGCAACCGAACCGCAACCGGGCGACTCCATCGTGAGCGCATGTTGAGGGTCACGCTGCTCGGCGCGCTCATCGTCGCCGGCCACTTCGCCGCGCTGCGGTTGCTGCCCGAAGGTTCCCAGGCCGCGACCAACCTGAGCGTCGCCACGCTCATCCTCTCCGCGCTGCTCGCCGCGGCGAGCGCGGCCCGGACCGCCCGCCGCTGCGCCGGCCGGGCCCGGTACGGCTGGGCCGTCCTCGCCGTCGGCATGACCGGCTGGGCGTTCGGCGAGTCGGTGTGGGCGTTCTACGTGACGTTCCGCGAGGGCAACGCCCCGTTCCCGAACATCGGCGACCCCGGCTTCCTGATCATGGTGCCGTGCGCGGTGGCGGGCATGGTGGCGGTGCTCGGCGTGCGCCGCGGCCTGCTCCGGCTGATGCTGGACGGCCTGATCATCGCGGGTTCGCTGCTCTTCCTCGCCTGGATCTTCATCGGGCAGGACGTGTACGACGCGGGCAACCTGACGCCGGCGGCGAAGGCGATGTCGCTCGCCTACCCGCTCAGCGACGTGGTGCTCGCCGCGGTCGCGCTGATCCTGCTGCCCCGGGCGGCCCGCGGGCACCGGGCGACCGCCGGGCTGATCCTCGCGGCGGCCGGCGCGCTCAGCGTCGGCGACCTCGGGTTCGCGTATCTCAACCAGCACAGCACGTACACCTGCGGCGACCCGATCGACACGGGGTGGGTGGCCGGGTTCGTGCTGATGGGGCTCGCCGCGTGGCGGGCGCCCGCGGACCGGCGCGACGACGGCGAGCAGGACGTGCCGATCCTGGTCTGGCTGCCGTACGTACCGCTGGCGATCGCGATCCTGGCGGCCGTCGACCGGCTCGCCTCCGGGCACCGGCTCACCCCGTTCCTGTCGGTGCTCCTCGGTACCGTGATCCTGCTGGTGGTGGTCCGGCAGATGGTCGCGCTGCGGGACAACACCGCGCTCAGCCGCGACCTGCACCGGGTCGTCGCCGAGCTGCGCGAGCGCGAGGCCGAGCTGCACCACCTCGCGTACCACGACCCGCTCACCGGCCTGGCGAACCGGATGCTCTTCGTGGACAGCGCCGAGGCCGACCCGGACGGGCCGCTCGCCGTGCTCTACCTCGACCTGGACGGGTTCAAACCGGTCAACGACCGGCACGGGCACGCGGCCGGTGACGCGCTGCTGGTCGAGGTGGGCCGCCTGCTGCGAGCCGAGACCCGGGAGGGCGACCTGGTGGCGCGGCTCGGCGGCGACGAGTTCGCGGTGCTGATGCCGGGCGTCACCGACCGTACCGAGGCCGAGGACCTGAGCCGGCGGCTGACCGAGCGCCTCGCCCAGCCGTTCACCATCCTGGGGCACACCGTGCGGATCGGCGCGAGCGTCGGCGTGGGCGTCCGCGAGCCCGGCGACCTCAGCGTCGACACGTTGCTGCGCCGCGCCGACGAGTCGATGTACGCGGTGAAGTCCAGCCGCCCGAACCGCCGGATCCCGCAGCCGGTCTAGCGAGCGGTGGGCCGGCCGTCACCGGCCCACCGCTTTCTTCACAGGGCGGCGGCTCCCTTTAAAGGGTGGCGGCCAGCGGGGCCACGTCGCCGGCCGTGCGCCGGGTGGCGTCGGCGGTCGCGTCGTCCGGCTGTTCCTGCGCGTTGAGCTCGGCGACGACCCGCTCCTCGTAGAGCGCGATCTCCCGCTCGGTCTCCGCGCCGGTCCAGCCGAGCACCTCCGCGATCAGCTCGGCGGTCACCCGGGCCGCGGCGACGCCCCGGTCCGCGGTCTCGATACTGATCCGGGTACGGCGGGTGAGCACGTCCTCCAGGTGACGGGCGCCCTCGTGGCTCGCCGCGTAGACCACCTCGGCCTTGATGTAGTCGGTCGCGCCGGGGAGCGGCTGCCCGAGCGACGGGTCCGCCGCGACCAGCCCGAGCACCTCGTCGATCATGGTGCCGTACCGGCGCAGCAGGTGCTCGATCCGGGTCACGTGCAGGCCGGACTGCCGGGCCAGCACGCCCCGGCGGTTCCACGCCGCGCGGTAGCCGTTCGCGCCCAGCAGCGGCACCTGCTCGGTGCACGACTCCGGCACCCGGGTGTCCAGCCCTTGCACCGCCACGTCGACGGCGTCCTTCGCCATCACCCGGTACGTCGTGTACTTGCCACCGGCCACCACGACCAGGCCGGGCACCGGGTTGCCGACCGCGTGCTCCCGGGAGAGCTTCGCCGTGCTGTCCGCCTGCGCGGAGAGCAGCGGGCGCAGTCCGGCGTACACGCCCTGGACGTCCTCCCGGGTCAGCGGGGTGGCCAGGCTCTTGTTCACCTCGGCGAGCAGGTAGTCGACGTCCTTGCCGGAGGCGGCCGGGTGCGCCTTGCCCTGCTCGTACGGGGTGTCCGTGGTGCCGATGATCCAGTGCTGCTCCCACGGGATCACGAAGAGCACGCTGGTCGCGGTCCGCAGGATCATCCCGGTGTGGCCGGCCACCTTCTCGCGCGGCACCACGATGTGGATGCCCTTGCTCGCGGTGATCCGGAACTCGCCGCGCTCCCCGGCGAGCAGCGCCTGGCTCTCCCCGGTCCAGACGCCGGTCGCGTTGATCACGGTCCGGGCGCGGATGGTGAGCTCGGCGCCGGTCTCCGCGTCCCGGGCGGTGACGCCGACGACCCGGCGGCCCTCCCGCAGGAAGCCGGTCACCTCGGTCCGCGCGGCCACGTGCGCCCCGTACGCCATCGCGGTCCGGGCCAGGAACATGGTGTGCCGCGCGTCGTCGACCTGCGCGTCGGAGTAGCGGATCGCGCCGACCAGCGACTCCGGCCGCAGCCCCGGGAACGCCCGCAGCGCCTCGGTCCGGCTCAGGTGTTTGTGCAGCGGCAGGCCCGCGCCGAACTTGCCGGAGAGCGCGAGGGCGTCGTACAGCGCGATGCCGGCGCCGATGTAGAACCGCTCCCAGGCCCGGTGCTGCAGCGGGTAGAGGAAGGAGACCGGCCGGACCAGGTGCGGGGCGAGCCGCTGGATCAGCAGGCCGCGCTCCTTCAGCGCCTCCCGGACCAGCGAGAAGTCGAGCATCTCCAGGTAGCGCAGGCCACCGTGGATCAGCTTGCTGGACCGGCTGGAGGTGCCGCTGGCGAAGTCCCGCGCCTCCAGCAGGCCGACCGAGAGGCCACGGGTGGCGGCGTCCAGGGCCGCGCCCGCACCCACCACACCGGCCCCGACGACCAGCACGTCCAGTTCGTTCTCGGTCATGGCGGCCAGTGCGGCGGTCCGCGACCGCGGCGAGATCACTCCGGTGTTCATGTGTTTCCTTCCCTAGACCCAGTCGAGGGTGCGGTTGATCGCCGCGCTCCAGCGGGTGGTTCCTTCGGTACGCCGTTCCGCGGTCCAGGACGGCTCCCAGCGCCGGTCCTCGTGCCGGTTGGCGCGCAGCTCGTCGCGGTTCGTCCAGAAGCCGGTCGCCAGGCCCGCGGCGTACGCGGCGCCCAGCGCGGTGGTCTCGGCGACGGCCGGGCGGCTGACCGGGACGCCGAGGATGTCGGCCTGCAGCTGCATGCAGAGCGCGTTCGCGGTGATCCCGCCGTCCACCTGCAGGCAGTCCAGCGCCGTACCGGAGTCCTGCGCCATCGCCGCGACCACGTCCCGGGTCTGGTAGCAGATCGCCTCCAGCGCGGCCCGGGTGATGTGCGCGGCGGTGTGGAAGCGGGAGAGCCCGACGATCGCGGCCCGCGCGTCCGGCCGCCAGTACGGGGCGAACAGCCCGGAGAAGGCCGGCACGAAGCAGACCCCGGCGCTGTCCTCGACGGTGGCGGCCAGGGTCTCGCTGTCGGACGCGGACTCCAGGATGCCGAGCTGGTCGCGCAGCCACTGGATCGCCGAGCCGGTCGCCGCGACCGAACCCTCCAGCGCGAAGACCGGCGCCTCGTCCCCGAACCGGTACGCCACCGTGGTGAGCAGCCCGTGCGTCGACCGGACCGGCGTCGTCCCGGTGTTGAGCAGCACGAAGTTCCCGGTTCCGTACGTACACTTGGCGTCGCCCGGGTCGAAGCAGGTCTGCCCGAAGAGCGCCGCCTGCTGGTCCCCGATCGCCGCCGCGATCGGCACCCCGCCGAGCGCCGTGCCGTAGATCTCGGCCGACGACCGGATCTCCGGGAGCATGGCGGCCGGGATGTCGAAGATGTCGAGCAGGACGGGGTCCCAGTCCAGGGTGGACAGGTTCATCAGCTGGGTCCGGCTGGCGTTGGTGACATCGGTGATGTGCAGGCCGCCGGTCAGGTTCCAGATGAGCCAGCTCTCCATGGTGCCGAACTTGACATCCCCTTTTTCCGCTTTTCTGCGGATCTCAGGGTCCTGATCGAGGAGCCATTTGACCTTGGTCGCCGAGAAGTAGGTCGCGGGCGGCAGGCCGGTGCGCTCGCGCAGCACGGAGGCGTCCAGTTCCGGCAGCATGGACGCGGTCCGGGTGTCCTGCCAGACGATCGCGTTCCCGACCGGCTCACCGGTGACCCGGTCCCAGAGCACGACCGTCTCGCGCTGGTTCGCGATGCCGATCGCCGCCAGGTCGGTCGCGACGAGGCCGGCGTTCGCCAGCGCCCCGTCGATCACCTTGCGGGTGTTCTCCCAGATCTCCCGCGCGTCGTGCTCGACCTGCCCGGCCGCCGGCAGGATCTGCCGGTGTTCCAGCTGGTGACGCCCGATCTCCGCGCCCGACCGGTCGAAGATCATGAAGCGTGTGCTGGTGGTGCCCTGATCGATCGCGCCGACGAAGTCCGCCACTGTGCCTCCCGGTTGCCTGACATGCGCGACGCTAAGGATCGGAATCGGACGCGGCAACGGCGACTGTGCGACAATGTCGCACGATGCCCGGCCTGATCCAGTCCATCGAGCGCTCCTCGGCCGTCCTGCGCCTGCTCGCCGCGGGTCCCGACCGGCTGCGCGTCAAGGAGATCGCCGACGCGCTCGGCCTGCCCAAGTCGACCGCGCAGAGCATCCTGCGCACCCTGGCCCACGTCGGCTTCGTCGAGCAGGACCCGCAGACCGCCCGCTACCGCCTCGGCCGCGGGCTGCTGGAGATCGGCACCGGCGGGCTGGACGCCAACGAGCTGCGCGGACGGGCCCTGAACTGGGCGGACGCCCTCGCGGCCCGGAGCGGGGAGGAGGTGCACCTCGGCGCGCTGCGCGACGGGCGGGTGCTGGTCGTGCACCACGTGTTCCGCCCGGACGACTCGGCCCAGTCGATGGAGACCGGCACGGTGCAGCCGGCGCACGCCACCGCGCTCGGGCACGTCCTGCTGGCCTATCACCCGTCGGCCGTGGACGCGGCGGCGCGAGCGGGGCTGGAGGCGTACACCCGGAAGACGGTGACCGGACGTCGCGACCTGGACCGGCGACTGAGCGTGACGCGCGCCCGGGGGTGGGGACTCGAGGTCGAGGAGTGGCGGCCCGGGCGAGCCGGTGTCGCGGCGCCGATCCGCAGCTTCGGGGGCCTGGTGGTGGGCGCGGTAGGCGTCTCCGGGCCGGTCGAGCGGATCTGCGACACGCGCGGTCAGGCCCGCCCGTCGGTGGTCGACCACGTCACGGCGAGTGGCCGCGCCATCTCCCGGGAACTGGCCGGATCATGACCGACCGTTACATCCTGGCGATCGATCAGGGCACCCAGTCGACCCGGTGCATCCTCTTCGACCGGCGCGCGACCGTGGTGGCGATGGTGCGCACCGAGCATCCGCAGTCGTACCCGAAGCCGGGCTGGGTGGAGCACGACGCGGCCCGCATCTGGCGTGACGTGCGCAAGCTGATCGATCGCGCCCTCCGGCACGCGGGCATCGGGCCGGATCAGGTGGCCGCGATCGGCATCGCCAACCAGCGCGAGACGACGGTGCTCTGGGACCGGGCGACCGGCCGGCCGGTGGCGCCCGCGATCGTCTGGCAGGACACCCGGACCGCGCCGCTGCTCGCCGATCTGGACGGCGACCTGCTACGCGAGCGGACCGGCCTGCCCCCGGCCACCTACTTCTCCGCCGCCAAGATCCGCTGGCTGCTGGACAACACTCCGGGTCTTAGATCAAAAGCAGTCAAAGGCGACATCCTTTTCGGTACGATGGACAGCTGGCTGATCTGGAATCTGACCGGGGGACGCCACCTCACCGACGTCACCAACGCCAGCCGCACCCAGCTGATGAACCTGTCCACGCTGGAGTGGGACCCGGTCCTGCTGGACCTCTTCGACATCCCGGCCGCCATGCTCCCGGAGATCAGGTCCTCGTCCTCGATCTTCGGCACCGCGCTCGGGGGCGTCCCGATCGCCGCCGCCATCGGCGACCAGCAGGCGGCGCTCTTCGGGCAGACCTGCTTCGACCCCGGCGAGACCAAGTGCACCTACGGCACCGGCGGCTTCCTGGTGATGAACACCGGTCACGTGCCGGTCCGCTCCACCCACGGCCTGATCACCACGGTCGGCTACCGGATCGGCTCCGGCCCGCCGGTCTTCGCCCTCGAGGGCTCGATCGCGATCACCGGCTCGCTGGTGCAGTGGGTCCGCGACGGCCTCGGCCTGATCAGCACCGCCGCGGAGATCGAGACCCTGGCCGGTTCGGTACGCGACACCGGCGGCTGCTACATCGTGCCGGCGTTCTCCGGCCTGTTCGCCCCGTACTGGCGCAGCGAGGCCCGCGGCGTCATCGTCGGCCTGACCGGCTACATCACCAAGGCGCATCTGGCCCGCGCGGTCCTCGAGGCGACCGCCTGGCAGACCCGCGACGTGGTCGAGGCGATGAACGCCGACGCGGGCCTGGCCCTGACCACCCTGAACGTCGACGGCGGGATGACCGCGGACAACCTCCTGATGCAGATGGTCGCCGACTTCCTGGACGTGCCCGTGGTCCGCCCGATGGTCGCCGAGACGGTCTCCCTGGGCGCCGCCTACGCGGCCGGCCTGGCCGTCGGCTACTGGTCCGACCTGCGCGACCTGCGCGCGAACCGCCACCGCGCCGCCCGCTGGCTCCCCACCCTGAACCACCAGACCCGCGCCACCTCCTTCGCCCGCTGGCGCCGCGCCGTCGACTCCGCCATCTTCTTCAGCGATCCCCCCGACTGACCCCGCGCCCGCCCGGCGCCCCGCGCCCCGCCGCCCGGCACCCGCGCCCGGCGCCCGGCGCCCGGCGCCCGCGCCCCGCGCCCGCGCCCGCGCCTGCTTCTGGCTGGGGCTGGGGGGCGCCTCATGCCGCTCGACGCACCCCTCAGCCCCAGCCACCCGCCGACCGCCAGGATCCACGCTGACTGGTGACCTTCGACGTGCCGGGGTGCGGGACCGCAGGCGGCGAGGGTTCACGATCATGGTCTCTGGGGCGCTGGGGATCCACGATCGCGGTCCGTGCCGCTCCGGCGCCCCTTTGACGGCTGCACGCGCACACGATCACGGATGACGTGCGCCCCCGCCCTTGCTCCGGGTTGATCGTGTGTACCCGCGGCTCGGCCGGTGCTGTTCGTGTGCACCTGCGGCCCGGCCCGCGCCGTTTGTGTGCACCTGCGGCCCGGCCCGCGCCGTTTGTGTGCACGCGGCGCCCGGCCGGTGCTGTTCGTGTGCGTGCGCTGCCCGGCTGGCGCCGTATGTGTGCACGCGGCGCCCGGCCGGTGCTGTCTGTGCGCGCGTCGTTGCGGCCACGGGGCGGGAGGCCCGGCGAGGGTGTCAGGAGAACCAGCTCAGGTCGACCGCGTCGGCGATCGCCTGCATACCCTCGGCGTTCGGGTGCAGGTGGTCGCCGGAGTCGTATCTTCCCAGGTAACGTGTGGGTGCCGACGGGTCGTGGGTGGCGGTGTCCTGGTCGAGCACCGCATCGCAGCCGCTCGCCGCGCTCCGCAGGTAGGCATTGACCGCCGCGCGCCCCTGCTCGCCGTCGCTCGTCCAGTACCCCGAGCCCCGGAACGGCGTCAGCGTCGAGCAGATCACCGTGATGCCCGCGTCGTGACCGCGTTGGATCAGTTCACCGAGCGCGGCGGTCAGCTCCCCGGCGGACGCTCCGTTACCGAGATCGTTGATCGCGTCATCCGAGATGATCACCCAGCGCACGCCCGGCTGGTCGAGGACATCCCGTTGGAAGCGCTTGGCAGCGCTTTCTCCGTCACCGTCGGTGGTCAGTCTATTGCCGCTGATTCCGGCGTCGAGGCTTGCGATCGTACGATCGGAAGTGCGCAGCCGGTCGGCCAGAAGATTGGGCCAGCGGCGGTTGCGCCCGGTGCCGGAGTCGAGTCCATCGGTGATGGAGGCGCCGAAGGCGACGACCGCCCCCTGCGCATCGGGGTTCACCACGTCGAGCCCGGCGAGGAAGAAGTAAGAGGTCAGCGTGCTCGCGCCGGAGAGCGTCGCGGCGGTGCTCCGGTCGCCGGAGACGAGGTAGGCGGTCTGCAGGGCGAGTGCGTGCCGACTGGTCGCCCCGGTCCTCTCGGGCAGGTAGGCGGTGACCGCGATATCGCCGTCCGCCGGTACCGCGACCGTGATCGCGTCGCTGGCGAGCGTCTCCCCGGCCGGGATGGTGACGGACGTGGCGCCACCGAACGTGACGGGCTGGTCGGTGTCCGGATCGATCGTGCCACCCTTGACCCGGCGGGCTACAGAGACGTCCTCGAGCGTCAGCGGCGCGGTGCCGAACTCGTTGGAGAGCCGGAGCCGGGCGCTCTCCCCGCCGATGCTGGTGTGCACGATCTGCCGCAGTGTCTGTTTACGGAAGGTGCGCCCGCCGTCCTGCATCGCCGCCGACCAGGTACCGGTCCAGGCCTCCTCCCGGGCGTCCGACGAGCTCGGCGCGGCACTCGGCCCGCCACTCGAAACGCCGCTTGGGACGCCACTCCTCGCCGCGGTCCCGGCGGGTGCCGCGGTCCCGGCGGGTGCCGCGGTCGTCGAGCACCCCGCGAGAGCCGTCGCCAGCAGAGCGGCCGTGCTGATCCGTCGTAGTCCCATGGCGTACGGATGAAAGCACTTGATCTTGTGGGTTTGCTGTCCTCCATTGACGGGCGGCGCTGGTTGCCCTTCGCTGACAGCCATGACTGCGATTGTGGGCCTCGCACGGCGCGGCACCGTCCTGATCGGCGGCGACAGTGCCGGCGTCACCGGCATGGATCTCTCGGTCCGCGCCGACGCGAAGGTCTTCCGGAAGGACGGCTACGTGTTCGGGTTCACCTCGTCGTTCCGGATGGGCCAGCTGATCCGGTACTCGCTCAGCCCACCCGCGCCCGCCGCCGACCTGGACCGTTTCATGGCGACCACGTTCGTCGACGCGCTCCGTGACTGCCTCAAGTCCGGCGGCTTCGCCCGGAAGGAGGAGGAACAGGAGGTCGGCGGCACCTTCCTGGTCGGCGTCCGCGGGCGTCTCTACACTCTGTACGACGACTACCAGGTGGCCCAGTCCGCCGACGGGTACGCCGCGGTGGGCTGCGGTGACCGGGCGGCGCTGGGTGCCCTCTACGCGACCGCCGGCACCGGGATGAAGCCGCGCAAGCGGGTCCGGCTGGCCCTGGGTGCCGCGGAGCGCTTCAGCGCCGGGGTGCGGGGCCCGTTCACGGTGGTCGCCCTGCGCCCGAAGCACGCCTGACCGGTCTCTGCGCTCCCGGTGTAAAAACCCGGGCGTTATTTCATTGACGTTCCCGAATTGTTGCCGTAGGTTACCCGGGAAAGCGCATTCCCCCTGTTGGGGACTGCCGCTGCCGAGCCCTGTCGCGTCGTGTCTCCCCGGTTCTCGCGAACGACTCTCTACCCGAGGTGCTCCGAGCGCGCCGATCCGGCGTGAGACCGACCGCTCCGGCGATCGCCCGCACCAAAGCCCTAGTCGCCAGGGCGCGGGCGATCGCCGGACGCAGCTCCTCAGATCCCCACACTCGCCACCTTCCCTCGGTTGCCACCTTCCCCCGGTTACCGGTTCCCCCGGTGGCCGGTTCCCCCGGTTACCGGTTCCCCCGGTTACCGGTTCCCCCGGTGGCCGGTTCCCCCGGTGGCCGGTTCCCCCGGTGGCCGGTTCCCTTACCGGCGGCCTTCCCGCGGGGCGGGCCCTGGCCGGCCGAGCTTGGTCGACTTTCATGATCAACCGCGGGAATGATCTTCGCGGCTGGTGGTCACGGGTGTGTCGGCAGGCTCGAGAGACCCGTGAGCGCCAGCTTTCCCGGCGTGGCTGGTGTTCACGGGTCACTCGGGGTGCCCGAGGCACCCCGGATCGCCAGCCCGCCGCCCGCGGGGTACCGCTCGGCCGTCCATGATCGAACGCTGGCCGAGGGTCCGTCATGCCGACCCAACGGGCACAGCACCGCCTACCGCTTCCGCCGCGTACCCCGCGCCAACACCCACACCGTCAGCGCCGTCGCAATCGCCGACAGCAGAATGACCACACCCACCACAACGTGCCACCACGGCAGGGCTGCCCCATCCCCCGACGACGCCGCCACCGTTACCGGCCCCGCCACAATCTCCATAGCCGCACGTTAGCCCCCATGATCACGGGCAAGGGCGGGGCAGGACGGGCAAGGGGCAGGGCGGGCCGGGGGCGGCTGGGGGCGAAGCGGGGGGCGGCTGGGGGCGGCTGGGGGCGGCTGGGGGCGAAGCGGGGGCGGGTGGGGGCGGGTGGGGCGGGGTGAGTCAGAGGGGGTCGGTGGGGAGGGAGCGGCGGAGGAGTTTGCCGGTGGCGTTTCGGGGGAGGTCGTCCAGGAAGAGGACGTCGCGGGGGACCTTGTAGCGGGCCAGGTTGGAGCGGACGTAGTCGCGGATGGCCTCGGGGTTCTGGGGGGAGGACGGGGTGGGGACGATGAAAGCGCGCAAGCGGGTGCCGAACTCCGGGTCCGGGACGCCGATGACGGCGGCGTCGAGGACGTCGGGGTGGGTCATCAGGAGGTTCTCGACCTCGACCGGGTAGACGTTCTCGGCGCCTGAGATGATCATGTCGTCGTCGCGGCCGTCGATGAAGAGGAGGCCGGTGTCGTCGAAGTGGCCGCGGTCGCCGGTGGCCATGAAGCCGTCGATGATCTGTTTGTGCTGACCGTCGGTGTAGCCCTCGAACGGGATGCCGGTGCGGACGAAGACGCGGCCGGTGACGTCCGGAGTGGTGAAACGTCTGCCCTCGTCGTCGAAGAGCGCGACGTGCACCGTGACCGGCGGCTTTCCGACGGTGCCGGGAGCGCGGCGGGACTCGGCGGGCTGGGCGACCGCGGCGATGGCGACCTCGGTGGAGCCGTAGACGTTGTAGATCACGTCGCCGAACGTCTCCTGGAAACGGGCCGTCAGCTCCGGCGCGAGCGGGGATCCGGCGACGAAGACCGTACGCAAGCTGGAAGTGTCGTATTTTGCGATGGTCGAGGGACCCAGCGCGAGGATGCGCGTCAGCATGGTCGGGACGGCGACCAGCATGGCGGCACGGTGGTCGGCGATGGCCCGCAGGATGCTCTCGGCGTCGAAGCGGCGCAGCAGGACGGCATGGTTGGCGAGGGAGAGGCCGACGGTCCACGCGCCGAATCCGGTGGTGTGGAAGAGCGGCGAGGCGATCACCGCGGCACCCTGGCGCGGGAACGGGATCCGGTCCGCGATCATGGCGCTCGCCAGTGGGGAGACCTTGGTACGCGGTGCGCCCTTGGGCAGTCCGGTGGTGCCGCTGGTCAGGATGATGAACCCGGCGGGGCGGTCGGGCAGGGGCAGCGGCGTGACCGGCTGCCCGGCGGTGAGCGCGTCGAGGTCCGCGAACCGGTGGACGTCCGGTTCCAGCGCGCCGACCACGCCGGCGAACTCGCTGTCGTGGATCACCGCGCGGACCTTCTCGCGGGCCACCACCTCGACCAGCTGCTGCGGGGCGAGGCCGGTGTTCATCAGCACCAGGCGGAGCCGGGCCCGGGCCGCGGCGCTGATCGTCAGCGGCAGAACCCGGTCGTCGCGGGCGAGGACGCCGATCACCGAGCGTTCCGGCAGGCCGAGCGCGGTGAGCGCGTGCGCCAGCGCGTTGCTCTGCTCGTCCAGCTCGCGGTAGGTGAGGGTGCCCCGGTCGTCGGTGACGGCGGGCGCGTCGGGATGCTCGGCGGCGGCCTTCATGATCAGGGCGGCCTGCGGGCCGAGCCGGGCGTTGTGCACGGCGGCGCGGACCAGGTGATCGGGGCGCAGCAGGTTCACGATGCCGATCTGGTGCATGCGGAGCACCGCCTGTAGCGACTCGAGGATGCTCATGGCCGTCCCTTTCCGGGGTCACCGGCGAGGAGCCGGTCGATGAGTGCGCGGTCGGTGGTGCGGTGCACGAGGCGCGTGCCGTCGGGGGTGAGCGCGGTGAGGACGGCCGCCTCGGGTTCGCCGTCGCGCCGGTAGGTCACGGTGAAGGCCTCGACGTCGTCCGGGGGTTCCGCCGTGAGCCGGGCCGTGCGGGTCGCGGCGACCACCGGCACGTCGATGTCGCGGAACGGCGAGCGGGGCGGCCGCGCGGAGAGGATCGTGGCGGCGTGCTTGGTCAGATACCAGCCGACCGCGGTGACCAGGCCGTACTCGTCCGGCGTGGCGCGCAGCAGCGAGACCAGGTTGGCGACCGCGTGACTCGCGTAGTTGTTGCCCGGGCCGCCCGCGAAGGTCAGCCCGCCGGTCACGGTCAGCGGGCGCTCCGGATCGTCGGCCGGCAGTCCCAGCTCGGCGGCGGCGATCTGCACGGCCGACGGGAAACACCCGTACAGGTCGAGGTGCTCGATGTCCCCGATGGACAGTCCGGTGTGATCGAGAACGGTCTCGCCGATCGCACGGAGGGCCGGTGAGGTGGCCAGGTCGGCACGCTCGGTCACGAACCACTCGTCCTCGGCGTGCGCCCCGGCGTGCACGAAGATCCACCGGTCCTGCGGGATGCCGGCGTCGTGGGCCGCGGCCGCGCTGCACAGGATCAGGCCGGTGCCCTGATCGACCCGCAGGTCGGCGGTGAGCAACTTCGGGTAGGGCCACGCGACCGGGCGGTTGGTCACGCTCACCGCGGCCAGTTCCGCCGCGTTCCGCGCTTGCGGCCGCCAGGCGTACGGGTTCTCGGCCGCCACCTCCGAGAACCGGGCCCAGAGACGGGTGATCCGCTCCCGGTGCCGCTCGGCGGTCAGCCCGGTGGCCGTGCGGATCGCCGACTCGATCAGGGCGTACAGGTAGATCGGGGCGATCAGGCCGGCCGCCGTCTCCACGTCGTTGTTCGGCTCCCGGTCGGCGCCGAGGACCCGGGAGGGCGCGATGCCGTCGGGCTGTCGCGGCCAGTCGAGCGGCCGGCCGGCACGTTCGGCCGCGGCGGCGGTGGCGGCGGCCTCGGCACCGCAGAGCAGGGCGATCCCGATCTCGCCCGCCGCGATCCGGGCGGCGACGTCGTTGACCAGCCGGAGCGGCCCGTCCCCGCCGAAGAGCCCGGTCTGCACGGTCTCCGCGGGCGCGGCGCCGACCGCCTCGGCGATGAGCGCGGCGGCGTCGGCGTACTGCCAGGAGACGCTCGCCACCCAGCCCACAGTGTCCGCATTTTTCAGGATCTCGGCGCTGAGCCCGGCCTCACGCAGCGCTCGAACCGCCAGCGAGACCGGGTCGCCCTCGCTCGCGCGATCGGTGACCTGACCGGCGCCGACGATGACCGGCGCCCAGGGATCGATCTCCGCCCCGCTGCGGAGATGCCGGATGGGGGCGGGCTTGGGCCCGGCGGAAGGAACCGGCCGGGCGGAGGCAGGCCGGGCAGAGGCTGGCGCGAGCGGCGGCTCGGCGCGGGCAGGGCCGGTACGGGCAGGGTCGGTACGGGCGGAGGCCGGGGTGGGGCCGGCGAGCCGGTTCAGGGACTTCTGGATCGCGTCGGCGAGGTTGCGGGCGACCATCGGCCCGAGCGGCCCGTCCGTCGGCCCGCCCTGGACGCCGCCGTCGCAGCGCACGATCGTCCCGCTCCCGGACGGCGTCAGGGAGAGGTAGAAGCCGACCTCGATCCCCAGCGGCCCGGTCCCGTCGAGCCACACGGCCCGCGACGGCTCCACCCCGGCGACCGTCCAGCGCACCTCGGTCGGCGTGCCCATCAGCCGTACCCGCTGCCGGAACGCGGACCCGTACGTGAGCACAGCGGGCGGAGCGGACGGCCAGGCGGCGTGCATGACCAGCCAGTCGGCCATCCGGGCCGGAACGGCCAGGATGGCGAAGACCTCCGTGGGCGGCAGCGGCACCTCGGCGACGGCGACCACCGGATGGGCGAGCCGGCGGGGTGGTTCGATCGCGGGTGGCACGGCCGGTGCGGGCGGCCGCCGGGTCAGATGAGTCCGGGCGACCGTGAGGATCCGACGGAGCGGCATCGACGACTCCCTAACAGTCTGGCGTGACCGTAGGGCAGTGAGCTGGGTCACGGCAAGATCTTCGGAGCCGGATGACCGCGGAAAAATGCACAGGAAACATTCCAAACAGGAACGAACCGAGGCGCGCAACCCGAGAGGCCGTCGCTTTAGCGGCAGCTCAGGGGCCGCCGTCCGCCAGATAATGGGTGACCATGTCTCGTGCCGGACTAGGAGGTGCCGTGCACAATCAACGCATGATCATCATAGGTAGGCGGCTCTGACGGATGGAGCTGACACCGGAACAGAGTGAGCGACTGCGGCGGCTCCTGGAGGACGAGCTGCGGTCGGCCTATCAGGCCGCGCGGGAACGCGGCGTACCGGCGGCCGCCCTGGACGCGGATCTGGCCGGCCGCCGGAGCCTGCTGGAGGAGCTAGCCGGCGGCGTCGCGGACGATCCGCAGGACGCGGAGGGTCAGGAGGTCCCGCGCGGCGGGGTCGGCGAACAGCGCTGAGATGCGCTCGTCCACGCCGGCACCGGTGCGCGGGGGCCGGTCCAGCTCGTCGGCGCCGGTGCCGTCGACGAAGTAGTCACGGAGCACGGTTTCCACCGTACGGGTGACGTCGAAGCCACGCGCCAGACGATCGGCGATGGCCTCGACCGCCGCGGCGGCGGCCGCCCGGATGTGGGCCTCGGCCTGCTCGCCGGGCTCGACGGGACCGAGGGGCCGCAGGTCACCGGGGTTGTCGCCGGGGTTTCCGGCCACCGGCGTGGTCTTGTGTCCCAGTGGGCGTTCCACGTGCGCTTCGTACCATGCCGGCCGTTGACGCATGACACCGAGGACCACATCGATGTCGTGCTGCACCCGGGTGGTGGTGCTGCCCTGGTGGTCGCCGGTGAGCACGGCGCGGTCGCGGGCCCAGCTGTCGACCGGCCAGACGCCGGTACCGGCGCCGGTGGGCAGGCCGACCCAGACCAGGATCTTCAGGGCCAGCTCGCGGTGCCAGGGGTCGGGGAGCGCATCGGCCAGGGCCCGGCTCATCCGGGGCCGCTGCAGGGCACCGCGCTCGCCCCGGCGGCGGCGGTGACCGTCGATCGTCGCGTGGAGCGCACGGCTGGCGAGCCAGCCCTCCAGGTCGTCGATCGGCACGGTGGCGGCGAGGAGGTGCTCGACGACGGCCTCGACGTCGTCGTAGAACGCGTCGAGACAGGGCCCGTCCAGATTGCGCAGACTGCGGGCGCAGTGCGGGTGCCCGCGGCGCTGCTCGACGCGGCGAGTGACCACGTCGAACACGATCGGGTGAGCCACCGCGTACGCCGCCCGGTAGAGGCGGCGCCGGTCGGCGGGTGACACGGTGCCGAGCCCGCCGGTCGCGGCGAGGCGCCGCAGCCAGGCCTGGTCGTCCGGGACCGGGCGCTGATTACGGGGCCGGGGAATGCCCGGCGGCCGTGCGTCCGCTGGTCGTGCGCCGGCCGGGCCCGCACTGTGCCGTGCGCCGTGAGGTGCCCCCCACCCATCAAGCGCCGTCATTCTTTCCTCACTCTAAGTGATTTCGCTTTTCGGACAACCCCGCGTGATGGCATATTGGAGCATCGAGATTCCGGTGACTTTCCGTTATATGCCGGGGTTCCCTGTCCGCCAGGGGTGAATGTGTGGACACAGCAGAGACTGGGCGAGGACGAGGTGCTCGCCCACCGCGAACTACGACCCGCGACGGGCCGGGGCGTGCCGCCGTCCGGCGACACGACGAGGACGGCCGTACGCTGCGGCCGCCCGCTGATCTATCCGGTCTCCGCCGCCGAGCTGCCGCCGCCGCTGCGGGCCCGCGCCGACCGGGTCGGCACCCGGTACGCGGGCGCCCTCTTCGCCTTCGACCTGGAGCCGCCCGCCGCCGGCCGCCGCTACACGGGCGCCCGTTTCGAGGTCGCGCTGACCGCACCGGCGTCCCGCGCGGTCCGGCTGGCCGCCGGCGGTGACGAGCTCGGCCTGGTGCAGGACCCGGAAGAGACCGGGGCCGCGTCGCCGCTCGCCGCCCGTACGGTGGCCGCCGCCCGGACCCGCCCCGGCTGGCTGCGGCGGCTGGCCGGGCGCCGGGACACCCCACGGGCGTGGACCAGCGGGGTGAACACCCCGTCGTTCGGGTGGCTCTACGACGACCCGGGCGGCCGCCTGCTGATCCCGGACACCCACGCCGTGCACGCACTGCTGGAGCTGCCGACGTGGGCGGTGAAGGTGCCCGGCGCACTGACCGTCCAGGTGGAGATCAGCGGCCCGGACGGGCGGGAGAAGGCGGTGCTCGGCGAGGCGGTCACCTTCGACGAGCCGCTCACCGGGGCCGGTCTCGAGGCCGGGGCGGCGGTACGGCTGTGCATGGCCGCGGACGTGGTCGGCTACAGCGGACGGCGTACCGAGGAGACCGCGCGGCTGCAGCACGACCTGGTGACCGTGCTGGGCGACGCACGGCGGGCGGCCGGGATCAACGAGGGCATGGTCGACCCGCAGCCGCAGGGCGACGGCCAGTTCACCGTGCTCCCGGTCGGCATCGACGAGTCGGTGGTCATCCCGGCGCTGCTGCGGGAGCTGGGCGCCGGGCTGGCCGCGCGGAACCGGGGAGTGCCCCTGGAGCGGCGGATGCGGCTCCGGGTGGCGCTGCACCGCGGGCTGATCCGGCAGGGCGCGAACGGCTGGGTGGGCACCCCGGCGATCGCGGTGCACCGGCTGCTGGACAGCCCACCGCTGCGCGCCGCGGTCCGGGACCATCCGGCGGCCGGGTACGCCCTCGCCATCCCCGACGTGCTCTACCGCGACGTGCTGGTGCACGCCGAGGAGCCGCCGGCCGCGGGCGACTTCCAGCCGATGACGGTGGACCTGCCGGAGAAGGGCTTCACCGAGCAGTCCTGGATCCACGTCGGCCCGTACCTCGGGGAGTAGCCCTCAGGTCCACTCCGCGCTCTCCACCAGCGCCCGCATCCCGGCCTCGTCCAGGACCACGATCCGCCGGTACCCGGTCCGCAGCAGGCCCTCGGCACGCAGCTGCCGCAGGGCCCGCTGCACGGTGTCCTCCTTGGCGCCGATGAGGTACGCCAGCTCGGTCTGGCTCAGCTCGACGGTGATCTGCACGCCGTCCGCCACCGCCTCACCGCAGCTGGTCGCGATCTCCAAGAGTATCCGGGCCAGCCGGACGTGTGCCGGGAACGCCGAGAACTCCGACCGGCGCTCGTTGGCCCAGCGCAGCCGGCGCCCGACCGTGGCGGTGATCTGCAGGGCCACGTTCGGGTGCCGGTTCACGAAGTCGACGAAGTCCGGCTGGCGGATCACCGTGGAGACGACCTGCCCGCAGGTGGTCACGGTGGCCGTCCGGCCGTTCCCGGTGAACGCGGCGAACTCGCCGACCAGGTCGCCGGGGAGCCGGATGGCCAGCAGCCGGGGCACGCCGCCGACCGCGGTGGTCACCTTCACCTGTCCCTCGCGGATCACCTCGACCTGGGTGTCGAGCCGCCCCTCCACCAGCAGGGTCCGGCCGCCCGGCAGGCGACGGGTGATCCCCAGGCCGAGGAGCTCCTCGCGCTCCACGGCCGACAACTGGTCGAGGAAGGAGCCCGGCGCCCAGGCCGGTTCGCCACCTTCGGTCATGACAGCCATTGCACACAGCAACCCGCCTGCCACGCAACCGCACAGTCCCGATAGGGGTTAGGACTTTTCATCTCCCACGATGGACAGCACCTCGCTCACGATCCGCCGCAGCCGATCCTGCTCGCTCAGCGCCGCGGTCACCCCGCCGACCGGGTCGGCGCCGCTGTGCGGGGCGCGGTCGAGGGTGCTGGTCAGGCCGCCGCCGAAGACCGAGCGGATCACCTCCACCACGGCCCGTTCGGCCTGCTCGCCGCGGGCCAGCCGCTGCCGCAGCGCCGCGACGGCGTCACCGGCCAGCCGGTGCATCTCGCTCTCCACCTGCTGGTCGGGCTCGCCGAGGGCGAGCGGGGTGACCGGTTCCCCGTACGGGTCGACCGCCGCCGCGGCGACCGGTGCCTGCTTGGCACCGAGCGGGCGCTCCACGAAGGACTCGTACCAGCCCGGCCTCGTGCGCATCGCGTCCAGGGTCAGCTCGACCTCGCGCTCCACGGTGGCCGGGTTGCTGCCGGCCCAGTCGCCGGTGTACTCCGCGCGCTGCTGCGCCCAGGACTCCAGCGGCCAGGTGCCGGTCCCGGCGGTGCCCCGGACGCCGACCCAGACCAGGATGTCGACCGCGAGGGCGGTGAGCCACCGGTCCTCGCCGAGCGCGAGGGCGAGCCAGCCGGGCAGGCGGGGCCGCTGCAGGGCACCGCGGCTGCCCCGGCGGCGCCGGTGGCCGTTGACCGTGGCGGCGCCGAGCCGGGCGGCGATCCACGCCTCCAGCCTGTCGATCGGGCGGCGCGCGTGGGTGAGCAGGTCGTCGACGACCGACTCGACGTCGTCGTGGAAACGGTCCAGGCAGTCGTCGGCGAGCCCGTCGACACCGGCGGCGCAGGCGAAGTGGCCGCGCTGCTGCTCCAGCCGCCGGGTGAGCCGGCTGAACACGATCGGCCAGACCAGGTCGTACGCGGCGCTGGTCAGCTCGGCGCGGTCCGGGCCCTCGGCGGCGGCCGCGAGGGCGCCCGCGGTGGCGAGCCGGCGCAGCAGGTCCGCACTCTCCCCGGCACCCCCTGGCCGTATCGGTGGCACGGGTGTCACTGGCACGGCGGTGCGCGAGGCGTAGACGTGCCCGCTGGACGACTGGTTCGCCGCCACACGACGGGACGCGGTGCGGAGGCCGGGCTCCAGCCTCCGGGTTCGCACGCTCGAATCGGCCACCGAGGGCTCCTTCCGATGGTCGGCCGCGATCGGTGGTTGCAGCTTTCTCGGTTCGGAATCGGACGGCGAGCCCGGCACGTCGGAAACACCGTTTCGAGTGTGGAATCGGTACCAACAGTCGCATCCGGCCGGTCGAACGTCGCATGATCCGGGCGATCTTCGGCGCCGCGATCCACCGTCCCGGGGGATGTCGCGAAGCCCCGGGATGTGGATGGAGATCAATTTATGGGAGCGTGTCCGTCAGGACCCCGGTGCCCCTGCCGCGGACCACCGCGGCGGCCTTCACTCGGGAGGGTGACACCGGTGCCCGCTCTCTACGCACTCCTGGTCGGCATCGACCACTACGACTCGCCCACCGTCCAGGACCTGGGTGGATGCGTCAACGACGCCCGGGCCGCGGCCGCCCACCTGGCCGCCACCACGGCGCCCGGCGTCGCCCTGCACACCCGGCTGCTGATCGATGGCGAGGCCACCTACCAGGCGGTCACCGAGGCGGTCCGGAAGCACCTCGGACAGGCCGGACCGGAGGACACCGCACTGCTCTGGTTCTCCGGTCACGGCTCGGACGCGGCGGTGCCCGGGTGGGCCTGGTTCCGCGAGCCGACCGGCCGGGTGCAGACCCTCGTCTGCGCGGACAGCCGCCTGCCGGGCGTACCGGATCTGTGGGACAAGGAGCTGTCGGCTCTGCTCGACGGGGTGGCCGACCGGGCCGGGCACGTGGCGGCGATCCTGGACAGCTGCCACTCCGACGGGGCCACCCGCAATCTGGTGAACCAGGAGCCGGAGGTGCGGACCCGGTCGCTCGAACCGGGCCCGCCGCGCGCCGTGGAGTCCCTGGTCCCCGAGGTACGCGAGCGGTGGGGGCTGACCTCCCGCGAACACGTCACGCTGGCCGCGTGCCGCTCGTTCGAGACCGCGCAGGAGATGCTCTTCGGCGCGGACCGGCGCGGGGTGTTCAGCTGGGCCCTGCTGTCCGCGATGAGCCGTCTCGATCCGGGGTTCACGTACCGGGAGCTGCTCGCCGCCGTACGCCCGGAGGTGGAGGAGCGCGCCATGCGGCAGACGCCGCGGCTGCGGCCGGCCGGTGAGGGACCGGCCGACGGGGTCTTCCTGGACGGCACCATCCGCCGCCCGGTCACCGGGATGCTGATGTACCGCGGCGACGGGGGCTGGCGGATCGACGCCGGGAGCGTGCACGGCCTGCCCTCCGGCGGCGGCGTCCGGGTCGCGGTCCGCGGCGACGGCGTGGCCCGGGAGGCCGCGGTCACCGAGGTCCAGGCGCTGACCAGCCTGGTCACCCCGGAGGGCGGCTGGGAGCCGGCCCGGGACCGGCAGTTCCCGGTGGTGGTGACCGGGCTGCCGCTGCCCCCGGCGACCGTCGCGATCGGCGGGAGCGACCCGGAGGCGGTCCGGCGGATCACCGGGGCGCTGGCCGGCTCCCCGCACGCCCGGGAGGCGGAGCCGGGCACGCTCCCGGACCTGCGGGTGCAGGCCGGCGGCAGCGGGCGGGTGCTCGTCACCGAGCTCGGCGTACGGGTGGCGGACCTGACGATGCTCGGCGCGAACGGGCCGTACGAGGTGGTCGGGGCGATCGAGCACCTGGCCCGGTTCCGGCTGCTGAGCAGGCTGCGGAACCCGGCCACCGCACTCGGCGACCCGGTCCGCATCGAGGTGCTGGCCCCCGAGCCGGGCCAGGACCGGGTCGGCGCGACGGACGGGGAGCTCCTCACCCCCGAGGACGGCGTGTACCGGCTGCGCTACCGCTGGACCGGTGCCGGCTGGGCGCCACCGGGGGTCTTCATCCGGCTGCACAACACCACCGGGCGCCGCCTCTACTGCGTGCTGCTCGACCTGGCGCCCCGGTTCCGGGTGCACGCCCAGCTCTTCCCGGGTGATTTCATCGGCCCCGGGCTGCGCGCCGCCGCGTTCGACGGCCGCCGGGTCCGGGCGAGCCTGCCTGCCGGGATGCTCGCGGAGCCGGGCGCCGCGGCCGACGACCGGCTGAAGCTGATCGTCGCCGAGGAGCAGTTCAGCGACCTGCCGTTCCTGATGCCGTCGCTGGGCACGCCGGTCCTCACCGACCGGGGCCTCGGCCGGTCCGGTCTCCTGGAACGCCTGGCCGGGCGGCTGGTCCACCGCGACCTCGACCTCGCCGACGACGGCACCGCCTACGACTGGACCACCGCGACGGCCGTCCTCCGCGTCGAGGTGCCCGGACCCGGTGCCTGAGCCTTATGTCAACACGTTGACGTTGAGCGGATCGCGCGCGTTTGATCAGGAACGAGGTCGTGAACGTCGTTGCGGGCAGGGCTTCGTCGTCGGATGGAAGGAACCTCCTCATGCGCGTCCTGCTTGTCGGTGCGGGCGGTGTCGGCACCGCGATCACCCGGATCGCCGCCCGGCGCCGGTTCTTCGACGGGATGGTGGTGGCCGACTACGACCTCGCCAGGGCCGAGGCGGCGGTCGCGGCCGTCGGCGACGACCGGTTCAGCGCGGCGCGCGTCGACGCCGCCGACCGGGCCGCGGTGGTGGCGCTGCTCGGGCGTACCGGGTGCGACGTGCTGCTCAACGCCACCGACCCGCGGTTCGTGATGCCGCTCTTCGAGGCCGCGCACGCGACCGGCGCCACCTACCTCGACATGGCGATGTCGATGTCGAGGCCGCACCCGGCCGACCCGTACCGGGAGTGCGGGGTGAAGCTCGGCGACGAGCAGTTCGCCCAGGCCGGGGCGTGGGAGAAGGCCGGGCGGCTGGCGCTGGTCGGGATGGGTGTCGAGCCGGGACTCTCCGACGTCTTCGCCCGGTACGCCGCCGACGAGCTCTTCGACGAGATCGACGAGATCGGCGTCCGGGACGGCGCGAACCTGACCGTGGACGGCTACGACTTCGCGCCCTCGTTCAGCATCTGGACCTGCATCGAGGAGTGCCTCAACCCGCCGGTGATCTGGGAGCGGGACCGGGGCTGGTTCACCACCGAGCCGTTCAGCGAGCCGGAGGTCTTCGAGTTCCCCGAGGGGATCGGGCCGGTCGAGTGCGTGAACGTGGAGCACGAGGAGGTGCTGCTGGTGCCCCGCTGGATCGGGGCGAACCGGGTCACCTTCAAGTACGGGCTGGGCGAGGACTTCATCCGTACCCTCAAGACCCTGCACCAGCTCGGCCTGGACCGGACCGAGGGTGTGGTGGTGCCCGGCCCGGACGGCCCGGTGAGCGTCTCGCCGCGCGACGTGGTCGCCGCCTCGCTGCCCGACCCGGCGACGCTGGGCGACAAGATGCGCGGCAAGACCTGTGCCGGGACCTGGGTCCGCGGCACCCGCGACGGCGCGCCCCGCGAGGTCTACCTCTACCACGTGGTCGACAACGAGTGGTCGATGGCCGAGTACGGCTCGCAGGCCGTGGTCTGGCAGACCGCGATCAACCCGGTGGTCGCGCTGGAGCTGGTGGCGACCGGCGTGTGGACCGGCGCCGGGGTGCTCGGCCCCGAGGCGTTCCCACCGAAGCCGTTCCTCGACCTGCTCGTCGAGTACGGATCGCCGTGGGGGATGCGTTCCTCTTATGAAAAAGCTGTGTCGGCTTGAACAATTCGGCCGTGTGGATCGTCAATGTCAATGACAGCGACTCTGACGGGCAAGGCCGATCCATCTGAAGGTCGACATGACGAGACGTGTTAATCGGGTACGCGTCTGGGGCTGGCTCGCCACTCCCCGGCGCGTGCACCTTCCCATAGCGACGGCGGTCCCACGGACCGTCACCACCAAGCAGATGCCGGGCTACAACGCGGCCGTTCCGGTCCCCCGGGCGCGCGGTGCCGCCGGCTACCAGTACTGGAAGAACACCGTGGCGCCGCTCGACCGGTTCCTGCACCGGTTCCCCGGCGCCCTGACCTCGCACCGGTCGGCGTTCGCCGTGGCGACCGACGTCAACTCGGCCGGCTTCCCGATCCGGGGGCGGTATCGGGGCAGCGTGTGCGGATACACCCGGCGGCGCGGGCTCACGCCGGAGAACTGACTCCCGAAAAAGTGTTATCGGCCGGTCCGACGCATTATTCCTCTCCCCCATTCTCACCAACGTGAGGACATTTCGTCATGCGCCGTGGGATGTTCCTGATCCTGATCGGTGCCGCCGCGGCGGTATTGCTCGCCGCGGTCGGCGTCTATATAGCCACCGATCCGGGCACCGCCGCCTCGGTGGCCTCGCCCCTTCTCCCCTCCTCCCCCAGCCTGTCGCCGTCAGTGGAACCGTCGGTACAGCCATCGGTGGAATCGTCAGCGAAGCCGTCGGCGAGCCCCTCGGCCGTCACGAAGCTCGCCCCGGCCAAGGGCAGCTGGGTCGCCGTGGACGCGGCGGCGTGGAAGGCCGAGCTGGCCCTCTTCGACGCGGTCCAGCCCAAGACGGTCCCGGCCGGGACGACCATGGTCCCCGAGTTCCACACCGACTGCGAGGTCACCGGGCGGGCACCCGACGACCCGATCGTCTTCCCGAACCTGCCGGGCGCGTCGCACCTGCACACCTTCTTCGGGCAGGACGTGGACGCGCACACCACGACCGCGGAACTGCGTACCCGGAAAGGGACCTGCGACGCGAAGGGTGACCGGAGCGCCTACTGGGCCCCGACGCTGCTGCACAACGGCAAGCCGGTGGCGATGAAGGGCTTCCGGGCCTACTACGGCGCCAAGATCGAGGACTCGTCGACGGTCAAGCCGTTCCCGCCCGGTCTGATGATGGTGGTCGGCGACCCGAAGAAGCAGGTGGCGACCCCGGCCGGCGCCAGCGGGCAGTTCTGGTGCGCGGGCAGCGCGGAGACCGGCCGGAGCAAGGACGGCAACTGGCCGAAGTGCGCCAAGGGCGGCAACCTGATCTACCAGCTCACCTTCGAGGACTGCTGGGACGGCAAGCACATCGACTCGCCGGACCACAAGTCGCACATGGGGCCCGCCGTCAACGGCGAGTGCACCGGGAAGTACCCGGTGGCGATCCCCAGCGTCTCGCTGATGCTCGGCTACGACTCGCTCGGCGGCGACGGGCTCGCGCTCTCCTCCGGGATGGCCTCGTCGATCCACGGCGACTTCATGAACGGGTGGGATCCCGCAAAGCTGAGCGCGCTGGTCAAGGTCTGCATCAACGCCCACGCCAAGTGCGGCACCACGCCGTCCTTCACCGGCGGCTGAGTCGTTGGTCAGCGTGTCCCTTCCTCCCCTCGCGCGGCTCCTGCCGTTCCTCCTCGGCGTCCTGCTCACCGGGTGCGGCTCGGCCGCCGCCGCACCCGTCCCGGCCCCCGCCCCGTCCTCGTCCGCGCCGGCACCGGCGGCCTCCTTCGGCGGCACCGATCTGGCCTGGATCGAGCTCGTCCTGGCCATGGACGAGCAGGTCCTCCCGTTGCTCGACATCGTTCCGGCGCACGCGCACGGCGCTTCAGTTCAAGATCTCGCTTCCCGCGTACGCACGGTGACGCTCGCCGAGTTGCCTGAGTTGCGAGCGCTGCACGACGAGGCGGGACTCCCGGCGGAGAACCCGCACGAGGGGATGCCGATGCCCGGCATGGTGACCGCGCGGGACGTGACGGCGATGGCGGCCCTCTCCGGGGAGGAGTTCGACACCGCCGTCACGGCGAAGCTGCGGGAGGGCATCGAGCAGGCGGCCGACCTCGCCCGCAGCGAAGGGCTCTACGGCGCGGAGCCACGGACGAAGGCTCTCGCCGCGCGCATCCTCACCAGCCGCACCGGCCTGTCGTAGCTCTCGCCGCCCCTCCCGATCAGGCCGTCCCCCGGGCGCCACGAACGGGAAAACCGACGGCGGCGTATATACCTGGCGGTGATCACCTGATATCCAGGGATCGTGACGGCTGACAGGGAACCGGATGTCGTGCTGGCGGACCACGGCACGGTCGCGGAGATCCGGCTCAACCGGGTGGCGGCCCGGAACGCGCTCAGCACCGCGCTGGCCGAGGAGCTGATCGGGGCGGCGGAGGGCGTACGGGAGCTCGGGGCCCGGGCCGTCGTGCTCAGCTCGGCGGCGCCCGGGGCGTTCTGCGTCGGGGCCGACCTGAAGGAACGCGGGCGGCTCAGCGACGCCGGGTTCGGCGCCCAGCGCCTGGTCTTCCGCCGGGCCTTCGGCAGCCTCCGCGACCTGCACGTCCCGGTGGTCGCCGCGGTACACGGACACGCGCTCGGCGGCGGTTTCGAACTGGCCCTCTGCTGCGACCTGATCGTCGCCGACGAGACGGCGGTCGTCGGGCTCCCCGAGGTACGCCTGGGCATCGTCCCGGGTGGCGGCGGGACCCAGCTGCTCCCGCGCCGCGCGGGCTACGGCACGGCGGCCGACCTGATCCTGACCGGCCGCCACGTGCCGGCCATCGAGGCGGCGAAGCTCGGGCTGATCGACCGCCTGGTCCCGGCCGGCCACGACCTCGCCACGGCCCTGGAGATCGCCGGGCAGATCGCGGCGAACTCGCCGGTGGCGGTGACGAACGCGCGGAACGCGCTACGGCGGGCGCTCGACACCGACCTGGCTTCGGGACTGGACATCGAGGACGCGGCCTGGCGGGCCACGGTGTTCTCGGCGGACCGCCGGGAGGGGGTCCGGGCGTTCCTCGAACGACGGTCACCCATCTGGCCGTAGTCCCTCCCCCGGCGCTCCTCCCCCGGCGTTCCTCCCCGGCTGCGGAGAGAACTCAGCGAACCGGCTGAGCGGGCGCACTCCCGGCAGCGGCGCCCGGTGGCACCGGCCGGGAACGCGGGAGCAACGGATCCGTCTCCCTCGGTGGCCGGGTGGTCGCCGCGATCATCGCACTCTGCGGCGACTGATGCATCGGCAGCGCCGGCGGAAGGCGCCCCGGAACCTGGCCCGCCCGGTAGAAGGCGGCCGCCCCCTGGACCAGCGCCGCCAGCCCACCCGTCTCGTGATGCCGTCCGATCGCGTTGTACCACCCGTACGTGCAGGCCGCGACCACCTCGGCGGTCCCCGCGAGAACGCGCCGGAGGTTCGGGGTCCCGCCCCGCAGCGCGACGGACGCCTCCTCCAGGACGGCCAGTGTGGCGGGGATGCCGCCCAGCGCGACCCCGCCCCCGTACAACAGCTCCCCGGTCACACTCTCCGGAAAGTAGTACTTGGCCAGCAGCCCGGCGCCCTGCCCGACGAACGGGGCGAGGTCGATGCCGCGCTGACTGACGGCGGGTTCGTCCACAGGCCGGGCGGTGGTGGCCGACGGCGCGGCGATCAGCGCGTTCGTGGACGTACGCGAGACCACGGCCGCCGCGGCGGCGACACGGTTCGGGTTCGGGGTGGACGGCGCGGGGGCGCGGCGTGGATCGCGGGCTGGCGGCATGACCGCATGACGCGGGCCGGGGTACGCCGGTTCACCGGAAGGCGCCCTCGGTGCATCGACAGTGATGACTACTTAGAGAGCGGTCGAATCGTGGCCGGTTGACGTCGCATCAATGCTTGAAACTCCCTCGATACGCGCATGCCCCCTGCTTGATACGCTCACGGCCTTGAATGGAGGGGCCATGGGGGATTTCCTGGATCGCTTCCGCAGACGGGCGGCGCCGACGGACTCGGAGACCGCCGCGTACATGCTCGAGCTGGCCGAGGTCTTCCAGAACGGGATGGCCGCGGCGGGCACCCCGTTCGGCTGGGGCTCGGGCGAGGCGACCCGGCTCGACGGCGCGTGCGACACGGTGCTCGCGGCCGGCCCCTCGGCCGAGGTCCTCCACAGCACGGTGATGAACATGGGCGCCTACCTGGGCGAGCTGCTGGTCCGGCACGGAGGCGGCCGCTGGGTCTTCGACGTCCCGGCCGGCGCCGCGGTGGTCGAGCTGCCGAACGGGCTCCGCGCCTTCCCGCACAACAAGGTCGCGAAGCGCCTCAGCCCCGAGGGCGGCGCGCACCACCTCTTCACCTTCTACTGGTACGGCCTGACCGGCGAGGTCCCGCCGGGCGCCGAGGCGACGGAGTCGCTGGGTGACGGTTCGGTGGGTGACGGTTCGGTGGGTGACGGGTCGGTGGGTGACGGGTCGGTGGGTGACGGGTCGGTGGGTGACGGGTCGGTGGGTGACGGGTCGCTGGCCGAGGAGCCCCCCGCCGAACACGGCTGATTCCGCGCCGTCCGGAGCCGGCGGGAACCGTTCCGCTCCGGACGGCACCCGGATGGATACCGGAGAATTCGTCAATTCCGCTGCTCCCGCTCCGATCTGGCTCTGACCGGCGGGCGAACGGCACCCGCCATCGTGGTGAGGAGCCGGCGCGCAGTGACCCAGAACAACACCCTTCGTCAGCGCGGTCTGCGAATCGTGGGTTCGGCCCTGCCGCTGATGCTGGCCGTGACGGCGTTCGGCGCCGCCCCCGCCGCGGCCGCCACCTCGTCCGCGGCGCCCGCCAGGACCACCGCCACCGCCACGACCGCCACCGCCGGGGCCAGCTGGTCGAGCCTGATGCGGCGCAGGCTGAACCTGGACGCCGAGGGCGCCCGGCTCACCGCCTCACTGCCCGGGTTGCGGGCGGCGATCACCGCGAAGCGGGCCGAGCTGACCGCCGCGCAGAAGGCCGTGCCGGTCGCGCAGGCCGCGCTGACCACGGCGGCCGCCGCCGATCAGGGCGCCCGGAAGCGGCACGCGACCGCCAAGGCAACGGTCGCGGCCGCACGCAAGGCGGTCACCGACGCGCAGCGGCTCCGGCCGCGCAACACCGCCAACGCCGCCCGGGTCACCACCGCGAAACAGGCGCTGACCACCGCGACCAGCACGCTGAAGACCCGGTCGCTGGCGGTCCGGACGACCACGGCGAACCTGGCGGCGGCGCGGCGCGCGAACACCGCGGCCGAGCGCGCGGTACCGGCGGCGACCACCGCGCACGACGCCGCGGTGACGGCGCTGAGCACCGCGCAGACCCGGATCGCGGCGCTGCCGAAGCTCCGGACCGACCTGGCGGCGCGGGCCTCGGTACTCGGCCCGGACGTGGTGAACCAGACCCGGGCGAGCTTCACCACGGCGCAGACCACCCGGGTGTACGGCGTCACCGTCAACCGGATCGTCGCGTTCCCGTTCCAGCGCATGATCGACGACGCCGCGAAGGCCGGGGTGCCGCTCTCCGGAGGCGGCTTCCGTACCAGGGAACAGCAGATCGCCCTCCGCAAGGCGAACGGCTGCCCGGACGTCTGGACCGCGCCGTCCTCGTCCTGCCGGGTACCGACCGCGATCCCGGGCCGCTCCCTGCACGAGATCGGCCTGGCCGTCGACATGACCTCCGGCGGCCGGAGCATCACCGACCGCAAGGGCAAGGCCTTCACGTGGATGGCCGCCAACGCGGGCAGGTACGGCTTCGTCAACTACCCCGCCGAGGCCTGGCACTGGTCCATCACCGGCAACTGACCACCGGCCGTCAGGGGGTGCTCCGGCACCCCCTGGCGGGAGCACGGGTTCAGGCGAGGAGTTCCAGGACCGTCTGGGGTGTACGCCCCTGGTCCGGGGAGTCGTAGTCGCCGGCGGTGACCGCGATGACCTGGGCCGTGTCCGGGAGCAGGAAGAGGCGCTGGCCGCCGTTCCCGGTGGCGTAGTGGAGGGTGCGGCCGTCGAGATCGCCGGTGTACCAGTGGTAGCCGTACCGGGCGCCCGTCCGGGTCGTCACGCGGGGGCGGAGCATGGCGCCGATCCAGCTCGCGGGGATGACGCCGTGGCCGCCGGCGAGGATCGCCGCGCCGATCCGGGCCAGGTCGCGCGGGGTGAGCCGCAGACCGGAGGCGGCCGACGCGACGCCGTCCGCGCCGCCGGACCAGGCGACGTCGGTGATGCCCAGCGGGGTGAAGAGCACCTCGCGGGCGTAGTCCGGAAGCGACCGGCCGGTGCCCGCGGCGATCAGGCCGCCGAGCAGGGCCGTGGCGCCGCCACAGTAGGACCACTCGCCCGGCGGCGCGACGATCGGGCGTTCCAGGACGTACCGGTACCGGTCCGGCGCCATCTCCATGGCGATCTCGGCGTTGGCCGGGCTGTCGTAGGGTGGCTCCTCTCGCCACTCCAGCCCCAGCGACATGGTCAGCACGTGCTCCACCGTGAGCCTCGCCCGCGCCGGGTCGGCCGCCAGATCCGGATAGTCCGGGAACTGTTCCAGCAGGGGCGCCGCGGGCGGTGGCACGGATCCGGCGTCGAGCGCGATGCCGTACAGGAGCGCGGTGATGCTCTTGGAACAGGACCGGAGATCGTGCAGCGTCCCGGGGCCGAAGGTGACCGGCCCGAGCGGCTCACCCCAGGCGAAGTCCTCGCCGGCGCCGTAGTGCTCCAGCACGATCTCGCCGTCCCGGATCACCACGACGCCGTGCAGGCCCTTGAGATCCATATCCGCCAACATGGATCCCTTTATAGCGGAGAACGTCAGGGGCAGGTGACCTTCGGGTTCAGGGTGGTCAGCTCGCCGTCCGGGTTCGGGAGGTAGAGCCAGACGTGCAGGTCGTAGTGGACCGGCATCGGGGGCACGCCCTTCGGCACCGGGTGGCCGGCCATCGGGCCGTCGAACGGGTGGCCGAAGAGCGTGGGACGGTCGACGTCGGTGCGCAGGTCACCGTCCGCGTCGGGGCGGAAGAACTCCAGGCCGGCCAGCCGCAGCCCGCCGTGCGGCACCGGCACGTAGAGCAGGATCTCCGGCAGCACCGGGTCGACGTCGCCGTTCTCCGAGTTCCGCGGGCTGCTGTAGTGGTAGCCCATCCCCGGCACGCAGTCCTCGGTCGGCAGGTACCCGGCTGCCTTCGCCTTCCGTACGTCCTTGAACCGGCTGGTCGCGTCCACCAGCACCCGCCGCTGGGCGCCGGTGAGACCCGATGCCGCCTGCGCCGGGACACCGGCCCCGCCGATCACCGCGGCCACCACCATGACCAGTGCACTGCTCCGCAACATCCGCCACCGCTCCTTCGCTCCGGCATGTGAAAAGACCGCGGTCCAGCCTGCCCCCTATAGGTGCTTTTATCCGGATTTCTGGATTCTTGTCACTCTCGCGCCGCGCCGATGACATCATCCGCGCAACGGCATGAAACAGGAGGTAGAAGGTTATATGGCCCACTGGAAACGACTGGTCCTCGCACTCGGGTGCTGCCTCCTGCTGATCCCGGCGGGAGCGGTCCAGGCATCGGTGCAGAAAGCGCTCGGCGGGCCGCTGAACCTGCTGCTCGTCGGGATCGACCCGCGGGACGACCACACCGCGCCGCTGGCCGACTCGATCATCGTGGCGCACATCCCGGCCGACCGGCGGACCGTGTACCTCTTCTCGATCCCGCGCGACCTGGTGACGTGGATCCCGGCGTTCCCGAGAGCGGGCTCGGCCGGGCAGCGCTCGAAGATCAACGCGGCGATGGCGCTGGGCAGCCGGATCGGGAACCGGCGGTACGACCCGGCGCAGGGCTTCCGGCTGCTCTCCCGGACGGTCCGCAAGGTCACCGGGATCACCCGGTTCGACGGCGGCGCGGTGATCGATTTCGGCGGCTTCAAGCGGCTGATCACCGCGATGGGCGGCGTCGACATGGTGATCGACCAGGACGTGGTCTCCGAACACCACAAGCCGGACGGCACGTCGCGCGACCGGCTGCCCGCGTGCCCGGGACACGACGACTGCCACCGGCCGTACATCGGACCGCAGAAGACGTACCGGAAGAGCGACACCCCGCAGCACCTCAGCGGGTGGGAGGCCCTCGACTACGCCCGGCAGCGTTACGGGCTGCCGCACGTGGACTACGACCGCCAGCGGCACCAGCGGCAGATGCTCAAGGCGCTCGCCACCCGGATGAGCAGCGCGGTGGCCGCCGAGCCGGGACGGCTGCCGGAGATCGTCCGGCAGGTGGAGCAGACGATGACCTTCGTCGGCGGCGGGCACACCATGCTGGACTGGGCCACCTTCCTCGCGGTGCTGAACGCCCGGGACATCACCTCGATCAGCCTGCACGGGATGCCGCTCTTCGAGGGTGGCGCCTACCGTGGCGAGCAGCTCGACCGGAGGTCCACCGCGTTCTTCGCCGCGGTCGTACAGGACCGGGTCCCGTCCTATCTGCAGTCCCGCCCCGGACTGCTCCCGGACAGCCGGTGAGCACATGGGAACGTGAACATTTCTAGTAGGCTCGCTCGGTGCACGCCGGGTCACGGCGTGTGCAGCGCTGGTTCGGGCATCGGGTAGAGGGACGAGAATGAGTGACGACGCCGGGTTCCACGCGGACCGTACCCAGGAGATCTTCCTGCCCGCCGTGGCCGAGGCCGTGCCGCCGAGCCACGGCGGCGCCGGGGTGATCGAGGTCGCCGCCTACCGCGGGGACACCGAGTTCGACCGCGAGGTGATCGAGAAGCTGGCCTCCGCGGCCGCCCGGTCGGTGCCCGGGGTCGCCGAGCTCGGCGGCGACGTGGCCCGCTTCTTCAACTCCGTTCTCGACCGGGTCGGCCTGGACAAGGTGGGCGACGCGACCCGGGGCGTCACGGCCAAGGTGGACGGCATCGACGTGGACATCACCGTGGTGCTCTGCCTCAAGGCCGGCGAGGTGGTCTCCGAGGTGACCGCCGCGGTGCGGACCAAGGTGATCGAGGCGGTCGAGCACTACGGCGTCCACGTCAACAACTGCAAGGTCAAGGTCGACGACATCCTGATGCCGGAGGCCTGATCCGCTTTCAATAGAGCAGGATCGCAGCGCCCGCGGCGACCAGCAGCACGACGTTGAGGCCGATCAGCCTCGCCTCGCCGCGGGACAGGTGCAGGGCGACGGCCCCGATCTGGATCAGCAGAAGCCCCGCCGCCGCAGCGATCGCGAGCCGGGTCGCCACGCCGGTGAGCGGCGGCAGGATCAGCCCGATCGCGCCGAGGATCTCCAGGATCCCGAGCGCCCGGATCGCCGGCAGCGGTATCTGATCGACCCAGCCCATCATCGGCCGCAGCCGGTCCCTGCTCTGGGTGGCCTTCCTGCCGCCGGAGAAGAGATAGAGCAGGGCCATCAGGCCGGCGACGATCCAGTACGCGATGTGCATGCGGACGATGGTCACCGATTTTCGGGGGCCCTACAAAAGGCACATCCGTGTGCCTCAGGCACAGGGGGATGTCATGCCCGACTACGGTCACACCTGCATGATCCGCGGCGACGGCGGGAAGACGCTCCGGGCGATCCTCGACCAGATCTGCAACAAGTGGACGCTGCTCATCGTGGCCACGCTGGAGCAGGGCACGCTGCGCTTCACCGACCTGCGCCAGCAGATCCCCGGCATCTCCCAGCGGATGCTCACCCTGACCCTGCGTAACCTGGAACGGGACGGCCTTGTGTCACGGAGCGTGTTCGCCGAGGTGCCGCCCCGCGTGGAGTACGCGCTGACCCCGACCGGGCAGAGCCTCATCCCGCCGGCGCTGGCGCTGGCCGGCTGGGCGATCGAGCACGTGCCGCAGATCGAGGCGAGCCGGGCGAGATGGGCGGATCGCTGAGCCGCCGGGTGTAGGTTCGCCGCATGCCTCTTCCCACCGCAGCGATCACCGCAGGTTCCCTCATCGGCGGCTGGCAGGTCGCGCGCCGCACCGGTGTCCGGCCACTCGGCGGCGTCGTCCTCGCCGCCGGCGGAGCGGTCGCGGCACGCGAGTGGCGCCGCCGCACCAGCCCGGCGGTCACGGCCGGCCTGGTCGCCACCTACGTCGCGGCCTTCGGCCTCTCGCACCCTCTCGCCAAGCGCATCGGCGCCTGGCCGTCCGTCCTCGCCGTCTCCGCGATCACCGCGGCCGCTGCCTACGTCGCGTCCGATCGTCACTCTGGGTGATTTTTTTATGGTACGGTCGGTGAAGGGGTCCATCGTGGACCCCCGATCCGTGGTACAACGCGGTCATGCGCATCGTCTTCGTCGCCGCGCCGCTGCAGGGGCATCTGCTGCCGTTGATCCCGCTCGCCGCGGCCTGCCGGGACGCCGGGCACGACGTGCTCCTGGCCTCCGGCGACTTCCCGCCCGACGTGCTCGGCCTGCGCACCGCCGCCATCGACCGGCGATTCAGCCTGCAGCGCTCCGCCTTCCGCGCGGTCCTGAGCAATCTCCGGCTGGCCCGCCGTGAGCTGCGCGGCGAGGCCGGCCTCTCGATGGTCGGCGAGATCTTCAGCCGGGCCAACCTGCCGCTGATCGCGCCGTTGCGGGAGCTCGCCGAGCGGGAACGCCCCGACCTGATCGTCTTCGAACCGCTGACCGAGGCCGGCGCCGTGGTCGCGGGCCTCCTCGGCATCCCGTCGGTGCTGCAGGAGAACACCCTCTGGCCCGCGCCCGACCTGTTCCGGGCGGTGACAGGCTGCTCGGTCTTCGCCGGGTACGCCGCCCCCGACCCGGCCCTAACCATCGCCGTGGTCCCGCCCAGCCTCCGCACCGCCCCGATCGAGGGCGCGATCCCGATGCGCCCGGTCCCCTGGTCCGGCGGCGGCACGCTCCCGCCGTGGCTCCGCGAGCCCGGCGACCGGCCACGCGTCCTGGTCAGCCACAGCACCCTTCGGGGCCCGGACACCGGCGACCCCACCCGGGCCGTGCTCGCCGCCGCGCCCTCCGTCGACGCCGAGTTCGTCCTGGTCCGCGGCCCGCGACGGGGCACCCTGCCGCCGAACGTCCGGGTGGTCGACCGCATCCCGCTGAACGAGGCCCTCCCGCACGCCGCGGGCTTCGTCCACCACGCGGGCGCCGGCAGCATGCTCGGCGGCCTGGCCGCGGGCGTCCCCCAGCTGACCACCCCGGGCGCCGGCGACCGCACCCACAACTCCGGCGTGCTGGCCGCCCGCGGCGCGGGCTTCGCCGTCCCGGCCCGGTCCATCACCGCCGATCACCTGACCCGCCTGCTCACCGACCCGGCGCTACGCACCGCGGCCCAGCAGGTCGCCGCCGAGATCGCCGCCATGCCGGACCCCGCCACCGTCGTCCCGGAGCTGGAGAAACTGGTCCACTGACGGCCGGAGGGCGCCGAGCTTGTCCGGGTTGGAGACGACGTAGAGGCGGCAGATCACGTCCGCCTCGACGGCGAGCATCAGCACGTGGTGGGAGCGGGGATAGGTGATCCGCAGGGCCGGGGCGCCGTTCAGCTCCAGCGGCGCGACCTCCATCACCGGGGCACGGCCGTAGACGGCGGCGAAGAAACGGCCCACCTTGGCGGCCGAGCGGATCGGGCGCCGCGCGGAGCGGGTCCTGCCACCGCCGTCGGACCAGGCGATCACGTCGGCGTGCAGCAGGCGGTGCAGGCGGGTGAGGTCGCCCTCGCGAGCCGCCGCCACGAAGCCGGTCAGCAGCCGGCGGTGCTGGTCCGCGGGCGCCGCGAACCGGGTACGGCCGTCGTGCAGCGCCCGCTCCGCCCGGTGGAACAGCTGGCGGCAGTCGTCCTCCGCGCGGTCGACGATCCCGGCGATCTCGCCGTAGGGCAGGTCGAAGGCGGTACGCAGCACGAAGACCGCCCGCTGCGGCGGCGTCAGCCGCTCCATCAGGTGCAGCACCGCGATCGACAGGTCCGAGGTGTCGACCGCCCCGAACGGCGAGGCGCCGGTGGCGACCGGCTCGGGCAGCCACTCGCCGACGTAGCTCTCCCGCCGTGCCTGCCGGGCCCGCAACTGGTCGACGGCGAGCCGCGCCACCACCCGGGTCAGGTACCGGCGCGGCTGCGCCACCGCGCTCCGGTCCGCCGCCACCCACCGCAGATACGCCTCCTGCAGCACGTCGTCCGTGTCGTGCACGGTCCCCACCAGCCGATACGCGAGCCCGCGCAGCATCGGCCGATGCCGGACGAACTCCGCGCTCACTCCGTCGGGGGTTGCTTGCGGGTCGTGATGACGATGCGGTTCCACACGTTGATGGTGCCGATCGCCAGGATCATGTTGGCTGTCCCCTCCTCTCCCCAGCGGGCGACCGCCTCGTCGTAGACGTCGTCCGGGACGCCGTGGTCGCCGAGCCTGGTCACCGCGTCGGTGAGGGCGAGCGCGGCACGCTCCGGCTCGTCGAAGAAGGGCGCCTCCCGCCACGCCGCCACCGCGAAGAGGCGGCGCTGGTCGTCGCCGTCGGCGAGCGCCTCCCGGACGTGCATGTCCAGGCAGAACGCGCACCCGTTGAGCACCGAGGCGCGGATCTTGATCAGGTGGAGCACGATCGGGTCGACCGTCGCGCGGGTGTACTTCTCCAGCTGGGCCATGGCGGCGTAGCCGTCGGGCACCACATCGGTCCAGGACATGCGTTGCGTCATGCGGCAACGACGGATGCGGGCATGCCCGGCGTGACAGTTCAGCGCGTGATGCCGGTCATAGCGGCCCGGTGCGTCAGCCAGCTCGTCATCGCCCGGACGCCGTGGCCGATCGCGCGCTCGTCCGGGTCGAACGTCGCGAAGTGCGGATAGCTCGTCTCGATCGGGGCGCCCGGCCGGCGTACCCCGAGGAAGGTGTACGTCCCGGGCATCTCGTTCAGGAAGAGCGCGAAGTCCTCGCCACTGAACGGGATGGATCCGTACGCGGGAAGGGCGTTGAGGAAACGCTGCAGAGCGTGACCCTCGCGCTCGGGGGTGACCATCGCGGGGAAGGGGTCGCTCGGGAAGACCACGGTCGGGGCGAGGGCGCGGATGGACTCGCGGACGTCGCGGTAGCGCTCCTCCGGCCAGCAGCGGAAGGTGACCTGCACCTGGGAGTCGGCCGCGCGGGCCTGCACGAAGACGAACCGCTCCAGCGGGCCGTGCGGCGTCAGGACGTCGTTGACCAGGCGTTCCAGATCGGCGGGCGTCGCCGGACGGGCCACCGTGCTCAGCCCGTTCAGCGCGGCGGCGACCGCGGCGGCCTCCTCGTCACTCCCGGTGACGGCGACGCCGCGATCCCGGCCGGGCAGGCCGAAACCGGCGGTGGTGACGAACCGGCCCACCGGCATCGCGAAGCAGTGCAGGGCGTGGATCTCGGACGGCCGGATCGTGGCGAAGACGCCGTCGGCGAACATCGCGGCGGCGCCGGAGAGCGTCTCCTCGGCGGGCTGGAAGACGAACATCACCCGCCCGCTGAGCCGCCGCCGCCCCCGGGCCAGGCTCTCCGCGACCCCGATCCCGATGGTGGTGTGCAGGTCGTGCCCGCAGAGGTGGGCCGGCGCCGTGCCGCCGCCGATCTGGTCGTCCGGCGGCACCGCGTCCATGTCCGCGCGGTAGGCGACCGTCCGCCCCCGCCGCGCGCCGGGCCAGCTCCGCGGCGGCGGCCAGCTCGGGCGATCCGAGCAGGGGGCCGAGCAGCGTGCGCAGCGCCCGGTCGACGGCCACGAGACGCCGTTCCACCAGCACCTCCGGCGGGCGGACCGCCCACGCGGACGGCACGTGTGCTCCGACCGTACCCAAGGAGAAGCTGTAGAAAGCCGAACCGACTGCCGCGACCCCCGCCGGGCCGAGCGGAGCGGCCCGCCAGGCGAAGTAACTCGGCCAGCGGGTGGCCGTGTCATAGCCGAGAGCGGCGGCCTCGGCGGTGACCTCGGGCGCGTAGTAGAGGACCGCGTGGAACGGCTCGATCAGCTGCCACAGCCACCGCGCCGGCGGCACATCAGGTGACGACATTCCGACATCCCGGCACGGCAGATCGTGATCAAGCTCGATGAATGCACCGAGTGTGATCAGCGCTTGATTTGATCCGGAGCCGGGTCACGGTAGTTTCCTACGTCGTGGCAGATCCCCTGCGATCCACCGATCCCCCGTTCATCGGCCGATACCGGACACTCTCCCGGCTCGGCCAGGGCGGCATGGGCGCGGTCTACCTCGCGGAGGCGCCCGGCGGGCGGCTGGTCGCCATCAAGGTCATCCGGCCGGAGTACGCCCACGAGGAGCACTTCCGGGCCCGTTTCCGCAGCGAGGTCAACCGGGCGCGGCAGGTCCCGCCGTTCTGCACCGCCGAGGTGCTCGACGCCGACCCGGACCACCAGACGCCGTACCTGGTCGTCGAGTACGTGGACGGCCCCACGCTCAACGAGGTCGTCGAGGAGCAGGGCTCGCTGACCGGCGGCAACCTGCACGGCGTCGCCGTCGGGGTGGCCGCCGCGCTCGCCGCCATCCACGGCGCCGGGGTGATCCACCGCGACCTGAAGCCGCGCAACGTGCTCTTCGCGCTGGGCACCCCGAAGGTGATCGATTTCGGTATCGCCCGGCCCCTCGAACCGACCAGCTTCCACACCCGTGCCGAGGAGATGGTCGGCACGCTGGCGTACATGGCGCCGGAGCGGTTCGACCCGGAGACCGACCGGCTGCTCACCCCGGCCGCGGACGTGTTCGCCTGGGGTGCCGTGGTCACGTACGCCGGCACCGGCCGGACCCCGTTCGGCGGGGACAGCCCGGCCGCCACCGCCGCGCGGATCCTCACCCAGCCGCCCCGGCTCACCGACCTGCCGCCGTACCTGACCGCGCTGGTCTCGGCGGCGCTGGAGAAGGACCCGGCCGACCGGCCCACCGCCCCGGAACTGCTCGACCGGCTGCTCGTCACCGGGTCGGGGCCCTCCGCTCCCCCGCTGCCCGTGGAGATCAAGCGGGAGGCGGAGGCGGCCCAGCAGTCCGGCCGGTACCGGACCAGCGGAACCCGCACGCGCCCGGGCCGGCGGCGTACCGCGATGGTCGCCACCGCGACCGCCGTGGTGGCCGCGACCGCGCTCGCCGTGGTGGGCGCCGCCGCGCTGCGGAGCCACGCGGAGCCGGCGGCGCAGGGCAGCGTGGCCGAACCGTCCGCGTCCGCGTCGGCACCCGCGGCCGCCGCCACCGTCGCCGGCCCGTCGGTCTTCGACGCGCTGCGGGCGAAGGACGGCGCCTTCGAGGCGAAGACCGGGGACAGCGGGGCGTGCGCGCACCAGAACGGCCTGCGGGTGACCGCCAAGGCCGGCGACGTGATGCCGTGCGGCTCGTGGCTCGGCACCGTCTTCCCGAGCAGCCAGAACGCCACCGTCGACGCCACCCTGGCCAACTCCCGCTCCTGCGCGGCGATCTGGTTCCGGGCCTCCAGCGACGTCGAGGACGACTACTTCGCGGACGCGTACCGGGTCGCCCTCTGCCCGGACACGGTGACGCTGATCAGCACGATCGACGGCTTCGAGAACGTCATCGCCACCGAGAGGCTGGCCACCACGATCGGGGAGGCGCACCGGATCCAGGTGGTCACCGCGGACCAGAGGGCCACGGTCGCGGTCGACGGCACGGCCGTCCTGGAGGGTGAGCTGACCGAGTCCTCACTGATCAGCGGCCGGGTCCTGCTCGGCGCGGTGGCACCGGAGAGCGGCAGGGCCGTCGTCACCTTCACCGACGCCGAGCTGCGGTCCGGCGGCGACACCGGCACGCCGGGGACTCCGGCGTTCCTGACCGGGGACGCCCAGTTCACCGCGGGTTTCTACTACCTGCACGACGCCCACCGCGTCGGCATCCTGGAGCCGTCCGCGTTCTACACCGGGGCCGAGTACTGCGCGAAGTATGCGCTTGCGGACACCTCGCCGCAGTGCACGAAGAGCTACGTGCCGGTCGCCAGCGCCACCCGGGTGGTGTTGCCCACGGTCGCGAAGGTCGAGTACCTCGACTTCCGCAACCAGCCGAAGAAGTGCCTGGACGCCACCACCCACACCGGTCTCTGCCCGGTCACCGCGGAGGAGTTCCGGACCTTCAGCGGCGCCGAGCCGTCACCCTGGCCGGCCCTGGTGACCATCCGCGACGGCGAGATCGTCTCGGTCGCGATGCTCGACTACAGCGTCGAGTGAGGTGTCCTTGAGCCGGACCCCGGTCGCGCCGAGCCGCCGGGCCCCGGTGATCAGCGCGGTGATCGTCCGGGTCGCGGTCGCGTAGTCCAGGCCGTGCGGCGGGCGGATGTTGGAGACGCAGTTGCGGGCCGAGTCCGGCACGCCCGGCCGGGGATCCCAGGTCAGGTACGCGCCGAGGCTGTCCGCCGAGGAGAGCCCGGGACGCTCGCCGATCAGCACCAGCACCATCCGGGCCCGCAGCGCCGCGCCGATGTGATCGCCGAGAGCCACCCGGGCCTGCGTCGCGATGACGGGCGTGCCCACCACGACGTCGGCGGGCAGTGCGTCCCGCAGAGATCTCCACAGCGGAAGAGCATGCTTCTGTACGGCCGTCGCCGACAGCCCGTCCGCGAGCACCACCACGAGATCGGCCGGCTCGTCCACGGTGGGCGGCGGCGTCGCCGGGTCCGGACGGCGCCCCAGGTCGGGCCGGGTCAGGTAGGTGGCGCGGTCCGGCGCGGCCGAGGCGACCCGCAGGCACTCCCCGCCGAGCTCCGCGGCGAGCGCGTCCACGTCCAGGGGCAGGTGTACCGCGTCGCGGGCCAGCGCGTGTGCCGCGCCCGCTTCGAGGACCGCCCGGGTGGAGAGGCCGTTCCCGGCCCGCCCGATCCCGATCCGCGCCGGGGTCAGCGCCCGCAGCGGCTGCCAGAAGTCCGCGCTCACGCCGCTACCCCGGTGATCGCGCGCAGCGGTGACGAGGTCGGGTCGATCGCCAGCACCGAGCCGTCGTTCCCGAGCAGGCCCACCCCGTTCAGCCACGCCTCGAACTCCGGCGCCGGCTTCTTACCGAGCACCTTCCGTACGTAGAGGGCGTCATGGAACGACGTCGACTGATACCCGAGCATCACGTCGTCCGCGCCGGGCACCGCGATCACGAACGTGCACCCGGCCACCCCGAGCAGGGTGAGCAGGGTGTCCATGTCGTCCTGGTCGGCCTCGGCGTGGTTGGTGTAACAGACGTCCACGCCCATCGGCAGCCCGAGCAGCTTGCCGCAGAGGTGGTCCTCCAGCCCGGCCCGGACGATCTGCTTGCCGTCGTAGAGGTACTCCGGCCCGATGAACCCGACCACCGTATTGACCAGCAGCGGGTCGAACGCCCGGGCCACCCCGTAGGCGCGCGCCTCCAGGGTCTGCTGGTCGACCGGGCGCCCGCCCACGCCGAGGTGGGCGTCCGCGGAGAGCGCCGAGCCCTGCCCGGTTTCGAAGTACATGACGTTCTGCCCCACGGTGCCGCGCCCGAGGGACTCCGCGGCGGCCTTCGCCTCGGCGAGCATCGACAGCTCCACCCCGAAGCCGGCGTTCGCGGCCTGGGTACCGGCGATCGACTGGAACACCAGGTCGACCGGGGCGCCCGCGGCGATCAGGTCGATCGTGGTGGTGACGTGGGTGAGGACGCAGGACTGGGCGGGGATCGCGTACCGCTGCCGTACCTCGTCGATCAGGTGCAGCAGCCGGGCCACGGTCCGCGGGTTGTCCGAGGCCGGGTTGATACCGATCACCGCGTCGCCGGAGCCGAGCAGCAGCCCGTCCAGGATCGCGGCCGCCACCCCGGCGTGGTCGTCGGTCGGATGGTTCGGCTGGAGCCGGGTCGCGAGGCGGCCGGGCAGCCCGAGCGTGGTCCGGAAGCCGGTCACCACCGAGGTCGCCGCGGCCACCGCCACCAGATCCTGGTTGCGCATCAGCTTGGAGACCGCCGCGACCATCTCCGGCGTCAGCCCGGGCGCCAGCGCGCTCAGCACCGTGCTCGCGCCCGGCCGCGCCACCAGGTCGAGCAGCCATTCCCGGAACCCGCCGACGGTCAGATGCCGCACCGGTGCGAAGGCCACCGGATCGTGCGTGTCCACGATCAACCGCGTCACATCATCTTTCTCGTACGGCACCAGCGGCTCGTTCAGGAACGCCGTGAGAGGCACGTCGGCCAGCACCCACCGTGCCGCGGCGCGCTCGGCGTCGGTCCGCGCCGCGCATCCGGCCAGCACGTCCCCGGACCGCGACGGCGTGGCCTTGGCCATCACGTCCACGAGCCCGTCGAACTCGTAGGTGTGCCCGTGCAGGGCCTGCCGATAGCGCATTGATCAAGAGAAGCCGGGGAGACTCCGCAGCGTCAACGGCCACCGGCAGATGCAATACACAGTTTCCGGGCCGGAAATACAGCACCGGCTCCCATATTCAACGTATATCGCAGAGGGGGCCTTGCGGCAAGACCCCGGCAGCGGCGGAGAATCGCTGTTCACCTGGGAAAATGGGGGCTCTCATGATCGATGTGATCGTTGCCGGCGGCGGGCCCACGGGGATGATGCTCGCCGCCGAGCTGCGGCTGCACGGGGTCGGCGTGGTGGTGCTGGAGAAGGACGCCGCGCCGCCGCCGTTCGTCCGGGCGCTCGGGCTGCACATCCGCAGCGTCGAGGTGATGGACCAGCGCGGGCTCCTGGAGCGCTTTCTGGAACACGGGAAGCAGTACAAGGCCGGCGGGTTCTTCGCCGGGATCGCGAAGCCGTGGCCGGACGGGCTGGACACCGCGCACGAGTACATCCTCGGTGTGCCGCAGACCGTCACCGACCGGCTGCTGGCCGAGCACGCCGCCGAGGCCGGGGCGGACATCCGGCGCGGCGCCGAGCTGGTGGGACTGCGCCAGGACGACGACGGGGTCACGGTGCTGCAGGCGGACGGGACCGAGCTGCGCGCCCGCTATCTCGTCGGGTGCGACGGCGGGCGGAGCACCGTACGCAAGCTGCTCGGGATCGGATTCCCCGGTGAGCCGAGCCGGACCGAGACGCTGCTCGGTGAGATGGCGGTGACGGCCACGCCGGAGGCGGTGGCCGAGGTGGTGACCCGGGTCCGGGAGACCCAGAAGCGCTTCGGGCTCGGGCCGGTCGGCGACGGGATGTACCGCGTGGTGGTGCCCGCCGACGGGGTGGCCGCGGACCGGAGCGTCCCGCCGACGCTGGACGAGTTCCGGCGACAGCTGCTGGCCACCGCGGGTACCGACTTCGGGGTGCACTCGCCGCGCTGGACGTCCCGGTTCGGGGACGCGACCCGGCAGGCCGAGCGGTACCGCGACGGTCGGGTGCTGCTGGCCGGCGACGCCGCGCACGTCCACCCGCCGGTCGGTGGCCAGGGGCTCAACCTCGGGATCCAGGACGCGTTCAACCTGGGCTGGAAGCTGGCCGCACAGATCCGGGGCTGGGCGCCGGACGACCTGCTGGACACCTACCACGCCGAGCGGCACCCGGTCGCCGCCGCGGTGCTGGACCTGACCCGCGCGCAGATGCAGCTGCTCGCCACCGAGCCGGGACCGCAGGCCGTCCGGCGCCTGCTCGACGAACTGATGGACATCCCGGAGGTGAACCGGCACCTGATGGCCCGGATCGGCGCGATCCACCTCCGCTACGACCTCGGCGCGGACGACGACCTGGTCGGCCGCCGCCTGCGCGACCTGCCGCTGAAGAACGGCCGTCTCTACGAACTCCTGCGGACCGGCCGTGGCCTGCTGCTCGACCGGACCGGGCGCCTCTCGGCCGGCGGCTGGGCGGACCGCGTCGACCACGTCACCGAGTCGGGCGACGAGCCGGCCGTGCCCGCGGTGCTGCTACGGCCGGACGGCCACGTCGCCTGGGCCGGCGACGACCAGGAGGACCTCGACGCGCACCTCACCCGCTGGTTCGGTCGCCGCCGAACGTGAGCACGGGTTTGACGGCGGCGCCGGTCGCGGCCGCCTCGATCTCGGCGAAGGGATACTCGGTGACGAGCTTGTCGACCGGGAGACGGCCCTGCCGGTAGAGGTCGATCAGGTACGGCAGGAAGGTGGCCGGGTCCGCGTCGCCCTCGATGACGCCGCGGATCCGGATGCCGTGGTACAGCACGGTCATCACGTCGACGGTCGCCGTCGTGCCGATGCCGACGAGCGCCAGCGTCCCCCGGCGGCGCAACGCGGAGATCGCCGTCCCGATGACGTCGGAGCGGCCGGTCGTGTCGACGGCGTGGTGGAAACCGCCGGGCGGCTTCCCGGACGGATCCAGCGCCGCGACCGCGCCGAGGCTCAGTGCCAGCGCGCGGCGGGACGCGACCGGCTCGACCACCGTCACCGCGCAGTCACGGCTGACGGCGGCGAGCAGCGCGCTCAACCCCACGCCCCCACCGCCGAAGATGACGACGCTGTCGCCGGGCGCGGGGTCGAGGACGTTGAAGACCGTGCCGGCACCGGTCTGCACGCCGCAGCCGAGCGGCGCCGCGATCACCGGCGGGAGGTCGGCGGGAACACGGATCGTGTTGCTCTGGTACGCGATCGCGTGCGTGGCGAAGCTGGACTGCCCGAAGAAGCCGCCGTAGACCGGTGCGCCGTTCCTGGTCAGCGGCGTCGTACCGTCCGGGCGGGTGCCGCGGGTGTTGAGGCCGCTGCGCAGGCAGTAGGCGGGGTGCCCGGCGCGGCACTCGTCGCAGGCCGCGCAGCTGCGGTAGCTCAGGCAGACCGCGTCGCCGGGCGCGACCGTGGTGACCCCGGCGCCGACCGCGAGCACGGTGCCGGCGCCCTCGTGACCGAAGACCATCGGGGTGCGGGCGGCCGGCCACTGCCGTCGCATACTCAGGTCGGTGTGGCAGACACCGACGGCGGCCATCGCCACCAGGATCTCGTCGTCGCGCGGCTCGCCGATCTCCACGTCGTGGATCGTGAAGGGGCCGCCGGGTTCCTCGACCAGTGCCGCCCGGGCCCGCATCTCAGGCGCGGTCCAGCAGGAAGTAGTAGTGGCGGCCGCCGTCCAGGACGCCCCGGCCGTTCATCACCCCGAGCAGGGTGTCCTCGCCGGCCGGTTTGAAATGGTCGAGGATCGGCCGCCGGTCGTAGACCATCGTCGCGGTGGTCTCGCCGCGGAACTCGACACTCCAGAGGCTCGCGCCGCCCTTGGCCAGCTCGATGTTCGCGTACAGGGAACCGTCGTCGGCCCGGCAGACGATCGGGGTGACGTCGGTGAGCGAGGCGAAGGTCTTCCCGTACCACCCGACGCGGGCGAGGCTGCCCTCGAAGCTGTGCCCGGTCACGAATTCACTGCCGGCCCAGGTGCCGAGGATCGCGTCGGGACGAACGGTCGGCAGCGCCGCCCAGATCTCGTCGAGCTCGTCGATGGTGGCCTTGCCGCCGGATTCGCGGATGGCGGTGACGCGGGCGCGGGCTTCGGCTGCATCCATCGCCACAATTTAGTGGCTCGTCACGCGGCGGACCAGGATGGAAATGTCACTCCGTCCTGGTCCGCTCACGTCGCGTCTACTTCGCGGCGAAGGTGAACTCACCGCCGTAGTCACGGGTGTGGTCGCGGTAGACCGTGTGGTAGTGGATCTGGTTCGACAGGACGACGCCGTTCTGGCAGACGAACTCGATCCAGACGCTCGGCCCGTCGATCCGGACGTAGTCGGCGTGGTTGGTCAGCGAGGTGGTGCCGGACCAGCCGATGTACGTGTCGTCGAGCTCGGACTCGTACGTGCTCATCAGGGAGGTGGCGGTGGCGTCGTCGGCGTTCGCGACCCACGGCTTGATCGCGGCGAGGACCAGCTTCTTCTGGTCGTCGGTGAGCTTGCTGACCTGCAGGCCCTCCTTCGTCGCCGGGAACTGGCCGTCCTCCTGCGGGCCGACCAGGACGTCGCTGAAGGACTCGGAGAGCTTCGCGGCGGCCTGCTCGTCGGCGCTGAGCCCGCTGGTCATCGCCAGCATCGCGCTGTGCATGCCCTCGAGCGGGGCGTACGTGGTGCCGTCCTCGGTCCAGGTGGTCGGCTCGACGCCGATGAAGAACGGGGAGGCGCCGGTGACCTGGCCGGCCTTGTAGGTCAGGTGGGTGGCGAGGTGGTGGCCACCGAAGTTGAGCTGCCAGGTGCCGGTGGTGCTGGGGGTGCCGAGGAAGGCGATGAAGTACGTGTCACCGGAGTAGCCGCCGGCACCGCCGTTGCCACCGCCGCCGGGACCACCGGAGGCGCCGGCACCGCCGGGAGCCTGGCCACCGCCGCCCGGGCCACCGGACGCGCCGCCACCGGGGAAGCCGCCCCCGTCCGGCGCACCCGACGCGCCGCCACCGGGGAAGCCACCGCCGTCGGGACCACCCGACGGCAACGCGCCGCCCGGAGCCTGGCCGCCACCGGGAGCACCCGAGGCGCCACCGGGAGCCTGGCCGCCGCCCGGAGCGCCGGACACGCCACCCGCACCCGGGCCGCCGCCGGTGCCGCTGGCCTGGACGCTGTTCAGGTAGGTGTCGGCCTTGAGGATCTGCATCATCTGGTCGTAGCCGCTGCCCTCGCCGGTACCGAAGGCCGTCAGCAACACGCTCTTGGCGGCCGCGAGCTGGCTCTCGTTCAGGTCACCGAAGCGCACACCCGGCCGGCAGCTGGAGCCGCACGGCAGGTTGGACCAGCTGACCGCGGTCTCCTGGGTGAAGTCCAGCTGGGCCTCGGCCGTCTGGTCGGCGTCCAGGGTGGCGAGGAACGCGGTGGCCGCCTCGACCACGCCCGCGACGCTCTTGTCGTAGGACTTGACCTCGGCGGTCGTCCCCTTGTCCTCGTCGGACCCGCTGCAGGCTGCGGTGCCCAGCAGCAGCACCGCCGAGGCGGCGGCACCGGCGAGGGCCGTCCATCGGCGCCGCGGCGTGGTGGATGTGAACACGGATTGCTCCTTCTCAGCGAACGCCCAGATCGTTGACAATAAAGTCAACGGAACGCGCGCTTGTCAATTCGCCGCCCGCCCTCACAGACGACTCAAAAGCGCCCCTGAGCTGTCGCTATTCACCTTCATCAACACCCGCGGCCGCGCTCCGGCGGATATTCACAGCGATTCGACAGCAACCTATGAACGTCCTGACAGCTCAGAACGGCGCCTCGAGCGACGCCAGGAACTCCCGCAACGACGGCCGCCGCCGCGGATCGGAGGCCAGCGCCGCCAGCACCGGCTCCTCCAGCGCCGGGACGAACTCCGGCCGCAGCAGGGTGGGCCGCAGGGGATCGGAACCGGCCGGCTCCCCGGTCGCCAGGTGATAGACGATCGCCGCGAGCTGATAGACGTCGGCCGGCGGCCCGGGCTGACTCAGCAGCGGCCGCTCCTGCTCGGGTGCGCGGTACTCACGCACACCCTCCCCGGCCACCGGCGGCGTCGCCGCCAGCCCCGCGTCCCGCAACCAGAGACGATCACGCGAGGCGATGAGCACTTCCGGCCGCAGGGCGCGGTGCGCCCGGCCGCTCACGTGCAGGCTCTCGAGCGTACGCCCCAATTGGGGTATCGATCTGACCAGCGCGTTCAACACCTTTATCGGGTACGGCGGGCGGCCGTGCACCGCGGGAAGCGCCGCGCCGGCCGGCATCGCCGTGACGAAGCTGAACACCCCGCCGCGCTCCTCGCGTGCCAGCAGCCGCGGCAGCCCGGCGACCCTCTCGTGCAGCCGGGCCTCCACCTTGAGCTCCGCCGTCTTGGCGATCGCCTCCGGTGCGGCCTCCAGCCGGGTCAGGCAGACCTCCCGCGCCGGGGTGCTGATCTGCCGGGCATCCGCGCGCAACAGCCGGTACGACCCACCGAGCGTCTCGGTGACCGTCCCGATGAGACGGTACCGCTCCCCGCCGATCCCCATCTCCCGGACACGGCCGACCGCCCACGTATCGACCTCGCCCGACGCCACGCCGACACGATAGGGGTACTAGGCGCGACAAGGCAACTACCCAGAGTCAGTCTCCTGGTTCACTCCGGGCCTTATCCGACATCCCGCGCACCGCCGCGGCCACGGCGGACAGCACCGGCTGCGGCAGCGTCCCCGCCGTCGCCCGCTCCACCGCGAGGCTCAGCAGCACCTCGGCGAAGAAATCCCCGGCGACCCCCTCCCCCGCCTCGGCCCCGGCCCCGGCCCCGGCGATCCTCGCTCGCAGCTCCTCCTCGATCTCGCTCGCGCTCCGGCCCGGCGCGAACGCCGCGAGCGCCGCGATCACCTCGCCCGCGGGCCCGAGGGCGGCGGCCCGGCGGCCGGCGTCGATCTCCCGCTGCGCCGCCAGCAGTTCACGGACATCGGCCCGCTGCCGCGCGGACATCGCGGGAGCGGGCGCCCTGCTCCGCCCCGAGGGTTCGGGCTTGGGTTCCTTCTTCCGTTTCCGCGACACCGGCATAGCGGAATCCTAGGAGCCCACCCCCGCGCGAACATTCCCCCACACGAGGCCCTATTCGCAGGTAAACACCCTTTCAGGCGTTGTCATGGGACCAGGCAGCCAAATCCTGGTAGATCTATGCCGCACGCCGCGCCGCATCGAGCCCGGCTTCTCTCCGAGAAGGGACCAGCACACGTGCCCGACATACCGAAACGGGACTACGACGGCCTGTACAAGGCACTGCTCGAAGCACACCCCAGAGACGCATTACGACTCCTGTGCCGAGCCGGCCCCGACGATCGCGCCGTCATCGTCGACGGCCCGACCGAACAGCCCCGGCTGCGCAGCCGCCAGCGGGACAAGGTCTTCGTCATCACCCAGCCCGACGGCACCGTCGACATCCATCACATCGAGATCCAGGTCAAACGCACCGACGAATTCCAGGTACGCATGGTCGCGTACTGGGCCGGCCTCGCCGCCAAGTACGAGGCGACCAGACACCGGATCCACCAGACCGTGGTCTGGCCCATCGGCGGCGGACTACCCGGCCACATCCGCCGGGACCGCCTCCAACTGGAGTACAACGCGGTGAACGTCCCGGACGACCTCGACCCCGACGCACTCCTGAACGGTCCCCTCGCCCCACTCGCCCTCTGGTCGACCCGGTGCCCACCCGACGCCGTCGACTAAGGCCTGTTTCATAACTGGGGCGAGAGCGAGGCGGGGTCCAGGTTTCGTCTGGCGTCGGCCCGTGAGGGCCCAGCTCCCGGTGTTGGAACTGGGCCCTCACGGGACGCCGTCAGACGGAAGCTGGACCCCTCCGCAGCCCCGCCTCAGTTATGAAACAGGCCTTAGGTCGCCACGCAGATCGCAAACCTGGCAGACAACGAGGAACAACTCGTCCTCATCGAGCTGAGTATGCTGGCGGGAGATGACGTCGCAGCTCAGGTGGTCACGTCACTGAAAGGCAGAGGCATGGTATTTCGTCTGGAAACGACGGAAGTCGGCCAGGAGATCGCCAACAAGTACCTCCAGAAAGGCCTCGAACAGGGGCTCGAGCGAGGGCTCGTGCGCTCGATGACGCTTCTCCTGAAGGCCAGGCACGGTGACTTCGACGGTGTGGAGGAACTCGCGGCGGCCTTGGTCGCCGACGATTATGAGGCCAACCTCGCGAAAGTCGTGAACGGTGCCGCACTGGAGGATCTCCGGCGTTCGTGATCCGGCGCCCGCCGGGGAGCGGACGACGCGCGCGACGGACGGGCGGTGAGCGGGGCGGTGCGGCGGGCTGGGTAGGGTGGGACAGTGCCGGAGACGCGAGACGCCACATTCGGGCTGGACGATTTCGGTCTCGATGACCGGATGCGCCTATTCGGATACGTCAACGCCGACAACCGGCTGGCCTACCTGTGGCTGCTCCGCGCGTTCGACACCGCCCGCTCGTCGTACCACGTCGTGTTGCACACCACCGAGGTGCAGGCCGCGCTGGCCGGGCTCGCGGCCGAGCACCGCGACTGCCCCGATCCGTCCACCATGGATCTTCCCCGGCTGCTCGACGCGCTGGTCGAATGGGGTGTGCTGGACCGCGGCCAGGACGGCACCCGCGCGGCCACCCTCGCCGAGTACCGCAACCGTCACTCGGTCTATCAGTTCACCGAGGCGGGATACCGCGCGCACCGGGCGGTGGAGAGCGTGCTGGCCGCCGGCATCGACGACAGCACCCTCTCCCGGCTGGTCTTCGCCGACCTGCTGGCCGACCTGAAGGCGCTGCGCGCCGCGAACGAGAGCGGCGACGCCGAGGAGGTGTACCGCAAGCTCAACCGGCTCGACCGGGCCCTCGCCGACGTCGCCGAGCGCGCTGCCCGCTTCTATCACATGCTGGGCGACCTGGGCCGGACCCACGACGTACGGCCCGAGGTGTTCCTCAGCCACAAGGACGCGCTGCTCGTGCACCTGCGCGACTTCCACGACGAGCTGCAGCGCTACACGCCCCGGCTCCGGGAGGCCGTCCTCGAGGTGGAGGAGACCGGCCTGGAGCGCATGATCGAGGCGGCGGCCGAGGCCGACGAGCGACTGTTCACCACGCCCGTCGAGCGGCTCGCCGACTGGCGGCGCCGCTGGACCGGCCTGCGCTCCTGGCTGGCTCCGGCGAACGACCGGATGAGCGAGGCCGACCGGCTCTCCGGCGCGACGATGGCCGCGATCGGCGACGTGCTGGCCCTGCTGCGGCGGGTCACCGAGGCACGCCGGGGCGGGGTGAGCCGGGAGTCGCAACTGCGGCACCTGGCCGCCTGGTTCACCGGCGCAGGCTCCGACGGCGCCGCGCACGCGATCTTCGACGTGGTCTTCGGCCTGGGCGCGCCGCGGCACGCCGGGGTGGCGTACGCCGACCCCGAGGCGATCGCGAGCCGCCTCTCCTGGTGGGAGGCGCCGGCGGTGGAGCTGTCCCGCTCACTGGTGCAGTCCGGCCGGATGCCCGGGCAGGGCAACGGCCGCCCGGCCCGCATCGACCGCTCGGACGCACCCCGCCGGGCCCTCCGCGAACGACAGGTCGCCGAGGAACGCCGGCAGGCCGGGGCCGCGGCCGGGCTGGTCGGCGCGGAGGTGCTCGACGACGACCAGGCCGCGGCGCTGCGCCGGTTGCTGGACATCGCGCTGGCCGCGCGGGTGGCCGGGCGGGGTGAGGCGCCCCTGGCCGCGGCCGCTTTCGGCGTACGCCTGACCCTCACCCCGTGCCCCGGCCGGTTCACCACGGTGCCCACCGTCTCCGGTCGCCTGCACCTCGACGGCTACCGGCTCGCGGTGACCCCGGCCGAGCACACCGCCCTGGGCCGAAGGGAGCCCGCCACCGTATGAGGTTCGCCGCCGACGTCTCCGACCTGGAGCTCGCCGACTATCAGCGCGCGGTACGACTGGTCCTGCGCCACCCGCTGATCACCACGACCTGGCCGGACGAGAAGGCCCTGCCCCGGGTCCGCCGGTTCGCCGCCGAGTTGCGCCGTGATCTCGCCGAGGCGTTCGGCTACCGCCTGGAGCTGCACGGCGGCACCGCCCGCCTGGTCCGCACCACCGATCAGCTGGTCGTCGACCGTCCGGCGGAGTCGCGGACCGGCCGCCCGTTCGACCGCCGCCGCTACGCCTACCTGACGCTCTGCCTGGCGACGCTGGGCCGGGCCGGCATCCAGATCACGCTCAGCGAGCTGGCCGGCGCGGTCGCCGCCGACGCCAACCGGATCGCCGGCCTGGGCCTGGACCCGGACACCGCCGCCGACCGGCGCGCCTTCGTCGACGCGGTCGCCTGGCTGGAGGACCGCGGCGTGCTGCGGCTGGCCGACGGCTCCAGCGCCGCCTGGGCCAGCGATCCGGGCGCCGGTGAGGCCCTCTACGACGTGGCCCGGGATGCGGTCTTCGCCCTGTTCCGCCCGCCCCGGGTACTGCAGCACCTCGCCTCGGTGACCGCCCTCCTGGAACGGTCGCTGAGCAGCAGCGGCAACGCCGAGCGACGCGCCGCGGCGCAGGCGGCCCGCCGGGCCGTGGTGGAACGGCCGGTCGTCTACTACGACGACGTCGCCGCCGAGATCGGCAACCATCTGCGCGGGCAGGCCCTCCCCGCCGACCTCGCCCGGTTGACCGGCCTGCGGCTGGAGCGGCGGGCCGAGGGCGTGTTGCTGGTCGACACCGCCGGCTGGTCGGCCGAGAGGTTCCCGGGTACCGGTTCGGTGGCGCAGGCCGCGGTGCTGCTGGCGGTCGCGATAGCCGAACGGGTCGCCGACCCGGACGGCCGCCGCGCCCGGCGGATACCGGTCCCGGAGCCCGGCGAGGCCCAGGAGAAGCTGATCAGCCAGATCGACGCGGGCCTGCCCACGGGTGTCCCGCTGCCCGCCGAGGACGATCCGGCCCGGCGGTTCGAGACCGGCGAGACCGGCGAGGCCGACGGGGACGCCGACCAGCGGCGGCTGCCGCTGATCACCGAGAGCTTCCTGCGTGAGGCCACCGCGGAGATCCTGCGGACGTACGGGTCGGCGTTCGGCGCGGCGTGGCACGCCGACCCGGAACGGCTGCGTACCGAGGCGGTCGGGCTGCTCACCCGTTTCGGCGCGGTGCTGGACGTGCCGGGCGGGGTGCTCGCCCGGCCGCTGATCGGCCGGTACCGCAGCACGGTCGCCCAGGTCAAACAACGCACGCTCTTCTGACTCGGACAGGATCGGTCTTGGCACGCTTCGCACCAACCCGCGCCGGCATCGTCAACCTCTGGGACTACCGGGACGAGGAGTTCCTCTTCGTCGACGGCTGGCTGGTGCTGCGCGGGCCGAACGGCTCCGGCAAGACCAAGGCCCTGGAGGTGCTCTTCCCGTTCGTCCTCGACGGGCGGATCGAGCCGCGCCGGCTGAACCCGTTCGCCGGCGAGGACCGGACGATGAAGTCCAACCTGCTCTATCGCGGGCAGGAGTCGTCGTACGCGTACGTGTGGATGGAGTTCGGCGACGGCAAGCGGTTCGTGACGATCGGCATCGGGCTGCGCGCGCACAAGCACAACGACCGGGTGACCCGCTGGCACTTCGTCGCGGACGGCCGGGTCGGCGTGGACCTCTCCCTGCTGGACGCCGACGACCGGCCGGTCTCCCGCCGTGACCTGATCGACCGGCTCGGCGCCGAGGCGGTCCGCGACTCCGCCGAGGAGTACCGCCGCCTGGTCGACGCGCGGCTCTTCGAGCTCGGCCCGGCCCGCTACGAGCAGCTGCTCGACCTGGTGCTGACGCTGCGCAAGCCACAGCTGGCCAAGGATCTCAACCCGGTCGAGCTCTCCCGCACCCTGCAGCGGGGCCTGCGCCCGGTCGAGGACCACCTGCTCGTCGAGGCGGCCCGCTCCTTCGACGACATGGAGGCGGTGGCCCGCACCCTCGAAGGGCTGATCGCCGCCGACTCGGCGACCACCGCGTTCCTGGCCGTGTACGCGACCTACCTGCGTACGCACGCCCGGGCCGCCGCCGACGCACTCACCGCACGCCGTGGCGCCGTCGGGGAACGCCGCGCCACCCTCGACGCCGACCGGGAGGCGGCCGCCGGCGCGGACCGGGAGGCCGGGGATGCCGCCGGGCGGCTGCACGCCGCCGAGGGCGAGCCGGGGCGGTTGCGCGCCCACCTCGAACGGCTCAAGGGCTCGGCCGCCTACCGCTCGCACGAGCAGCTCGCCGACCTGGACCGGCACGTCGGTGACCTCGCCACGGCGGCCACCGCCGCGGACGCCCGGGTCACCGCCGAACGGGAGACCGCCGGCCGGCGACGGACCGAATCGGTCAGGGCCGCCACCACCGCGCGGGACGCGCTCGCCACGGTCACCCGCCGTACCACCGACCTGGCCGCCGAGGCGGAGAACGGTGGGGTCGACTGGTCGGCCGGGGACGGATACCCGGACGGGCTGGCCACCCGGCTGGCCGCCCGGTCGCAGGCCCGTCGCGAGGACGTGCGGGCCGTCCGGGAGCTGGCCGGGCGCGTCACCGAGGCGGAACGGGAGCACACCCGGGCCGCCGAGGCCGACCGGGACGCCCGGGCCGCCGCCGACGACGCGGCCGTCGCCGAGGCGGAGGCCGCCGCTGCCCTGGAAACGGCCGTCGAGCGGACCGGCACGGCGATCCGTGCCTGGGGCGCGGAGCACGCGGCCCTGCTCGGCGAGCTCGGCCTGCCGGACCTGCCGGACGAGCTCGCCGCCTCCGTCCCGGACCCCACGACCTCGCTGCGCGACCTCTATCTCGCCGCCGTCGCGGCCCCCACCGGCGCGATCCGGGACGAGATCTCCGTGCTCGGGGCGCGGGCCGACCGGCTCACCGGCGAGCGCACGACGGTCGTCGCCGAACGCGCGGCGATCGCGGCGGAACACGACGACGCTCCCCCGCCGTCACCGACCCGCCCGGCGGCGCGCACCGGCCGGGTGGGCGCTCCACTGTGGCAGCTCGTCCGGTTCGCCGATCACGTCCCCGCGGCGGAGGCCGCCGCGATCGAGGCCGCGCTGCACGCCGCCGGACTGCTGGACGCCTGGGTGCACCCGGACCGGGACCACCCGGACGACCAGGACGCCCACCTGCGCGCCGGCCCGCCGGGAGACGGTGCCACCCTCGCCGCGGTGCTGGTCGCCGAGGACCAGGACATGGTGCCCGCCGCACGGATCACCGCGGTCCTGGACGGTGTCGCCCTCGGCGACGTCACCGGGCCGTCCGGCGTCACCGGCGACGGCCGCTGGGCGCAGGGCAGCGGCACCGGCCGGTTCGTCAAGGACCGCTGCGAGTACATCGGGGCGACCGCCCGGGCCGCCCGCCGGGCCGCCCGGATCGCCGAGTGCGATCAGCGGATCGCCGCCCTGGACGCGGACCTCGCCCGAGTGGAGAAGGACCGGGAGGCGCGCCGGGAACGGCTGGCCGAGGTCGGCGCGGCGGGCACGGCCCTGCCCGCACGGACCGCGATCACCCAGGCCGAGCGGGCTCTCGACCGGGCCGCGACCCTTCTCCGGGTACGCCGGGAGGCCGCGCACGAGGCGGCCGGGCGTCTCGACGCGGCCGTGGCCCAGCAGGCCGCCGCGGGCACGGCGCTGCGCCGGGCGGTGGCCGAGCGGTCGCTGCCCGTGGACCGCCTGGACGCGACCGGCGCCGCCCTGGACCGGTTCGACCGGCTCGGCATCGAGGTGCGGCACGCCCACGAGACCGCGGAGCGCACCGGGGTGGCCGCCGACGAGGCGGCCGAGCGGCACGCGGAGGCCGAGGAACGCGCCGAGGCCGCGGCGGGTACGGCGCGCGAGGCGCGGTTCCGGCACGCCGAGAAGGACGAGGAGCTGCGCACCCTCACCGCGGCGATCGGTGCCGAGGCGGCCCAGGTGCTGGCCGACGTGGCCCGGACCGAGCAGGACGTGGCCGCGGCGGAGACGGTGCTGTCGGCGGCCCGTGACGCGCACACCTCGGCACTGCAGCACCAGGCCGGCGCGCAGGCCCGGGTCCAGCTGGGGGAGACCGCGGTCGCCGAGGCGGCTCTCGAAGCCGCTCGTGAGGCGGTACGGCTCCGCCCGTACGCCCAAACCGATCTTCTCGGTCTGATGCGCTGCCCGCCGCACCTGCGGTGGCCCACCACCGAGACCGCGGAGAGCGACCTCGACCCCGCCGTGGTGACCCTGCACGAGGCGATCCTGGCCGCGACCCGGGAACTGAGCCCGACCGAGAGCTCGCTGAAGCAGTCCGCGACCCGGCTGACCAGTGCACTCACCGAACTGCAGGCCCAGCTGCCGGCCGCCGGGCTGGACCACCGGCCGGAGTGGGACACCGACGAGGGCGTGATCGTCGTGCGGGTCGCCGACGAACAGGGCATGACGCCGGTCGCGCACTTCGCCGAGCGCATCGCCGGTGAGCGCCGTGACCAGGAGCAGCTGCTCACCGACGCGGAGCAGCGCGTCTTCGAGGACGCCCTGCTCGGGCAGCTGGCCGGGCAGATCCACCGCCGCACCATCGAGGCCCGTGACCTGGTCGGCGAGATGGACGACCAGATGCGGCTCCGGCGGATGTCGTCCGGGCTGACCGTCGGCGTCGGCTGGCGGCTCGCCGACGAGCTCGACCCGGAGCAGCGCGAGGTCTGCAAGCTGCTGGAACGGGACCCGGCCCGGCTCGGCCCGGGTCAGCTGACCACGCTGCGCCGGCACTTCGCGAGCCGGATCAAGGCGGCCCGCGCCCAGGCGCCGGAGAAGCCGTACCGGGAGTTGCTCGCCGAGGTCCTGGACTACCGGCAGTGGCGGGTGTTCGCGTTCACCCTGCACCGGCCGGGCGGCGTCACCGAGCCGCTCACCCGGGCCCGGCACAGCCAGCTCTCCGGCGGCGAGCAGTCGGTCTCGCTGCACCTGCCGCTCTTCGCCGCGGCGAACGCGCTGTTCGGCTCGGCCCGCCCGGACGCGCCCCGGCTGCTCGGGCTGGACGAGGCGTTCGCCGGGGTGGACGACAACGGCCGGGGTGAGCTGATGTCGCTCGCCAAGCAGTTCGACCTGGATCTCTTCATGACCGGGTACGACCTGTGGGCCACGCATCCCGCGGTGACCGGGTGTGCCCACTACGACCTGTCCCACTCGACCGTGGAGCACGCCGTCTCGACGGTGCTGCTGGTCTGGGACGGGACGATGAACGTGGCCGATCTCGACGGAACGCTGGCCCGGGCGCTCGGCTCACCGGAGAGCCGCCGGGCGCCGTCCCATGAGTGACGCGGTCTCCCTCCTGCCGGGCGCGCCGGGCTGGCGGCGGCTGCTCGCGGCGGCCCGGCGCAGCCTGGAACGCACCGGCGGCAGCCTCGACGGCACGATCTCGCTCGCCTCCCCCGGCGAGGAGGAACGGCTGGTCGTGATCGGGGTGACCGGCGTGCACCGGCCCGCCGGGGTCGGCCGGGTGACCGTCCGGCTGGCCGAGCTGGACGCCTTCCTCCGCGACGCGTACGGTGCCGGCCTGGCATCGGTGGCGGGCCCGGTCCGCGATCGTCCCGGCGAGCGCGCCCGCGAGGCCGTGGGCCGGGACGCCGTACTGGCGCTGGCGTCCGATTCCGCCCACTCCGGGCAGCCGTGGTTCGCGCGGTGGCTGGACACCCTGCCGCTGACCCGGATCGTCCGCTCCGGGCTGCCCTTCCCCCAGGTGATCACGGTGCTGGACGCCCTGCCCGCGGACGACGAGCCGATGCCGGTCTTCGCGGAGCGGGTACTCGGCGACACCAAGGCCCTCGCCGACGGCCCGGTCCGCGGCCTGGTGCTGCGCGCCCTCGCCACCTGGCACGAGGTGGCGGTGCCCGCCGGAGCGGAACAGGAGCGGGCACTCTGGGAACTGGCCGGGGTGGTCCCCGACGACCTGGCCAGCCAGGTCCTCGTGCTGAACCTGCCCGCCACCGGCGGCCTCCTCGGCGACTGGCTGACCTCGGCCGCCACCGCCCACGTGCCGTTCCGGGTCACCCTGCACCAGCTGCGGCTGACCCCGCTCACCCTCGACGCGCCGGCGCTCTTCGTCTGCGAGAACCCGGCGGTGCTGCGCGCGGCCGCCGGACGGTCGACGCTGCCGTTGGTGTGCACCGAGGGCGTACCGTCGGCCGCCGTACACCGGCTGCTGGCCTCGGCCGCGCCCGGAACCACGATCCACTGGCGCAACGACTTCGACTGGACCGGCGTACGCCTGACCGGTTCTGCCCTGCATCGTTATCCGGGTGCCACGCCCTGGCGGATGGGGGCGGCGGACTACACGGCCGCCGCCGGGCAGGGCGTGCCGCTGCTCGGCACCCCGGCCGCGACCCCCTGGGATCCGTCCCTGGCCGAGGCGATCGCCGAGAGCGGCCGGGCCGTGATGGAGGAACGCCTGCTCGACATCCTCCTCGGCGACCTGACTATACGTCGGTAAACACCCGATAGGGCGTTGTCCTGGGACCGCCCCGGCGAATCCTGATAGATCTATGCGGCGCCGGGCCGATACGGACCACGGCTTTCTCACCGGAAAGGCGATCCAGGTGTCTCACGCGCCGCCCCAGGAAAATGTCGAACGGAACGCGCCCAAGGATTACGACGGCCGGTACAAGGCGATGCTCGATGCCCACCCGCGAGTCGCATTACAGGTCCTGTGCGGAGTCGAGACCGATGACCGAACGATGATCGTCGACGGCCCCACCGAACAACCGCGGCTGCGCCCTCTACAACGAGACAAGACGTTCCTCGTGTACCGGTCCGACGGAACCCTCGACATCCACCACATCGAGGTGCAGGTCAAGCCGGACAACGACTTCCCGATCCGGATGGTCCAGTACTGGGCCGGACTGGCCGCGAAGTACGAACACACGACGACCCGGATCCATCAGACCGTCGTCTGGCCGATCGGAGGCGGCCACCCGGGAACCTTCCGGCGAGATCGTCTCCAACTGGACTACCGCGCCGTCAACGTTCCGGACGACCTCGATCCGGACACACTCCTGGCCGGCCCTCTCGCCCCGCTCGCCTTCTGGTCGGCCGACCCCCCGCCCGACGTCATGGACCGAGTCGTCGGCCAGATCGCGAGGTTGACGACCGATGAGGAAAAGTTGGTTCTCTTCGAAATGAGTATCCTGGCAGGACATGACATCGCCGCTCAGATGTTCGAGGAATTGGGAGAAAAGGACATGAATTTCCCTCTCGAAAAGACGAGCATCGCTCGGAAGATCGCCCACGACAACCTCCAGCGCGGCCGCGAGGAGGGCCGCGAGGAAGGGCGGGCGGAAGGACGCGCGGAAGGACGGGCGAAGGGCCGAGTGGAAGGGCGGGCGAAAGGACGAGCGGAAGGACGAGCGGAGGGGATCGAGCAAGGGCTCGTGCGCTCGATGACGCTCCTGCTGCGGGCCCGGTTCGGCGAGGTCGACGACCTCGACGACCTGGCCGCCGACCTGGTGGCCGGCGACCATGCCGCGAACCTGGCGAAGGTAGCCGGCGGTGCCGCGCTGGACGAGCTCCGGCGTCTCTGACCCGAGGACATCCCGTCTCGGGACGATGGCCACGAGCCCGGGCCGGCCTGCCGGGCTCACCGCCCTTACTCGATGAGGCGAGCCTGGTAGTCCGGCCTCCGCTGGTCCGTACCCAGGCCAGGGTGCCACTCGCCATGCGCGTAGGGGCGGCACCGCTCGATCAGCTCCGCCGGCGTGCCGAGGCGTTCGCCGAGCCAGTCGACCCACGCCGGCATCGCCGTGAGCACCGTCGGCCCGAATTCGTCGTCGTAGTACTCGCGGATGTGCACCGTCATGGCGGCCACCCGGTGCGGTGAGCAGGTGGCGAAGAAGGTGTCGCTCTCGGCGTCACCCCACGACTCGGCCAGCGCCTCCGCGACGTCCCCGACATCGTCGGCCGCCACGATCCCCCGGCCGGTGAGGTAGTCGGCGAACTCCCGCGCCGCGGTCTCCCGGCCGACCGGCGGATTCGTGGTCACGCCGGATCCATCGAGCTCCAGCAGGGTGCCCGCCAGCCTGCGGGCACGGTAGTACTCGGCGAACTGAGCGGCGTGCTCACCGCCGAACCGTAGAGGCCCTTCGAATTGCGGCACGACGTCGCCGATCGTCGCGATGTCGGCCGGGCTCCACTGGGCGCCGGCCGCCGTGGTCGCGCCGACCCCGGCCCGCCACGCGTCGAGCGCCGCCTCCGGATTGGCGTAGAAGCCACTGTGCACCGTGAAAGGCTTGAAGGTGCAGGCGTCCACGTCCCACAGATACCAGCGGACCGTCCCCTCCGCGTCGAAGGGAGCGAGCACCCCGACCCGGCTGCCGTACGCGTCCCGGGTCCAGAGCACCTCGCCGGCGAGCGGCCGATCGGCGAGCAGATTCTCACCGCCGGGGAACTGCGGCGGCACCTCGACGAGCCGTGGCGTCCAGGGAACGATACCGGCGACGGCCGCAAGCACCGCGTGCCCCAGCGTGCCCTCGGTCGCCTGCTCGATCACCACGCCCAGCAGCACCTCCGCGAAGAGGTCCGCACTGATGTAGTCCTCGACGCCGGTCCGGCCCTCCATCTCGGCCAGCAACGGGCCGAGCCGCACGCACAGCTCGTCCTCGACCTCGGCACCGGTGCGGCCCGGCGCGAACTCCGCGATCCCGGCGACCAGATCCCGTGCGGGTCCGGCTGCCGCCACTCGCCGACCGGCGTCGAGCTCCGACCGGGCGGTCAGCAGCTCGTCGATCAGCGCCGGTTGCGGCGCGGGCACACTGACGATGTGGTTCTGCACCCGTTTCGCGGGGGCGGGCTTACGGGCCTTCTTGCGTTTGCGCGACACCGGCATGGCGACATTTTAGGACCAGGCCATCCCCGACCGTTTCCTCCGTACGAGGTACGCCGGGAGCCGCACGGCGATGACGGAACCGGCTTCCTCCTCATGGAGTCCCCTGACAGCGCGGTGAGACTTCGGGCGACCACCGGGAGCAACCCCGGCATTAACATGGACAGCAATTGATCGGATGTTCGGCGTGCCGGGGGATGCCCGTGGCGAGAGACATCGATGCGGCCGAGGAGTGGCTCGACCAGTGGAGCGCGAGCGTCGGCGCGCGGGCCCAGGACGCCGCCCGGCTGGCGCAGCGGGTCTCCGATGTGACCGCGCGAGCCGGCAACCGGGATGAGTCCATCGTGGTCACGGTGGCCTCCACCGGAGCGATCATCGATCTACGCCTGGAGGAACGGGTCCACGAGGTTCCCGCCCGGGAGCTGAGCAGACGAATCCTCGACGTGATGCGGACGGCTCAGCACCGGCTCAACGACGAGATCAGCGCCGCGGTCCGGGACACCGTCGGCAGGGACTCCGCCGCAGGCCAGGCCGTTACCGACGCCTACCAGCACCGCTTCCCGCCGGCGGAGCGCTCCGATGAGCGGTGACCGGCTGCGATTACCCTCCGACGAGATGGTCCGGCACAGCTCGGCCGTCGACGACATCGCGGCGGCGCTCCGGCAGGCGCGGGCGGCCGCCGGTCAGGTCAGCCTGGACACCCAGGCGTACGGTCGACTCTGCTCTTTCCTGCCCCTGCTGCTCGGCGGCGTCACCGAGTCCGCGATCGTCGCGATGAACGGCAGCGCGGACGCCCTCACGGAGACCGCCCTCCGGCTGCGGGAAGCCGTCGCCACCACCGAACACACGGATCACCTGGCCGCGCAGGACATCGGCGAGGCCGGGCTTCGATGACCCGGCCGCTGGTCGCCCCGGCGCACGACTCGACGACCGCCGTCACGGGGTTCGGGCTGATCGAGGACGCCCAGCAGATCAGCGAGGGCATCCGGGACCGCAGCTGGGTGGAGGGCACACTCGGCGGCGCCGGGACCGCCCTCGACACCCTCTCCCTCGTCGTGGATCCGATCGGCACGCTCGCCGCCTGGGGCGTGGCGTGGCTGATGGAACACGTCCAGCCCCTGCAGGACATCCTCGACCGGCTCGCCGGGAACGCCGACGAGGTCGCCGCGCACGCCGCCACCTGGGCGAACGTCGCCGCCCTCACCGGCAGCGCCCGCGAGGAGTACGCCGCTCGTCTCCGCACCGAGGCCGCCGGATGGTTCGGGGCGGCGGGCGACGCCTACCGCACCCACGCCGGCGAGCACCTGGCCGTCCTGGACGGCATCACCACGGCGGCGAACGGCATCTCGTACGCCATCGAGGGCGCCGGCCTGCTCGTCGCCGCCGTCCGCGGCATCGTCCGCGACCTGATCGCCGAATTCCTCGCGACCCTCGCCGTCCGGCTGCCACAGTGGCTCGCCGAGGAGGGCCTGACCCTGGGCGCCGCCACACCCCTGGTGATCAGCCAGGTCGCGAGCCTGGTGGCCAGGTGGGCCGACCGCATCCAGCACTTCGTCCGGTCCCTGCTGACCAGCCTGCGCCGCCTCTCCCCGCGGATCACCGCCCTCGGCGACATCCTCGACCACCTCCGCCTGCACAGCGACCGCCTCGCCCGCTCCGACCCGCATCGGCCGACCGTTCCCGAGCCCGCCTTCTTCAGCAAGAGCCCGGTCATCAGCAACCGGGAGGTTCTCGATCGCGGACCCGGCACCCCGATGACCCCGGAGAACATCACCGCAACCGCCGAGAGGATGGGTATCGACCTCGGCGACATCGAGGTCGTGATCATCTCCGAGGCGGAGGAGATCCGTTATCTGGACTTCATGGAGGCGTGCGCCTACACACCGAGCGAGTTGAACGGCACGCAGATCCGCCTCGGCCCGGCGAGCTTCGCCGACGCGGAGACGCTGGCGGCTACCATCGCGCATGAACACATCCACACCCGGCAGCAACAGAACGGCGAGCACCTCAGGCGTCCGCTGAAGGAGCTCGAGGACGAGGCGTACGCGGGTGAGCCGTCGGCACTGGACCGTTATCGGAGCGGACATTCATGACTGCGACACAGTTCCGGGTCACCGAGGTTTTCGACGTTCCCGCCCGGGCCGGGCTGGTCGTCGTCGGTGACACCGCTCCCGGCCAGTTCGTGGGGGTGCCGGCCCTCCACGACGATGTGACCGGGCATCCGATCGGTGTGCTCGCCGTCGACCATCCCACGCCTCGTACGCGTCGTACCGGGGAGACGATCCTTCTGGTGAATCGCGGCGACGCCGCTTTCGCCGTCGCGGGTCGCCTGTGGACCATCGACGCCTCGCCCGCCACCGGGTGATGCCGGGCCCGCGCGGGGTAAACCTGTCGGCGGATGCCGTAGTTTGTGACGCTGTGTCGGATGTGCTGCAACGGTCCCTTGCTGAACACCTTGCCGGACTGAGTGGGCGGCAGGTCGCTGAGCTGATCGCCAGGCGCCAACCGGGTGGGGAACAACCGCTGCCCACGGAACCCGCGACGCTGGCACGGCGGCTTCTCGCGCCGGAGTCGGTTGCCGGGGCGGTCGGGCTGCTCGCCCTGCCGCACTTTCAGGCCGCGGAGGCCGTCACCGCTCTGGGTGACCGGTTCACACCGGGACGGCTGGGCGCGCTTCTCGGCGTACCCGAGAATGATCCTGGGCTGAGGGAAGCGATCGCCGGGCTTTCCGCGGTGGGTCTGGTGTGGCCGCAGGCCGACGGGTTCGCGGCGGCGCCACTCGACGTGATCTGGTCGGAGCCGCTCGGGCTCGGGCCGTCCGCGGCCACGCTGCTGGAACAGTACAACCAGCCGAAGCTGCGGGACCTCGCACGGCGGTACGGTATGCGCCTCCCGAACGGGTGCACCAAGGCTGCCGCGGTGGCCGAGGTCGCCGGCCGGCTGACCGATCCCGGCACGGTCGAGAAGCTGATCGCCGAGGCGCCCGCGGACGTCCTCCGGCGCCTGCACGAGATCGCGGTACGGCCGCCGTACCCCTACGGCATCGCGGCGTTCACCTTCCACTCGTTCCAGCCCGAGGTGCCGTGGGCGACCGAGCGGGGGCTGATGGTCCCCGCGATCTACGGCAATGGCGGTCAATTGGCCCGCGAGGTCGCGATCACGCTGCGGCTCGCCGCCGGATGGCACGCGCCGTTCGATCCGGAACCGCCGGCCCTGGTCACCACCCCGGTCACCGCCGACGTCGTGGCCCGGGACGCCGCGGCCGCCGCGACCGAGACGCTCGCCGCGATCACCGCCGTCGTCGAGGCGGTCGGGCAGGCGCCGGTAGCGTTGCTGAAGACCGGTGGGCTCGGCGTCCGCGAACTGCGCCGCATCACCAAGACGTCCGGGCAGTCCGAGGCCCGCACCCGCCTCACCCTCGAACTGATCACCGCCGGTGCCCTGCTCACCTCCGACGAGAACGGCCTGAGCGTCAGTGGCGCCTACGACGACGCCTACGCCGTGCTCGGATCAGCGGAACAGCTGCTCGGCACGATCGAGACGTGGCTGGAGATGCCCGCCAGCCCGCTGGCCGAGGGCACCGAGCGGCTCCTCTACTGGGATGCCGAGGAGGAACACCTGCTCATCGGCGTGCGCGCGGCCTTCCTGCGTACCCTGGTGAAGATCCTCCCGGAGGACCGCGCCGTCACCGTCGACGCGGTGGCCGGCCAGATCGCCTGGCACCTGCCGGTCATCGGCGACACCCTTGGCGACTACGACCTCGATCGGTACGTCGCCGGCATCTGGCAGGAGACGCACGCCCTGGGCCTGCTGGCACACGGCACCCCGACGCCGCTCTGCCGCCGCCTGCTCGACGGCGATCCGCGACCGGAGGCGGCGGCGCTGGTCCCGGAGAGCCGCACCACGGTCGTCCTGCAGAACGACCTGACCGCGGTGGTCACCGGCACCCCGGCCGGGACGCTGCTCGCCCTGCTGGACGGCCTCGCCACCCCGGAGTCCCGCAGCGGCGCCTGGACCTGGCGTTTCTCACCCGCCTCGGTGCTGCGCGCCTTCGACGCCGGCCTCTCCGCCGAGGGCCTGCTCGCCCAGCTGACCACGGTCGCCGAGGGCGGCCGGCTGCCACAGGCGCTCCGCTACCTGATCGAGGACGTCGCCCGCCGGCACGGCCAGGTCCAGGTCCGCCCGGTCGGCTGCTGCCTGTGCAGCGACGACGAGGCCCTGCTCACCGAGATCCTGCACACCCGTTCGCTGGGTTCACTCAAGCTGGTGCGGCTGGCCCCGACGGTGCTGGCCAGCGGCAAGCCCCAGGACCAGACGCTGGTCGCGCTGCGTGCGGCCGGTTTCGCTCCTTCGGGCGTACGCCCGGACGGCACCCCCAAGATCGAGCGCGCGTCGCGGCGGCGCTCATGAGTCCGTCACCGATCGCCGAGTTGACGGCCAGGGTGCGCGCTTTCGCCGTGGAGCGCGACTGGCAGCAGTTCCACACGCCGAAGAACCTCACCATGGCCCTCGCCGGCGAGGTCGGCGAACTGCTCGCCGAGTTCCAGTGGCTGACGCCGGAACAGTCCGCCGCGGTGATGAGCGACCCCGAGCTGGGCCCCCGGGTCCGCGCCGAGATCGGCGACGTGATGATCTACTTGATCCGGTTGACCGACACCCTCGGCATCGACCTGATCGAGGCCGCCAACGACAAACTGGACGAGGCCTCCCGCCGCTACACCGTCGACGCGGCCCGCGGCTCCGCCGCCAAGATCGCCAAGGACCACCCACCCGCGTCATAGCGGCCTGATGATCGTCCGGCTACAGTCTGCGTTGTCCGAATGCGGTCCGACAGGCTTCCGGTACGTGGACATGCCTCCCATCCGCACGATCATTTCGTGCTGCCCGGGGGCAACAGTCCATGTCGGCGTTCCGCGTGTCCGCGGCCGGTCTCCTTCGTCTCGCCTCCGACGGCACCCTGGTCGACCGGGTGGACGAGCAGGTACGCATGACCAGGGGCTACGGTGCCGCCCCGGCCGAACGCAGGTCCTGGGAACGCAGCCTCGCCGTGCTCGCCCAGGATCTCGCCGACGCCGGACTGCACGATGTCGAGGTGCTGATCGAGTACCAGCTTCCGCTGACCAGCCGCCGCGTCGACGTGATCCTCGCCGGGCTGCATCCGCGGACCGGCGCCGATTCGTTCGTCGTCGTCGAGCTCAAACAGTGGTCCCGGGCGGATCCGTACGAGGACTCGGCCACCCTCGTCGACGTCCCGGGCTCACCCCGGCCGCGCCACCTGCACCCCGCCGTCCAGGTCGAGGACTACTGCCAGTATCTGATCGACTTCCTCGGCCTGTTCGCCGAGAGTCGCAACACCGTCCGCGGCGTGGCCTACCTGCACAACGCCGCCGACCGGGACGTGGCCGGGCTCTTCGATCGCCCGGCCACCGAACAGAGCCGACTGTTCACCATGGACCGGCGGGCCGCGTTCCTCGACCACCTGCGGGCATCGCTCGACGGGTCGCAGCCCGGCGCCGGCGCGGCTGACCGTTTTCTGCACAGCGCGGTACGGCCCAGCCGACGTCTCCTGACGTACGCCGCGGCCGAGCTCCAGGACCGCACACACTTCGTCCTGCTGGACGAGCAGCGGATCGCGTACGAGTCGGTGATGCACGCCGTCGAGGCCGCCCGGGCCGCGGACAGCAAGCGGATCGTAGTGGTCTCCGGCGGCCCCGGCAGCGGCAAGAGCGTGATCGCCCTCAGCCTGCTCGGCGAACTCGCCCGCCAGGGCCGCGCCGCACTGCACGCCACCGGTTCCCGGTCGTTCACCCAGACCCTGCGCCGGTATGCGGGCAAGGGATCCCGGCGGATCCAGAGCATGTTCCTCTACTTCAACAGCTTCATGACCGCCGAGCGCAACGGCATCGACGTGCTGATCTGCGACGAGGCGCACCGGATCCGGGAGACGTCGGTCAACCGGTTCACCCGGGCAGCCCAGCGCCAGAGCGCCCGGACACAGCTCGAAGAACTGGTCGCGGCCGCCCGGGTGCCGGTCTTCCTGCTCGACGAGCACCAGGTGGTCAAGCCCGGTGAACAGGGCAACGTCGAGATCATCATCGCGTACGCCCGACAGCGCGGCCTCGACGTCGAGGTGATCCCGCTGCACGACCAGTTCCGGTGCGGTGGCAGCGAGACGTACGAGCAGTGGGTCCTCGACCTTCTCGGCCTCGGCGGCGGCAAGCCGGCGGTCTGGGAGGGCGACGGCCGCTTCGACCTGCGCGTCGCAGGCTCGCCCCGGGAGATGGAGTCCTTCCTCGCCACGCGGCAGGCGGCGGGCGAGACGGCCCGGATCACCGCCGGATACTGCTGGCCGTGGAGCGACCCGCGCCCCGACGGCACCCTCGTCGACGACGTCCACATCGGTGACTGGGCACGGCCCTGGAACGTCAAGAGCGAACGGAGCGTCGGCAACGCCCCCGGCAGTGCGTTCTGGGCGACCGACCCGAACGGTTTCGGTCAGGTCGGCTGCGTCTACACCGCGCAGGGTTTCGAGTACGAATGGTCCGGCGTCATCCTCGGTCCCGACCTGGTCGCCCGCGACGGCCGTCTCGTCACCCGTCGCGACGAGTGCCGGGATCCGGCGTTCCGCAGGACCACCCCCGATGCCGAGGCCGACCGCCTGATCCGCAACACCTACAAGGTCCTGTTGACCCGTGGCATGCGCGGCACCGTCGTCTACTCGGCCGATCCCGAGACCCGCGACTTCCTCACCGGCCTCGTCCACGTCCGCCGGAAACCGGAGACCGTCTACGCGTCCGCCGACGGCACGGTCCCCTGACCGGCGCCGTCAGCTCCCGGAACAACCGCGCCTGTGGATAACCCCGATCCGGGGGTCGCCGTCTCCTAACCTTGACATCGCTCGATCGGATGACGTCCCGGCCGCTGCTTCCCTGGGGGTCGGTACTCTTCCGGCAACCGGTCTGGGAGGCATCCGTGGCGCGATTCGTTCTGACCGGGGAGGAAGCCGCGATCTGCGAGGCGGTCGGGGTCACGGCGTTCGCCGCCGCCCGGGCCATCGTCGCGCTCGACGAGGTCTTCGAGGCCGGCTGGGACGTCACCGGGCAGACCGCCGCCGGGCGGCTCCGGGGGCGCGTCATCGGGACGGTCAGCGCCCGCCCGGTGGTCGGGCCGGACGGTGCGGTCAAGGGTGTCGAGGGTACCTGCTCGTGCCGCTGGGCACCCGACTGTTACCACGTGGTCGCCGTGCTTCTCGCCGCCGGGCTGCGGCCGCTCCCCCGCTCCTGGGAGACCGCCCTCACCTCGCTGATCGGTGATGACGGCGATGACGGCGAGCCGAACCGGCGAGACGATGCCGGGCCCTCGCTCGCGCTGCAGTTCGAGGTCGAGCCCGGAACCCGGCGGCTCGCGATCCGGCCCGTCGTGCCGGGGCGTACCGGCTGGTCACGCAGCATGAACTGGCAGTCGCTGAGCTACGGTAACCGCGGCTGGGCCAAACGTACCCGGCAGCAGGCCGCCCTGTTGCAGGAGATCTACGCGCTGGCCCACAACGCGCACTACGGCTACGCTCCCCGGGTCATCCACCTGGACGAGATCCGTAACCACCGGGTCTGGGACATCCTCGCCGAGGCCCGCGACGCCGGGCTGCCGCTGGTGAACACCGGCCGGCCCGCGGAGCCGGTGATCCTGCATGCCGAGTCGTTCCGGTTCACCGTGCAGGCCGACCGCGACGACGACGGCCTGGTGCTGCGGCCGGTCCTCACCGACGGCGCGATCGTCATCGATCCGGCGAGCATGCTCCTGATCGGCGATCCGGCGCACGGCGTCGCCTGGTGGGAGCCGGGTCATCGTTCGCTGCGGCTGGCGCGTACCCGCAAGAGGGTCGGTGCCGAGGCCGCGCTGGCTCTCGCCGCGCCGCCGATCGTCGTCCCCGCCGACCAGGAGCAGGCGTTTCTCCGGCAGTACTACCCGGGTCTGGCCCGCACCGCCGAGGTCGTCGTGGTCAGCGACGCGGTCACGCTGCCGGATCTCGACCGGGCGACGCTGACGCTGACCGGGCGCCGGTTGCCCGGGCACCGCCTGGCGGTTCTCTGGGACTGGGTGATCCCGCTCGGCGACGACGAGCACCGGGAGCCGTTCAGCGCCGTCGCGCCCAGAGGAAGCCGGGCGCGCACGCTCCAGGCGGTGACCGGCCTCTTGGCCGAGGAACGGAGCGCGCTGATCGAGACCGGACAAGACGGTCCGCGTCTGCGCGGCGAAACGCTCCTTGCCGGTGACGCCATGATCCGGCTGCTCCGCGATGTGCTCCCCCGGCTCGCCGAGATCCCCGACGTCGCGGTCGAGTTGTGGCTCGACGACACGGAGTACGTCGAGGAGACCGGCTCGCCGGAGGTGCTCTTCGAGACGAGCGGTGACGGCGGGCAGCGGGACTGGTTCGATCTCGCGGTCCGGGTGACCGTCGGCGGCGAGCAGGTCGACTTTCAGCAGCTCTTCGTCGCGCTCGCCGAGGAGCAGGAGTTCCTGATCCTGCCGAGCGGCCGCTATTTCGCGCTCGACCAACCCGAGCTCCGCCGGCTGCACGACCTGATCGTCGAGTCGCGCGCCCTGCACGACACCCCGTCCGGCGCCGTGCGCGTCGGCCGCTTCCAGGCAGCCGTCCTTCAGGACCTGACCGAGGTGGGCACGGTCACCGGCAAGGCGTCCGCCTGGCTCAGTTCCCTGGGTACGCTCACCGCCACTGATCAAGAACAGTCCAGCCCGCTCCCCGCTGGATGGGACGCGACGCTGCGCGGATACCAGGCCGAGGGTTTCCGGTGGCTCGCCACCCGTTACCGGCACCGCCTCGGCGGGATCCTCGCCGACGACATGGGCCTCGGCAAGACCCTGCAGACGCTGGCCCTGATCTGCCACGCCGTCGAGGAGAGGCTCACCGACGCGCCGTTCCTGGTCGTCGCCCCGGCGAGCGTGGTCGGCAACTGGGCCGCCGAGGCCGCCCGTTTCGCCCCCGGCCTGACCGTGACGCCGGTCCAGCAGACCCGCGCCCGCCGCCGCGGCACCCTCGCCGAGACGGTCGCCGGCGCCCATCTCGTCGTCACGTCGTACACCCTGTTCCGCCTGGAGTACCAGGAGTACGCCGCCCTGCCCTGGGCCGGTCTGATCCTGGACGAGGCACAGTTCGTCAAGAACCCCTCCTCGCAGGGCTACCGGTGCGCCAAGCAGCTGCCCACCGACTTCAAGCTGGCCGTGACCGGCACCCCGATGGAGAACAGCCTCGACGACCTCTGGGCGCTCTTCTCGATCACCGCGCCCGGTCTGCTCGCCCGCAACGACCGGTTCGCCGACTACTACCGCCGCCCGATCGAACGCGAACGTGACCAGGACCGGCTCGCCCACCTACGGCGCCGGATCCGCCCGCTGATGCTGCGGCGGCGCAAGCAGGAGGTCGCCGCCGAGCTCCCGCCCAAGCAGGAGCAGGTCCTCGATGTCGAGCTCAACCCCCGGCACCGCCGGGTCTACCAGATCTATCTGCAGCGCGAACGCCAGAAGGTCCTCGGTCTCCTCGGCGACCTGCAGAAGAACCGGTTCGAGATCTTCCGCTCGCTGACCCTGCTCCGTCAGGCCAGCCTCGACGTGAGCCTGGTCGACCCGCAGCACGCGGCGATCCCGTCGACCAAGCTGGACACCCTCGTCGACCGGGTCACCGACATCGTCGCGGAGGGCCACCGCATCCTGGTCTTCAGCCAGTTCACCCGGTTCCTGACCGCGGCACGCACGCGACTGGAGGCCGCCGGCGTCGCCTGCTCCTACCTGGACGGCCAGACCTCTGACCGTACGCACGTGATCGCCGACTTCAAGGCCGGCGCCGCCCCGGTCTTCCTGGTGAGTCTCAAGGCCGGCGGTTTCGGCCTGAACCTGACCGAGGCCGACTACTGCATCCTGCTCGACCCGTGGTGGAACCCGGCCGCCGAGGCCCAGGCCGTCGACCGCGTCCACCGCATCGGCCAGACCCGCAACGTGATGGTCTACCGCATGGTCGCCCGGGACACCATCGAGGAGAAGGTGATGGCGCTCCAGGCGCGAAAGGCCGAGCTCTTCACCTCACTGCTCGACGGCGGCGACTTCTCCTCGACGTCGCTGACCGCCGCCGACATCCGGTCCCTCCTCGACTGAGGCAGCCGCCCCGACCTGATGAACGGAGCACGATCCGGTGGGCAAGAACAGCCGCGAACGGCACAAGGCCAAGCGGAAGGCCGAGGGGGCCGCCCGGCGCCGGCGCTCCGGCGAGCCCGGTGACCCCTTCGGCCTCTTCGGCGCGCCGCGCGTCCCGGACCAGCATCAGGTCGTCGAGGCGCTGATCGACGAGGCGATCCACGCCCTCGGCCAGGACGCGGGGAGCACGGTCGACCGCTGCGTCGATCGGCTGGCCGCCGGGCCGGGTGGCGCCGCCGGGCTCCAGGTGGTGAACCGGCGGCTGTTCACGGGGCTGCTGTGGGAGGTCGACCAGGCCTGGCGGCGCGGCTGGCAGCCGTCGGAGATCGCCCGGACGGTACGCCGGGAACACACCGCACGGCACGGCGCGCTCGTCGCCGACGCGATGGCCGCGCGGATGCGGGAGTACCCGGCGGCCTCCGTCGACGCGCGCTGGCTGGCCCAGCTCGACGCGCTCGGCGCCCGCGTGTGGTGGCGGCACGACGATCACTTCGTGGACGAGTGGGCGAAGCGGCACGGCGCCGACCGGGGCGTGGCGGTCCGGACCGCGATCGAGGTGCTGTACCTGCTTCTGACCCTGCACCAGGTCGCACCGGTGCTGCCGATGCCGGGCACCGGCCGCCCGGCGCCGGCCACCGCGGGAGATCTCGATCAGCGGCTGCTGGACCGGGTCCGGGCACTGCTCGCCAAGGCGGAGTCCACCGACTTCCCCGAGGAGGCCGAGGCGTACACCGCGAAGGCCCAGGTGCTGATGACCCGCCACCGGATCGACCACGCGCTGCTGGCGGCGGCGGGCGAGGGCGACCGCGACCGTCCGGGCACCCGGCGGGTCGCCGTCGACAACCCGTACGAGATCCCGAAATCTCTGCTCCTGCAGGTGGTGGCCGAGGCCAACAGTTGCCACACGGTCTGGATGAAACGGTTCGGCCTGGTCGCCGTCGTCGGTTTCGCCGCGGACCTGGACGCCACCGAGCTGCTGTTCACCTCGCTGCTCGTGCAGGCGACGCGCACGATGACCGGCGCCGGCAGCCACACCGACCGGCACGGCCGCAACACCACCCGCTCCTTCCGGCAGTCCTTCCTGACCTCGTACGCGCACCGCATCGGCGAGCGGCTCGCCGCGGTCTCCGAGGAGGCCGAACAGGCGGCGGCGTCGACCGCGGGCCCCGCGCTGCTGCCGGTGCTCGCCGCGCGCTCCGACGCGGTCCGCGACGCCGTCACCGAGCAGTTCCCCGACCTGCGGCAGGTCTCGGCCACCGTCAACAACCGCGAGGGCTGGGCCTCCGGCCGCGCCGCCGCCGACCACGCCGTCCTGCACGGCCGCGACCAGCTCACCCCGGACCAGGGATGAGGAACAGCTCTTCCGGTACGCCCCTGGGGGTGGACGTGCGGGCGAATCGATGACAGAGACGGCATACCTGCTCCGGAGCCCGGTCAGCGCCGATGCGCTCCGCACGCGCACCTGTACCTGGCGAACTGGGGCAGCCGGCGCGTCATGCTGCGCCTGCCCCGCACCTCGCTGCATCCGGAGACCACCGCGGCGTTCTGTGACGGCGAATCCGCCGCGTCCTGGGCGACCAGCACCCACACGATCATCGATCTGAGCAGCGAGATTGAGGGCGGCGACGAGGACTGGCCCGAATCCGAGGACCGGCTGGCGGCGATCGTTCCGGTCCGGGAGTCACTGGCCGCGGGCGACCAGCGGCTGCTGTACCTGGCCTGGCTGCTCACCGTCCAGCACGTGGAACACGAGGACGACGTACCGGAGCCACCCGTCCCGGCCGGCCTGAAGACGCTGCCGCGTCCGCTGCGCGCCCTCACCGAGTTCCTGCGCCTCGACGATGACCTGCTGGCTGTGGCGGCTTCGGCGAGCGCTCCGCTGCCGGCGCGGAAGGCACCCTCCAAGGCAGCCCTGGCCCGGTGGGTGAAGGCTCTGCCCGAGTCCGACAAGGATGCCGCGCTGCTCCGTCTCCTGCACGACGACGGTCCGGGCGCCCGTACCGAACTGCTGCACCGCTTCCGGGGCACCACCACTCACCCGTCGACTCCGACGACCCGCACCGCCGGCACCCTCCGCGAAGCCGCCGAGGCCCGCTGGTCCGACCGGCGATGAGAGCCACCACCATCCCACCGACCGCCGAGGAGGACGGTCGGTAAGAGGCCACGGTTACCGGGGCGCCGCCAGGTCGGTGGCGATGGCGCGCAGGGTGTCGGCGACCGTGCGGACCGCGGTGCGGTGCAGGGACTCCGGGCGGGTCAGGATGTCGATGTGGCGGCTGGCCGGGACGTCTGCCAGTGGGCGCAGGACCAGCCTCGGGTCCGGTGGTGTCGTGTAGCCCGGCAGCAGGGCCAGCGCCGCGCCGGACGCGACCAGGGAGGCGGCCACCGTGAACTCGTTGATGCGGTGGAGGATGTTCAGCGGGCGGCCCGCCGCCGCCACGACGGCGGTCAGCGACGCGGCGACCGGGAATCCCTCCTGTACCGAGATCCACGGCTCGTCGCTGATGTCGGAGACGGAGAGCGAGGGTGCGGCGGCCAGGGGGTGAGCCGCCGGCATCGCGACGTACAGCGGCTCGTGGAGCAGGGGCAGCACGGTGACCCGGTCGGCCGGCCATGGTGGGCTGTGTGCCGGGCGGTGGGCCAGGACCAGGTCGAAGTCGGCGGCCAGGGCCGGGAAGTCGGCCTGCGTGACGTCCTGGTCGCAGAGGTGGACCCGCGGGCCGCCGGACGCGGCCAGCCGGGCGACCAGCGGGGCGAACATCGCCAGGGCGGCGCTGTTGAAGGCGGCCACCGACACCGGTGCGGCCGGGTCGTCGAGGTATTCGCCGACGGCCCGGGAAGCGCGATCCAGAGCGGTCATCACGTCGACGGCGGCGGTGGCGAGGGCACGGCCCGCGTCGGTCAGGGCGAGGCGGCGGCCGCGGCGCTCGGTGAGCGGGACGCGGGAGGAGCGCTGCAGGGTGTTCAGCTGCTGGGACACCGCGGACGGGGTGATGTGCAGCGCGCGGGCGACGGCGGCGACGCTGCCCCGGTCGCCGAGCTCGCGCAACAGTCTCAGGTGATGCGGATCCATTAGCCCCACTACATCGTTGATTCAACACATGCCGTCTTGTCTACCGGATCGTACGATCGCAAGCTCTTCGGCGTGAGAACAGACCTCCTCCTGCTCGCGGTCGCGGTGATCTGGGGTAGCAGTTATCTGGCGGCGAAGAGCATGGTCGTGGCCGGGGGCGTCCTGGTCGTGCTGGCGATGCGCTTCCTGCTCTCGGCGGCGGCGCTGCTGCCGGTCACCGTGATCAGAAGCGGACGTCCGGGCAGGCGGGAGCTCGCCGTCGGGCTCTTCCTCGGGTGCACCCAGTCGGCCGTCCTGGTGCTGGAGACGTACGGTGTCTCGCTCACCAGCGCGACCAACGCCGGGGTGCTGATCAGCCTGACCATCCTGCTCACGCCGGTGCTGGAGGGGATCGCCCGGCGGCGACTGCTGCCGCCGCGGTTCTTCGGGGCGGCGCTGCTCGCCACCGCGGGCGTGGCGCTGCTGGTCGCCGGGCCTGGCTGGGTGCGTCCCTCGGCCGGTGACGCGCTGATGCTGGCGGCGGCGGTGGTCCGGGCCGTCCACGTGACGTGCTCGGCGCGCCTGACCCGGGGGCGGGACTACGACACGGTCACGCTGACCACGCTGCAGACCGTGACCGGCGCCGTGATCTTCGGGGTGGCTGCCGGGCCGGCGCTGGTCCCGGCGGTCGCGGACTACTCGGCCGGGCAGTGGCTGGGCGCGCTCTACCTGGCCCTCGGCTGCAGCGTCTTCGCGTTCCTGGTCCAGCTCTTCGCGGTACGCCGGACCTCGGCCGCCCGTGCCAGCCTGCTGCTCGGCACCGAGCCGGTCTGGGCGGTGCTGATCGGTGTCGGTCTCGGCGGCGAGCACCTGACGGCCCTCTCGATCGCCGGCATCACCCTGGTCCTGATCGGCACGTACACGGGTCAGCGGGTGGAGGCGCTGGACCGCACCTCGGAGCGCCAGAGGTGGTCGCTCAGGGCCTCGACGCCGGCGGCCAGGTGACGGCGGTAGGTGCCGAAGGGCAGACCCAGGCGCTCGGCTGCGGCCTTCTGCGTCGGCGCGCCCTTGAGGTACGTGGCCACGACGGCGCGATACCGGTTCTCGCCGCCGCGGTCCTGCCGGAGGGCCTCGGCGGCGGTGCGCAGGATGTCGCCCAGATCCCGGCCGTCGGCGACGGCGAGCCGGGTCCGCAGCAGCGGGTTCCCGGCCAGTGACTGGCGCTGCTGCATCCCCTGCAGGGCGTCGCGCAGCGCGGCGTCGAACTCCCGGCGGGAGATCGACGCGCGGCCGGTGGCGGCCGGTCCGCTCCGTCCGGGGCGGGGGCGGCCGGAGAGCATGGTCTCGCTGCGGGCCCGGAGCCAGCTCGCGGGTGTCCGGGTACGCCAGTCGTGCCCGAAGATCGCGTACCGGTGCCGGCCGATCCTGGGGCGCTCGGCGACCGGGGTGAGGTCGGCGTTCGCCAGGTGCGTGTCCCACCGGCCGTCGTCGCGGTGCACGGCGCAGGACCAGGCGAGCCGTTCCGCGCGGGCGATCTCGGCGAACGACCGCCACCGGATCAGGGTGAGCGCCGCCGAGGGCTGCCGGTGCACCCGGTCGGCGACGGAGAACCGGGCGATCCCGATGTGCTCGCCGGGGTGCAGCGGGTCGGTGGCCCGGACGTGCTCCCACGCCGCGGCCGCCGCCGGATCGCCCTTCTCCAGCCCCTCGCCGTCGGTGAGCCGCAGCCAGGCGCCGAAGCCGGTGACCTCGCCGGTGCGGGTGTCGGCGTACACCCGGAACGCCTCGGGCTGCCGGTCCAGCCAGAACGCCACCACGCCCGGGTCCTCGTCGCCGGTGGTGGCCGCGAGCCGGAGCACGTCGGCCACGTGCGCGGGGCGGTACGACATCTCGGTGACCCGGCCGGTGACCTGCCAGTCGGTGGCGTGCGCGAAGAACGGGTCACGCCGGAAGAGGTAGAGCAGGTCACCGACCGCCCCGAAGTGCTCGGCCGGCGGAGCGGTCCGCAGCCGCGCGAACAGGTGGTCCCGCAGCCGTCCGTGCAGGGCCGCATAGCCCTGCGGGCTCCGCGACCGAAGATCGACTTCCAGGGTCTCCCGTACGGCTTCGTGCGGCACCAGCCCGGCGCCGGTCGTCTCCAGGTACGGCTGTTCCCGCAACCACCCGAACAGCGCGGGCGCGTCGTCCCCCACGACGGCCCGCAGCAACGGCTCGGTGGTGACCCGCGCGTGCGCGCACACCTCCAGCGCGGCGCGGTGCCGGTCGGACGGCACGTGCCCGATGAGCTGCCGCGACAGCATCCGTACCGCGTCCGGGTGCGGCTCGCCGGCCGGGGTGACGAAGAGCCCGCGCAGCGCCAGCGCGGTGGCCAGCGCCAGGGTCAGCGGGTGCCCGCCGGAGAGCGCCAGCACCAGCTCCGCCTGCTCCGGCGGCACCCGGTGGGCGTCCAGGTACGCGGCGGCCTCCGCCGGCGGGAGCGGCCCGAGCACGGTGACCTGCGCCAGCCCGTCCCAGCCGGGCTCGGTCGTCCAGCGGGGGTCGGGGGCGGTCCGCCCGGCGATCACCGCGACCGCGCCGACCGGGAGTGTGGGGAGGAACCGCTCCCAGAGCCAGCCCTCTAGCCCCTGGCAGCGGTCGAACGCGTCGACCAGCAGCACACCGGCCGGCTCGTCGAGCACCCGCGCGGCCGCGGCCCGGAACGCGCCCGGGTCGAGTGTGTGGCCGTCCAGCATCACCACCGTACGGCCGGCCGCGCGGGCGGTGGCGGCATAGGCGCGCAGCAGGGCGGACTTGCCACTGCCGGGCGGGCCGTGCAGGAAGTGCACCGGCCGCGAGCCCGGCTCCTCGTCCAGGGCCGCGCGGAAACGCTTCGACTCCGCCCATCGCCCCGCGAACATCAGCCGCTCACACCCGTCGCCCGCTGCCAGAGTTCCTCGGCGACCTCGTCGATCGCGGCCGCCAGGCGATGACGGTACGTGCCGAACGCGACGCCGATCCGCTCGGCCGCGGCCTCCTGGGTCAGGGTGCCGTGGAAGAACGTGACGGCCAGCGTACGGTGCAGTTTGTCGCCGCGGGCGGTGCCCTGCATGGCGTCGACCGCCTCCTCCACCGCGCCGCGCAGCGCCTCCACCCGGTCGGCCAGCGGGCCCTCGCCGCCGAGCGCCGTGTTGATCAACGGGTTCGCCTCCACCGACGGCCGGTGCCGCCAGGTGCGCAGCAGGTCACGGACGGCGCGCTCGAAGTCGGGGCGGGACGGCACCGTGGCGGCCGGGCGGTACGACGGCGCGTTCGGGCCGTGCAGCAGCCGCTCCTGCAGGGTGTCCAGCCACGGGCGTACCGGGATCGCCTGCCAGTCGTGCGCGAACGCCGCCGCGAGGTCGCCGGTCAGCCGGACGTGGCCGAGGTAGTCGAACGCCGCCTCCCAGAAGTCCGGGTTCGGCATCAGCAGGTACGTCCAGGCCAGGTCCGGTTCCCGCATGCAGAGCGCCGCGCCGCGCATGAAGAGCAGGTCGCTGAGCGGCTCCACCTCGGGCTCGCCGCCACGGACGTTGATGAACCGCTGCACCGCGACCTTGGTGCCGGGCCGCGGCGGGGCGGTCTCCAGCACGTGGGCCCAGACGTCGCCGATCACCGGGTCGGTCGCGTTCTCCAGCGTGTCCGGGTGGTACAGCCGCAGCCAGCAGACGTACGCGACCGGCTCCTCGAAGCCCGGGCGCCGGCAGACCCGGAACGCCTCCGGTTGCCGCCGCAGCCAGAAGTCGACCAGCGTCGCGCCCTCCGGGCCGTCCAGTTCCCCGGCCATCCGCAGCACGGCGTCCCGGTCCTCCGGCCGGTACGCGTCCTCGTACACCTCGCCGCGCCCGCGCCAGGTGATGAACCGGGCCAGCGTGTCGCCGTACCGGTGCAGGTACTTCAGGGCCGCCACATGGGTGAGCATGTCCGGGCCGGTGGCGGTGAGCGCCCGCTCCACGAAGTACGGCCGGACCTGTTTCTGCAGCTCCCGCCACTCCTCCGGGTCCCGCCACCGCAGATCGGCGATGAGCAGGTCGCGGACCAGCTCGTGCGGGCGCAGGCCGTGCCGTCCCGCCTCGATGAACGGCTGCTCGCGGAGCCAGGCGAAGAGCTCGGCGCCCCGCTCGCCGAAGATCGAGCGCAGCAGGTCCTCACGGGTGACCATCACGTGCGCGCAGATCTCCAGCGCGCGGCGGTGCCCGGCCGAGGGCAGGTCGCCGACGAGCCGGTCGAGCAGCATCTTGATGGCCGGCTCGTGCGGCGGCCAGTGGCCGACGTCGGCGGCGTTGCGCCCGGCCACCTCGGCGGCGAGCACCAGCGCGAGCGGGTGACCGCCGGCGAACGCGTAGAGCGACTCGCCGAGCGAGGCCGGCACGCCGCGGCGGCGCAGCAACTCGGCCGCGTCCGCCCGGGACAGCTCGCCGAGGCGGAGCACGTGCACCGCGGTCGACCACTCCGGGTCCCGGCTGCGGGTGGGGTCGGGCTGATGACGGCTGGCGACCACGACCAGTGTGTCGGCGGGCAGCCCGGGCAGGAAGTCGTCCCAGAACCAGCCCTCCAGGCCCTGGCCGGCCTCGAAGGTGTCGATCAGCAGGATCCGCCCGGGCTTCCGGGCCTCCCCGGTGGCCTCGGCGAACCCGGCCGGCGAGCGTTCGATGGAGTGCGCGTCGACCCGGACCACCACCCGGCCGGCGGCCTCCGCCTCGTCGCCGAGCCGGCGCAGCAGCGCGGACTTGCCGACGCCGCCGGCACCCCAGATGTAGAGCACCGCGAAGCCGCAGACCGGCCCGTCGCGGTGCAGGGCCGACCGGAACAGCGCGATCTCCTCGTCGCGGCCCGCGAAGGTGGCGGCGCGTACCCGCCGCAATCGGTCCGCCAGCGTCTCCCTGACCGGTTCGGCGCCGATCGTGCTATTCACGCAGTCCCCGCAATGCATCGCCGTTCATCAAGGTGATCTTCCCACTCGCCGGGCGCCGATTCGCATTCCCGCGGAGTCGGCTAACCGACGTCACGCCGATGCAACGGGTGACGCCCGGCATACGTTCAGGATGCTCGATGCCGACGGCACTTTCCGTGCTCGAACGGCACGTTTGGCATGATCCCGTGACCTTGGCGCGACAAGCACCATCACTCTTGGTAATCAGAAAAGAACGCAAGGAGAGGGCCGCCGAAAACCGCTACTCCGGCGGATAACAGCGGATGACCGGACGTGAGCAGTGAATGGGCTGCCCGGTGAGCACTCCGGTGTCCGACCATGCTCGCCGTGAACCCCCCGATCCGCGGCGCCGCGCTCCCTCACCCCGGCGGCTCCCCCTGATCCCGCCGGCCCAGCCCGCTGCCGCTCCCCACCCGACGGTGGAGAACCGGACACCCCCGAGAGCGGGCTGGACCGGCGTCACCCTGCTCCCCGCCGCCCTGCCCCCGCTCCGAAAGCCCGAGGTTCCGATGCCCCCGGTCACCTTCCACGACCAGCCCCTCGTCCGGCTCTCCCGGATACGCCCGTAGCGCGACTTCCGGGGGCGCCGTTCGTGCGCACATGCCGCCCAGCCGGCGCGCCCGCCACCCGGGAACCACGCCGGCCGACCGGCCGGAACCTCACGCCTCCACGGCGAGCGGGATCGTGGCGGTGTAGGTGACGTTGCCGAGGGCGGCCAGGCGGGCCAGGGCCCACCACCGGGCGCCCGGGCGGGCGTGGGCCGGAGCGGTCACCGTGAACTCCAGTGTGGTGGATTCGCCCGGGGGTAGTGCGTAGCCCTGGATCCACGGGCCCGCCGACAGGTCGTCGGAGGTGTCGCCCCACGTACCGAACGGGGTCAGGAGCTGCGCCTCGCCCCGCACCGGGATGCCGGCCGGGTTCTGCACGTGCAGCGTGAGCACGGCGGACGCACCGGGGGCCACCGTCACCGCGGCCGGGGCGAGCGACGCCACCAGGGCCGGCTGCTCGGCGCCGAGGGCGGTGTCCTCCAGGATCTGGCCGTACGGGTCGCGGATGCGGGCCGACACGTACGCCGGGCGGCCGGTCACCGGCGGCTCGACGAAGCGGTGTCCGCCCGCCGCCAGGGAGTACTCGACGGACGTGACGCCGTCCGGGGTCTCGATCTCCAGGGTGCCGGCGTGCGCGGCCGTCGAGGAGGCGAGGGTGATCCGGAAGGTGGACGGGTCGACGTGCACGCTGACCGGCATGTCGCCGAGCGGCGCCGGGCCCTTGTTGTGCATCCAGTACCGGGTGAAGACCGGCTGGACCGGCTCCGCCAGGAAGACCGGCGCGACCGGCACGGACGGGCGGGCGGCCACCGTGACCACATCGGCGGGGGCGATCGCGAGCACCACGTCGGCACCGTCGGCACCGGCCCGCGGAGCGCCGCCGTGGTGCGGCTCCGCCGAACCGCCGGGGTGCGGCTCCTCCAGGACGTTCGTGGTGACCGGCTCGGCGAGGCCGCCGTGCAGGCTGATCCGGGCGGTGGCCGGGGCGCCGGTCGACTCGTAGACGCGGACCGCGACGCCACCGGCGGGGCGGGGCTTGAGCGCGGTGAGCACCACGGTCGACGGCTCCACCGCGCCGAGGCTGGCCCGGGACGGCAGCTCGCCGCCGGTGGACGCGACCGGCGAGGCGGTCAGCGGGTGGTTGAGTTCCTGACCGGCGCGGACGAAACCGGCCCGGCGCCAGTCGCCGTCGCCCGCGACCAGGCTGTACCGGAACGTGTGGCTCCAGTGTTGCAGCGCGAACCCGGCGCCGTCCGGGGTGAACCGCTGCGGGCCGTCGATCCAGACGCCGCTGGGCCAGCCGGAGCAGGCCCGCATCAGGGAGAGGTAGAGGCTGCCGTCGTGGCTCGCCACGAAGCCGGGCGTGCCGTGGTTGACCAGCGCGGCGGAGTACCCGGTGAAGGCCGGTTCCCGCAGCTCGCCGACGACGCCGGTGACCTCGACGACCGCGTCGGCCAGGTCGGCGATGAGCGCGTCCACCGCGTCCGGGGCGACGACCAGCAGCGGCAGGTCGCGCATCCCGCGAAGGTCGGCGTCCGGCTCCCAGACCTCGGCGCGCGGCCGTGTCGCGGGCAGCAGGATCCAGCCGGTGGCGGGCGCCTCGATCTCGTCCAGCGAGCCGATCAGGATGCGTACGTCGGGAAGGTTGGAGTCGCCGTCGAGGGAGCCGTACCGCTGCCCGCCGGGTTTGGTGCTGGTCGCCGTGACACCCTGCCGGGCGAGGGCGACGAGCAGTTCCCGGGTCTCCCCGTCGCCGATCACCTCGGCGACACCGATGGCGATCTCCCGGTCACCGGCGGCGTCCGGAGAAGAGCCGGCGGCGTCCGGAGAAGAGCCGGCGGCGTCCGGAGAAGAGCCGGCCGCGGAAGAGGAGCCGTCGGCGGCAGGCCCGCCCAGGCGCAGGCGGGCGGTGGCGGAGAGGCCGGCCCAGGTGTGCGCCGGGTTGTCCAGCGTCCAGAGGCTCTCGGCGGCGTCCAGCTCGGGGAAGCCGAACGAGCGGCCGATCGCGGCGAAGCCGACGTCGGAGACCGGTAGTGCACCGGGCAGGTCGAGGTCGAACCGGACCCGCAGCAGGCGGTCCTGTCCGATCGAGCCGTCCACGTGCGTACGGAAGTCGAGGTTGCCGGATCCGTGCCAGAGGATGACCTCGCGGGTGATGGTGAGCTCGTCGAGGGTGACCGTGCTGACCAGGCGGCTGCCCGCGGCGGACGACTCGGCGCGGACCGACCCGCCGTCCGGGGTGACGCCGGGCCCCTTGGGGAGCAGGTGCCACGGGCCCTCGCCCCAGAACGGGTGGTCCGCGTACTCGTCCTGCACGACGATCTCGCCGCCGACCCCGCCGGGGCGGAGCAGTTCACGGCCGCTGCGGAGGTCGACGATGCTGGTCAGCGCGCCGCTGGAGGCCGCGCGTACCTCGAAGACCTCGTTGCGGATGACGGCCGGGCCATCGGCCCGCACCCATTCCGGGGACGCCGCCGTGGCCTCGACGACCCGCCAGACGCGGTAGCCGAGCGCGGGCACCGCCTGGCCCGCCACCGCGAGGGTGATCGCGGCGAGCGTGCCGTCCGGGTGCCGCACCGCACCCTCGACCACCGACGGGAGGACCGTGCCGGTCTCGTCGAGGACGGTGACGGACGACGGGCCGGGGGCCGGGTAGGTGAGCGAGACCCGGGCGATGCCGTCGCGCTCCCAGGAGAGGGAGTTGGTGACCAGCACCGCGCGCCCCTCCCCCGCGGTGTCGACGGCCGCGGCGAGGCCCTCGATCGCACCCCGGCGGGCGGACGCGCCGATCTCGTACGCCTCCCGCCAGCCCGCGAGCAGGTCCAGGTACACCTGATCCGATTCGGTCCCGGTGACCGCGTCGTGGTGGGCTCCGTAGGCCAGCAGCCGCCACGCCTTCTCCAGCGCGTCGGCCGGGTACGCCGTTCCGAAGAGGCCGGCGAGCGTGCCGAGCCGCTCCGCGTCGAGCACCACGGTCTCGATCGCCCGCTGCGCCTGCTTGGTGTCGATGTAGGAGACGTCCTTGCCGGTGTAGACCGGGTTCATGTCCCGGGTCTGCGGCGAGAGCGGCACGTTCTCCGCGCGCACCGCGTCGAAGAAGTCCCGCGGCAGGCCCATCCGGAACTTCGGCCACGCGTAGCGCTTCGGCCACTCGCGGTGGATCTCGGTGCACCACTTCGACGGGATGTTGTGGTCGTGCCCGACCGGCAGCATCGCGTTCCTGGTGGCGGAGACCTTCTTCAGCTCGCGGTACTGCGCGTACGCCTCCGCCATCGCCTCGTCGAGGGTGGACTTGCGCTCCACGTCCCAGCCGGCCACGTAGTGGTTGGCCATGTACGCGGTCAGCACGCCCCGCCCGGTCGGCGAGATCCACTCGAACTCGCTGGGGAACTGCATCCGCTCGATGTCGCCGGTGTGCCGCTTGGCGCCGATGTGGTGGAACGGCCCGCGCGCCCACGAGCTGGAGGTGAGCCCGGCGTCGGCCATCAGCCCGGGGAAGGCCGGGTCGTGCCCGAAGACGTCCAGCATCCAGGCGCTCTGCGGGTCGCCGCCGAGCACGTCGCGCTGGTAGGCGACGCCGAGCGCGGTGTTCCGGATGGTCGACTCGGGGTGGGTGAGGTTGGTGTTCGGCTCGTTGTACATGCCGCCGACCAGCTCGACCCGGCCCTCACGCAGCATCCGCCGCATGTCGTCGCGGTCCTCGGGGTAGACGTCCCAGTAGGGCTTCAGGTAGTCGATCTCGGCGAGCACGAAGCGGTAGTCCTCGTCGAGCCGGGCCGCGTCCAGGTGCGCGCGTACCAGATCGAAAGCGGTCCGGACGAACGCCGGCCGCAGCTTGTCGGCCTTCGGCACGTCCGGCAGTTGCTGCCACACCTCGGTGAAGCCGCGCTGGGTGTTCCACCAGACCGGGTCGTAGTGGAAGTGCGAGATCATCCACATGGTCCAGCCGGTCGCCGCGGCGCGCAGCCGTCCCTCGGCGGTGACCCGCCCGGTCTCGCTCTCCGCGATCACCGTGATCCGGTGCACCGACCCCTCGGAGGCGGGCGCGGCGACGTGCACGCCGACTTCGACGACCCGTTCCTCACCGGCGGCGAGGGGGCCGGTTGCGCTTGCTTCGGGGGTACGTACGGTCGGGCCCTCCACCCGCAGGCGCACGGGGCCCGTCGGGGTCGCCGTGGTGAGCGTGACCCGCACGACCTGCCGGGGCGCCGCGTCCGGCCCCAGGAACAGGTCGGTGTCCTCGATCGCGGCGATCCTCATGCAGATTCCTCAGGTGTCCAGGTGAACGGTTCGGCGCGGGCCCAGGGAGCCCCGGTCTCGCTGTAGAGTCGGCCGGTCGCGGCGGCCCGCCGGGTGATCTCGCCCAGGTCGGTGAGTTCGTCCTGCGCGACCGTCAGTGGTGGCGGGGAGAGCCGGACCGCCTCGGCGATCTGGGTGAAGCCGAGCGTGTCGGCGAGCGGCACCAGCAGCTCGACGGCCGGGTCGGCGAGGTGGTCCAGGAGATTGTCCAGCAGGTCGGCGCGGCCGTGCCGGGTTTCGCCGGCCGCGGTGACCAGCCGGTCCTCGGTGTAGTAGAGCTCCGCGCTGTCCCGGCTGCCGTACACGGTGACGACCGGGTCGGACTCGTGCTCGGCGCAGAGCGTGGTGGCGATGGTCGCGGTGGTGCCGCGCGCGGTCAGGATCCGGGCGCTCGCGGTGTCGTGCGCCTCGGCCGCCCGGGTGCGGTAGGTGTCCAGCTCGACCCGGCGGACGGACTCGCCGCCGCCGGAGCCGTCCAGCCGCAGCGCGAGGGCGACCGCGTGCGCGAACGGGTTGGTCAGCGCCCCGTCGTTGACCGGGGTCCCGCCCAGTTCCCGGCGCCCGGCCCAGCCGGCCCGGCTCCAGTACGCCTCGCCGCGCCACCAGAGCCCGGTGCCGCCGATCGCGTGGATCTCGCCGAGCACCCCGTCGGCGATCCGGCGGCGCAGCTCGGTGACCGCGCCGGACCCGAACGCCTGGAACCCGACCTGGACGGTCCGGCCGGTCTCCCGCTGCACGCGCAGCAGCCGGTCGAGCCCGTCCAGGGTGGGCGCGGGCGGCTTCTCCAGCAGCAGGTGCGCGCCGGAACGCATCGCCGCCTCGGCGAGCGCCACGTGCGTGTGCACCGGCGTGACCAGCACGACCAGGTCGGGCCGGGTCGCCTCGATCAGCGCGACCGCGTCCGGCCCGTACGCCGCGTCGCCGGCGAGCGCGCGCTGTTCGGCGTCGAGCGGGCGCGGGTCGGCGACCCCGGTGAACCGGAGCCGCCCCTCGCCGTGCAGTTCTGCGAGCCGTTCCAGGTGTCCCCGGCCGTGCCCGTGTGCCCCGACCAGGACGGTGCGGAGCGGTCCCCCGTGCTGTGGTGCCATGTTCTCTCAGCCTCGCGTGACCCGGACCAGAACCGCGGTGCGGGTGTAGACGGCCTCGGCGCGGTAGCCGGGGTTGGTGACGGTGACCGTGCTGAACTTCCCGGACACCCGCTTGCCGCTGAGCACCGTGATCAGGTCGCAGTGGCCGTCGGCGGAGATCTCCAGGGCGGCGCCCTTGCCGATCTCGACGGTACCGGCGACCTTCAGCGCGCTCGCCTTGCCCTTGTACACGCTGGTGGTGAGCTCGCCGCCGCTCTGCCGGTAGTCGCCGCGGACCTCGGCCGCGTGGGTGAGCCGCAGCTCGCCACCGGCCACCTCGACGTCGCCGTGGCCGAGCGCGCCGGACGACCCGGCGGTCAGCGTGCCGCCGAGCACCCGGACCCCACCCCGGAAGGTGTTGTCGCCGGTCAGGCCGAGCGTGCCGGTGCCGCGCAGGGTAAGCCCGCCCCGGCCGTCGATGTCGTTGCGCCAGGTGTCCGACCCGGCGAAACCACCCGCGGACGCGTCCAGCGTGACGTCGACGTCGGCCTCGAAGGAGCCGTAGCCGTCGGCCGCGGTGAACAGGTCGAGCCGTCCCCACTGCTCCGGGCCGTCGATCAGCGCGTAGCCGGCGGGGAGCGCGGTGCTGCGCAGCACGGCCCGGCGCTGGTCGGCGCTGAGGTAGGGCTGCCGGGTCTCCAGCAGCACCTCGGCGCCCTTGGGCACGGTCAGCGCGCTGTCCTTGCCGGTGCGCGGCAGGATGTAGGTCAGGTGCGGGGTGACCTGCCGACGGTTGGCGGCGCGGTCGGCGTACGCGTCGGTGGACGTACCGGCGCTGTGCGCGTACGCGTAGAGGGTGTCGGCGGTGGTGCCGGTCTGCGCCTGGAGGTACGACGCGGCCTGCGCCCGGGCGGCGGCCTTGAGGGTGGCGTTGGCCGGGTCGTTGAGGATGGCCGCGGCCAGCGCGGTGGCCATGATCCGGCCGCTGACCACGTCGACCGGCGAGTGCATGCCCGCGGTGATCCGGGTGTCGGCCAGGTCGAACGCGCAGGCGACCAGCTCCTGGAAGCGCTCCGGGATGGCGTACGCGTAGGAGAGCGCGGCCAGGAAGAGGGCGTTGGTGTGGCCGCTGGGGAAGCCGCCGTCCTCGGCCGGGACCAGGCTCCGCTGGCGCAGCAGCTGGGTGACGACCACGACCTTGGAGTCGTAGACCGGGTAGCCCAGGTCGTCCAGGACCCCGGTGTCGACGACCTGCGAGGCGTCGTTCATCCGCCACGGCCGCGGGTACTGCACCGCGTACTTGGCCGGGTTGCCCGAGGAGTAGTTGCCGCGCACCGTGTTGACCAGGGTGGCGACCTGGCCCAGCGCCGACGTGGTGGAGCCGGCGCCGATCGCCGAGCCGGCCGGGGCGCCGGCCGGCACCGCGTCGCTGATCGTGGTGGCCGGCACGCCGTCCGGGGCCTCGGTGACGCCGGTGACGGCGAGCGCGCCCGCCTTGTAGACGTCGGCGAGCGGGCCGAGGCCGGCGATGGTCGAGTAGCTCTGGTGCTGCCGGTCGACGAGGAACGCCCGGCGGGCCTGCGCCTCGGTGCGCGACGCGGTCCGGGTCTCGCAGAACCGGACGTTGGCGCGGAGCACCGCGGCGTTCACCGGGGTGCCGGTGTTCCAGGCGTCGCCGGTGTGCCAGATCTTCTGGACCCCGGAGAGGATCCGGACCACGGCGTTGGTGTCGACGGTGAGGTTGGTGGTCAGGTTCGTCTGGTAATCGTCGACGAAGTCCAGGGCGGTGGCGGCCAGCGCCGGGCTGCCGAGGCCGCCGAGGAGCGGGGCGACGGCGGGCCCGGCGACGACACCGGCGGAGGCGAACAGGAAGGTGCGGCGACTCGTCATCTCTTCCTTGCTTTCGGGGTGGGGGGTCAGTCCTTGAGGCCGGCGTTCATGTCGGCGCTCATCACGTACTTCTGGAAGACCAGATAGATCGCGACGAGCGGGACCATGGAGAGCACCGACGCGCCGAGCAGCACCGACCAGTTGACGTTGTTCGCGCCGATGATGCTGGCGACGCCGATCTGGAGGGTGAACTGGTTCGGGTCGTTCAGGATGATCAGCGGCCAGAGGTAGTCGTTCCAGCGCCACTGGAACGAGAAGATGGCGAGCGTGAGGATGATGGGCCGGGCCAGCGGCAGCATGATCCGCAGGAACGTGGAGAACTCGCCGGAGCCGTCGATCCGGGCCGCTTCGAGCAGGTCGTTTGGGGCGGTCAGGAAGAACTGGCGGAACATGAACGTGCCGGTCGCGGTGATCACCGCGGGCACCACCACACCGCTGAGGCTGTTGTAGAGGCCGAGGTTGCGGACCACCAGGAAGAGCGGGGCGAGGATGGTCTCGCCGGGCAGCATGGTGGTGGCCAGGATGCAGACCGCGAAGATCTTCAGCCACCAGCTCTGGTACTTCGCCAGGGCGTACCCGGCCATGGCGCTGGCCACCACGGTGAGCACGGTCGCGGAGACCGCCACGATCAGCGTGTTGATGAAGTACTGCGCGAAGTCGAACTGGGTCCAGGCCTTGACGTAGCCGTCGATGGTGAAGTGCTTGGGCCAGAAGGTCAGCGGATAGGTGAAGAGCTCACCGGCCGACTTGAAGGAGCTGACCACGAACCAGAGGGTCGGCAGCGCGTAGATCACGACCAGCACCCACATGACGGTGCTCGAGGTGACCGCGCGGAGCAGGTCGCCGCTGCGGGCGCCCGCCTTCTTCCGGGAGCGGCGCAGGGCGGGCGGCTTGGTGTCGACGGCCATGTCAGTTCCCCTTCCGGCGGTTGGCGAGCATCTGCACGAGGGCGATGACCATCAGGATCAGCAGCAGGATGAAGGACGCCGCGCTGGCGTAGCCGATCTGCGCCTTCCGGAAGCCGGTGCTGTAGATGTACTGGACGATCAGGTTGTTCTCGGTGCCCGGCCCACCGGCGTTGACCGCGACGATGAGGCTGTACTCCTTCATCGTGTGCAGCGTGCTGAGCAGGATCACGATGAACGAGGTGGGTGCGATGGCCGGCAGGGTGATCCGGCGGAACTTCTGCCAGGCGTTCGCGCCGTCCAGGTCGGCGGCCTCGTAGTAGGAGACCGGCACGTTCTTCAGCGCGGCGATGAAGAGCAGCATGTTGAACGCGGTGCCGGCCCAGGTCGCCGCGACGATCACCACGATCAGCGACAGGTCGCCGTTCGACTGCCACGACACCGCCGAGCCGCCGAACTTCTCGATGATGAAGTTGACCAGGCCGAAGTTCTCGCCGAAGAGCCACCGCCAGATGACACCGACGATGATCGGCGAGATCAGCCAGGGCAGGAAGAAGACCACCCGGGCCACCGACTTACCCTTGGTGTACGGGCTGACCAGCAGGTACGCCGTGCCGAGCGCGGCCACGAAGCTGAGCGGGACGACGCTGGCGGTGTAGATCAGCGTCCGCTTCAGCGCCGCCCAGAACGCCGGGTCGGCGAAGAGCTTCGTGTAGTTGTCGGTACCCACGAAGGGCGCGTCGCCGATGCCCGTGTAGCTGGTGAACGAGTAGCCCAGGCCGATCGCGGCCGGCCAGACGAAGAACAGCGCGAACAGGACCAGGTTGATGGAGATCATCAACAGGGGCGCCCCGGTGTAGCTGTTCAGCTTGCGCCGGAATCGCCGCCGGGGTTTGTCGTGGTTCACCGGCCCGATCGCCGGCTCGGCGGTCCGCTGGACGCTGTCGACCATGGTGCTTCCTTCTTTCCCTGCGAGGCAGGCCCGCCGTGCCGGCGGGCCTGCCCTCATGGTCCTAGCCGATCGACGTGTTGAGCCCGGTGAGGATGTTCTCCACCGTCTTGTTGACGTCCTGCTCGTTGTTGATGAACTTGGCCATCTCGTCCTTGATCGAGTCCTCGACCAGCTTCTTGCCGTCGAGCAGCAGCGTGGTCTGCGTCGCCTGGCCGCTGGACGAGATCGGGTCGGCCGCCGCGATCTCCTTGTTGTAGAGCGCGAAGGCGTCCAGGGCGGTCTGCTTCTCGAACGGGTACGTCAGGGTCAGGTTCTGCTCGATCGGGAGGTAGCCGCTCGCCTGGGCCAGCTTGGTGTAGTTGTCCCGGTTGAAGATGAACTCGACCCACTTCTTGGCGGACGCGCTGGTGTCGCTGTTGTTGAAGGCGACGACCTTGCCACCGAGGTTGATGTCGGTCGCGTGGGTCGGCTGGGCCGGGCTCGGCACGCTGGCCCAGTCGAAGTCGGTGATGCCGTCAGCGAAGTCGGCGACCTGCCAGACGCCGGAGTAGTACGCGACGACCTGTCCGCTCTTGAACAGCGCGTTGGGGTCCGCGCCGGAGGTCCAGACCGACTTCGGCATCACCTTGTCGTCGTTGATGTCCTTGAAGCTCTGCAGCGCCGCGACGGTGGCGGCGTCCGGGGTGGCGTACTTGCCGTCGGCGCCGAGCTGGAAGCCCTTGCCGCCGTGGGTGTAGATCCAGGAGCGGATGCGAGCCGGGGAGCGGTCGTAGACCAGGTCGTACTTGGCGCCGGTGGCGGCCTTCACCTTGTCGGCGGCGGCCAGGAACTCGTCCCAGGTCCAGGTCTTCGCCGGGTCGGTCGGGTACTCGACGCCGGCCTTCTCGAACAGGCTCTTGTTGATGAACAGGCCCGCCGCGGTCACGTCCGAGGGGATCGCCAGAACCTTGTCGCCGTCCTTGGTGATCAGGTTCGTGTTGATCTGAGTGGTCGTGTCGCTGACGATGTTGCTCAGGTCCTGCACCTGGTTCACCCAGAGCGGGTCGAGCGACGGGACGCTGGCGGTGTCCGGCAGCGCGTTCGCCTGGGCCGCCTGCTGCAGCTTGTCCTGGTAGCCGTCGCTGGGGATGTTGACGATCTCGACCTTGATGCCCTCCTTGGCCTCGAACTCCTTGGCCAGGTCGGCGTAACCCTGGTCCTGGGCGGAGGTCGAGTACCAGAAGGTGATGCTCTTGGCGTCGCCGGAATCATCCGAGCCGGAAGAGCAGGCGCTGAGGGCGAGCACGCTGGCGGCGCCGGCCGCGAGCACTCGCATACTCCCCTTACGGAGCGCTGCGGAAATGGCCATGACTATCTCCTCGATGAAATGTCGACTCGTGGCGACGGACGTTAGAGGAAAGCGCTTACCCCGTCAATGATCTCGACATCCACAGGTAACATATTAATCGGGATGCGTCGATTGACAGGCCACACTCGTAATCACCGTCCGTCAACCCGGCCGCGGGGGGTTGCCGGTTTAGTTTCTTAAAAGCCGCGACCGATATGCATTCGCAACCGGCCGGGTGCCTTGCCCGAGACATAGAGACGCTCTCCGGAAGCCGCGTCCGTTCCCCCGAGGAACTCGTAGTCCTCACCGGGGTGATATCCCGCCGTGCTCTCCGATTCGGGTACCGGTCCGGTGACCGTCACCGAGAGCACATCCTCGCCCACGCGGTACTCCGCGCGGACCGCGTCCACGTCGTGATGCCCGGGGTCCAGCTGCCAGCGCCCGTCGCCGAGCGCGCGGGCGCCGGTCATCGTGCCGCCGGGCCGGAACGCCAGCTCCAGGCACCAGTCCACGGTCGCGCCGGCGACGTCCACGGTCAGCTCGGCGCCGTCCGCGTGCGGCTCCACCCGGACCGTGGTGGTCAGGGCGACCTCGTCCCGGCCGCGGCGGCCGAAGTCCATCGCCGCGCTGAACCGGCCGTCGTCGACCACCGGATATCGCGCGTCGGCCCGCCGGTCGCCCGGGGCCAGTGGTTGGTAGTAGGCGGCCGAGACGCGTTCCTGGAGCACGACCCCGGACTCTTCCATGGTCAGGCCCTCGGCACGGAACGGGCCCAGGCCGAAGAACGTGCGGGAGAGCCGGACACTGTCCAGCACCGCGTTCCCGGCGAACATCCGCAGGAAGGTCGGCGAGTTGGCCAGCCCCGAGCGGATCCGCCCGTGCCGGGCGTAGTCGGAGCCGCCGAAGACGACCGTGGTCACGGCCGGATGGTGCCGCAGCAGCGTGCCCGCGGCGGCGAAGTGCCGGTGGCGGGGCAGCGCGGGCGCGACCGGGGACGGCAGCTCGGCGCCGATCTCCGGATGGAGCAGCAGCTCGGCCGCGACGTGGCCGGGCTCGTGGACGCCCTGCGCCAGCGCCAGACCCGCGGCCCAGGCCAGGTCGCCACGGCCGCGCAGCAGCGCGAGACGGCGCAGCGGGACCAGGTACGGGGCCAGGTACGCCGCACCCTTCTGGTCCTGGCGCCGGGACAGCACGGTCTCCACCGCGCCGTCCGGCAGCAGCAGGTCCAGGGTCGCGGTCAGGTTCTGCTCGACCGCGTCGAGGAGGTCGGGTTGCTCGAAGACGTCCGCGATGACCAGCAGCGACGGGTTGGAGACCGCGGCGGCGTAGTTCGAGCTGCGCTCCGAGTAGAGCCCGTCCTCGATGTCGACGCCCTCGGCCAGCCACTGCGCCACCCGGTCGGCCAGCGCCGGGTCCGGGGCGAGCCGGTGCAGCCGGGCCAGCGCCGCGGAGAGCTCCCAGCGGTGGTTCGGGGTGTGCACCCCGCCCTTGACCAGGGCGGGGGTGACCGCCGCCAGCAGCTCGCCGAGTGCCGCCCGCAGGGGCCCGTCATGCTCGCGGAGCAGGAAGGCCACGTCCGCGAGGTCGTTGACGCTGAACGCCGAGTCCGGCGGCGAGTCGACGTTGTCGCCGCCGCGGAAGAGGCCGCTCGCGCCCTGCAGATCACGCAGCAGACCGGCGAGGGTCAGCGCGTGGCCGAGCAGGTCGTCACCGGTGGCCGGGTCGCGGCGCCACGCCGTGACCAGTGCCTTGATCCGCTCGGCCAGGCGCCGGTGCTGCAGGCGCCGCCAGGCCTCGCCACCGTCGCCCGCCTCGGCGACGATGGCGCGGACCTCGCGGTCCAGCCCGGCGTGTACCGCGGCCAGGAACGCCGCGTCGGTTCCGTTGTTCATCAGTCGAGCGCCGCCGTTATCTCGTCCGCGGAGAGGCGGCCGTCGGCCACCAGCACCCGCACGTGCCGGGTCAGCGGCTCGGAAGGTTTGATCACGAGAGGATCCTCCCAGGCCAGGGCGGTGCACACACCGTTGTAGTCCCCGGTCCGCGCGAACCAGCGGTCGTTGCCCGCCAGTCCGCGGAAGACCAGGGTGTACGCGTCGTCGACGATCATCGCCAGCCAGGGTGTCACGGCGCCGTGCGGGTCCTCACCCGAGGGCACGAATGCCTCGGCGCGACCGGGTGCCACCCGCCAGAAGAACCCGCCGTACCCGGCCCCGCCGGTGCGCCCGTTGGTCGCCGGACTCCCCACGAGCACCTCCGCCTCGCCGGGGGCGCTCAGCGCGTACGTGAAGGAGAGCTCCCAACCGGCGGTCGCCGCACGGGCCCGGACCGAACGATGCTCGCGCAGCAGCAACCGGCCGGCGGCGTCGGTCCAGCGCAGGTCCTCGTCGAAGCCGCCGTCGGCGGGCCGGAGCCCGTCGCTGACCACCCGGCCGTGATCGTCGCGCCAGATGTAGCCCTCGTCGCGGACGTAGGTGCGCCCGCCCCAGACGTTGATCCCGTCGACGTCCTGCATGGTCACCGACGCGCCCAGGTGCCAGGGGTGGTCCTCGGGGAACTCGTCGGTGACCACCTGCCCGGACAGTGTGCGGACCGGGTGCAGATAGGGCCGTGGGGCCAGCCGGATGTCCACGTCCGGGTCGGTCGTATAGGTAGCGACCGGGATACCGTCCACGCGCAATTCGGTCATGTTCTGCCTCTCGTTCCTCTCGGCGCCCCGGAAACGATTATCGGTAGATTTTCGGAACCGGCGGAAGACTGACCTCGTGCCGTTCCCCGCTCGCCAATGCGGCCACACAGGCCCGCGCCACGAATGTCGCCGCGAAACCGTCCCAGGCGCTCGCCCCGCCGCCCGCGCCGTCCACCCAGTCCTGCAATTCCAGCCGGTACGCCTCGGCGAATCGCGGCCGCCAGTCGCCGGGCAGCTCACGGCCGGTCACCCCGCCGCGGCGCAGCGTGGTCGGCCGGGGCGAGTCGAGCGTGACGGTGCCGAGTTCGCCGACGAGCTCACAGCGGACCTCGTAGCCGTACCGGGCGTTCACGAAGACCTCCACGTCGGAGATCGCGCCGGACTCGGTGCGCAGGATCAGCAGCTGCGGGTCCTGGGTGCCGCCGCCGTGCGAGGTCTTGCGCGGCGCGTGCACCGCGACCTCGACGATCTCCTCGTCGAGGATCCACCGGGTGATGTCCAGCTCGTGCACGGCCGAGTTGGTGATCAGGCCGGCGTCCGGCTGGCCCGGCGCGTTGGCCGGGTTGCGGTGCACGTTGTGCAGCATCAGCGGTACGCCGATCGCACCCTCGCCGAGCCGGCGCTTGAGGTCGTTGTAGCCGGGGTCGAAGCGGCGCATGAACCCGACGGTGATCAGCCGGGCGCCGAAGCGGTCCTCGGCCTCCAGGATCCGGGCGCAGCCCTCGACGGTCGGCGCGAGCGGCTTCTCGCAGAGCACCGGCTTGCCCGCCTCGATGCAGGCGAGCGCGAACTCCTCGTGGGTCGCGTCCGAGGAGGCGATCAGCACGGCGTCGATCTCGGCGTCGTTGATCAGCTCGTGCGGGTCCTCGAAGACCCGCGCGCCACCGCTGGCCGCGGCGACCCCGGCGGCCCGGTCCGCGTCCAGGTCGAAGACGCCGCCGACCACCGCGCCGGAGACCGCCTCGGTGAGCAGGCGGGCGTGGTCGGCACCCATGATGCCGGTGCCGATGATGCCGACGCGTTTCATCGGGGGGTCTCCTTCAGGTAGGTGAGGCTGCGGCGGACGTCGCCGACCGGGCCCTCGCCCTCCGGCGTGTCCGAAAGCGCACAGTCCTGTTCGAGGACGTACCAGCCCCGGTAGCCGGCCGCCTCGAGGGTCGCGACGATCCCGGTGACGTCGACGTCGCCGGCGCCGAGCGGGGTGTAGAGGCCGTTCCGGACGCCGTCGAGGTAGCTGCGCTCACCGTTCTGCACGGTGGCGGCAACCGCGAGATCAACGTCCTTCAGGTGTACGTGGGTGATCCGGCTCGCGGCCAGCTCCAGGAGCTCGGCGGGCTGCATGCCGCCGATCAGCAGGTGACCGGTGTCCAGGCAGATCGGGATGTCGCTGCCGTCCAGGACGCGCAGCACCGACGCCCGGTCCTCGACCGCCGTGCCGACGTGCGGGTGCAGGCTGGAACGGAGCCCGCGGGCGGCGGCCATCTCCTGCAGCGTGCCGAGGGTGGCGAAGAGCTTCTGCCACTCCTCCTCGGTCAGGTGCACCTTCTCGTCGTAGCTGCCATCGCTGGACCGAGCCGCGAGCACGACCACCTCGGAGCCGCCGGCGGCGAGGGTGTCCATCGCCGCGGCGGCCTCGGCCAGGTCGGCCTCGGTCGCGATGTGCATCGGCACCGGCAGGAACCCGCCGATCAGCGTCATCCCGTGCCGGGCCAGCGTCGCGCGCACGTCCGCCGGGTCCTTGCCCAGGTAGCCGGTCGGGCCCAGCTCGGTCGCGGTCAGGCCCAGGCCGCTCATCTCGGCCAGGACGCGCTCCGGCGGAAGCTCGATGCCCCAGCCCGGCGCCTCGCAGACACCCCAGGAGATCGGGGCACCACCGATACGGTCTTCCATCTCTTCTCCCCTTAGAGGTAGTCGCGCTGGGCTTGCTTGCCGTCGAGGTAGCGGGCGTGCGCCTCACGGACCGTGTCGAGCGTCGAGGTCTGCGCGACCGGGACGTCCCACCACGACTCGCTCGACGGCGAGTCCACGTACGGGTCCGCGTCGACGTGCACGACGGTCACCCCGTCGGTCTTCTTCGCCTCGGTCAGGGCCGCGCGGAACTCGTCGACCGTGGTGGCCCGCAGCACGTGGGCGCCGAGGCTGGCGGCGTTGGCGGCCAGGTCGACCGGGAGCACGTCGTCGCCGCCCCGGAACCGGTACTTGGTGCCGTACCGCTGGGCGCCGACCGACTCGGAGAGCCGGCCGATCGAGGCGTAGCCGTGGTTCTGCACCAGGACGACGATCAGCTTCACGCCCTCCGCCACCGCGGTGACCAGCTCCTGGGCCATCATCAGGAACGAGCCGTCGCCGACCATCACGTAGACGTCGCGGTCCGGGGCGGCCAGGCTCACCCCGAGGCCACCGGCGATCTCGTAGCCCATGCAGGAGAAGCCGTACTCGACGTGGTAGCCCTTCGGGTCCCGGGTGCGCCAGAGTTTGTGCAGGTCACCGGGCATCGACCCGGCGGCGCAGACCACCACGTCGCGGGGGTCGGAGACCTCGTTGACCACACCGATGATCTCGGTCTGGGCGGGCAGCGGGGTGTGGCCGAGGGTGTAGGCGCGCTCGACGATCGCATCCCACTCCCGGGCTTTTTGTCCGGCTTTGTCGCTGTACTCGGCTTTTGTCTTATAGGTGGCCAGGGCCGTCGTGAGGGCGTCGAGCGCGGCCCGGGCATCCGCGACGACCGCCTCGCCGGCGTGCTTCGCCGCGTCGAACGCCGCGATGTTGACGTTGACGAAGCGGACGCCGTCGGCGCCGAACGCGCTGCGGGACGCCGTGGTGAAGTCGCTGTACCGGGTGCCGATGCCGATCACCACGTCGGCCTCGCGGGCGAACGCGTTGGCGCCGGGCGTGCCGGTCGCGCCGACCGCGCCGAGGCTGAGCGGGTGGTCGTAGGGGAGCGAGCCCTTGCCGGCCTGCGTCTCGGCCACCGGGATGCCGGTCGCCTCGGCGAAGAGCCGCAGCGCCTCGGTCGCCTCGGAGTAGATGACGCCGCCACCGGCGACGATCAGCGGGCGCTCGGCGCCACGGATCAGCGCGGCGGCGCGGGCCAGGGCGCCGGGCTCGGGCAGGGTGCGCGGCACGTGCCAGACCCGGGGGCGGAACAGCTCCTCGGGCCAGTCGTACGCCTCGGCCTGCACGTCCTGCGGCATCGCCAGGGTGACCGCGCCGGTCTCGGCCGGGTCGGTGAGCACCCGCATCGCGCCGAGCAGCGCCGACGGGAGCTGCTCGGGGCGCCAGACCCGGTCGAAGAAGCGGGAGACCGGGCGGAACGTGTCGTTGACGCTGACGTCGTAGCCGCGCGGGTCCTCCAGCTCCTGGAGCACCGGATTGGCGGCCCGGGTGCCGAAGACGTCGCCGGGGAGCAGCAGCACCGGCAGCCGGTTGACCGTGGCCAGGGCCGCGCCGGTGACCATGTTGGTGGCGCCCGGCCCGATCGAGGTGGTGCAGGCGAGCGTGGACATCCGGTTGCGCATCCGGGCGAAGCCGGCGGCGGCGTGCACCATGCCCTGCTCGTTACGGGCCTGCCGGTACGGGGCCGCACCCGGATCGGTGAGCTCGGCCTCCAGGAGAGCCTGGCCCAGCCCGGCCACGTTGCCGTGCCCGAAGATGCCGAACCAGCCCTCGATCAGCCGGTGCTCGACCCCGTCCCGCTCGGTGCGCTGAGCGGCCAGGAAGCGGACAGTCGCCTGCCCTACGGTGAGCCTCATCGGGCGTCTCCTCCGAACGGCAGTCGTGAATCGATCTCCTGGTCCTTCCAGGTGTCGCGGACCCAGGCGTGCTCGGGGTGGTCGCAGATCAGCCAGGCGCGCTCGCCGGGACCGGCCATCACGTTGAGGTAGTAGAGGTCGTAACCGGGGGCGGCCATCGACGGGCCGTGCCAGCCGTGCGGGATCAACACCACGTCACCCGTGCGGACCTCTTCGAGGATGTCGATCGGGCGCTCGTCGGTGCCGGAGACCCGCTGGTAGGCGGGGCCACCCCCGGCCACCTCGAAGTAGTAGATCTCCTCGAGGACGGACTCGTGCTCGCTCTCCTCGTCGTGCTTGTGCGGCGGGTACGAGGACCAGTTGCCGCCCGGGGTCAGCACCTCGCAGGCAATGATCCGGTCCGCGTCGAGGACGTCCGGCGTGCCGAAGTTGTTGACCTGGCGGGAACAGGATCCGGCGCCGCGGAGCTCCACGCGTACCTCGGGAAGCTGAACGTGGCGGAAGGGAAGACGGCGCGTGGCCCGCGCGGTGGCCAGGGCGAAACGGCCACCCCGCGCGCTGCGCAGCAGCAAGGCCGCACCGATCGGGACATAGGCGACATCGGTCGGGCCCGCGAAGACATTGGCACGTCCCGCGAGCTCGGCGGTTTCGCCGTCGGCGGTCACCGTCACCGCCCCCTGCAGCGGAACCACGATCGTCTCGTCGTCACCGGTGTCGCAGCGATACTCGCCCCCGGCATCCAACTCGACGACTTTCAATCCGCTGTAGCCCCAGCTTGCGCTTTCCGGCGTTATGTCGATTTTTTTCATGACTTAGTCACCAAGTCCACGGCGGCGTCGACGGCGGAAGCGACATCGCCGTCGGGCGGGTAGAGCAGGGCGCGGCCGACCACCAGGCCACGGACGCCGGGGGTCTTGAGGGCGCGGGCCCAGGTCGCGTAGGTCTCCGCCGGGTCGCCGGACGGGTCGCCGCCGAGCAGCAGCGCCGGCATCGTCGTCGCGGCCATCACCGCGTCCATCTCCTCGACGACCGGCAGCTTCAGCCAGGTGTACGCACTGGTCCCGCCGAGACCGGCCGCGATCGCCACCGACTTCGTCACGGCCGCCGGGCTGAGGTCGTTGACCACCCGCTTGCCGTCACGGGAGGAGAGGAACGGCTCGACCATCGCGATCAGGCCGTGCGACGCCAGCTCGTCGACCGCGCGGGCACTCGCCTCCATGGTGCGTACGCTCGCCGGGTCCTCCGCGTCGATCCGGAGCAGCATCTTGCCGCCGTCGAACCGCATCCGCGCGATCGACGCCGCGTCGTACCCGGTGAACCGGTCGTCGAGCTCGAAGACCGCGCCCTGCAGACCGCCCCGGTTCATCGAGCCGATCACCACCTTGTCCTCCAGCTCGCCCATGAGCAGGAGGTCCTCCAGGATGTCGGCGGTGCCGAGCACCCCGTCGACACCCGGGCGGCGCAGCGCGGTCCGCAGCCGGCGCAGCAGCTCGTAGCGGTCCGCCATCGCGTCGCCGTCGCCGCGGACGCCGAGCGCGCCCCGGGCCGGGTGATCCGCGGCGACCAGCATCAGCTTGCCGCTGTCGGCGAGCAGGGGACGCTTGGCCCTGTTCGCGGCCGCCTCGGCGACGGCCTCCGGGCGGGTGGCCCGGACGTCTCTCAAGATCGCGAATTCCTGGTCAGACACGTCCGGCCTCCATGACCTTCTCGACCTCGGCCGTGGTCGGCATCGCGGTCGAGCACTCCAGGCGGCCGGCGACGATCGCCCCGGCGGCGTTGGCGAAGCGGATGACCCGGTCGAGGGGCCAGCCTTCGAGGAGGCCGTGGCAGAGGGCGCCCCCGAAGCCGTCGCCCGCGCCGAGGCCGTTCACGACGTCGACCGGCGTCGGCTTGATCCGTCCCTCTTCCCCGGCGGTCTTGTAGAGCACGCCCTCGGGGCCCATCTTGACCACCGCCAGCTCGACCCCCGCGTCCAGCAGCGCGTCGGCGGCCTTCTCCGGCTCGGTCTCCCCCACCGCGATCTCGCACTCGGCGAGGTTGCCGACCGCGACGGTGACGTGCGGCAGGGCCGCCCGGACCGCTGCGGTCGCCTCCTCCGGCGACTCCCAGAACATCGGCCGGTAGTCGAGATCGAGAACGGTCAGCGGCCGGCGCCCCCGGGCCTCCCAGGCGGCGTGGTGCGCGGTCCGGCTCGGGTCCCGGGACAGGCCGGTGACCGTGCACCAGAAGATGTCCGCGTCCCGGATCGCGTTCAGGTCCAGCTCGTCCGCGGCGATCATCAGGTCCGGCGCGACCGGCAGCCGGTAGAAGTAGAGCGGGAAGTCGTCCGGCGGGAAGATCTCGCAGAACGTGACCGGCGTCGGCAACCCCGGGACCGCCGAGACGAACTCGTCGGAGACGCCGAGGTCGGTCAGTGCCCGACGGACGTACCTGCCGAACGGATCCTCGCCCACCCGGGTGATGACGGCCGACCGGCGCCCGTGCCTCGCGGCGGCGACCGCGACGTTGGTCGCGCTGCCCCCGAGGAACTTGCCGAAGGAGGTCACGTCCTCCAGGCCGACACCCGTCTGCAACGGGTAAAGATCAACGCCGACACGACCCATCGTGACGACCGCAAAGCCCTGCATCCACCCCTCCAAACGTTACGGCGACGTGTTGCCGATATTTCGACAGCGTCGCCACAGCGCGTGTGAGCAGCCTGCGACGCCCGGTCACCAAGGTCAAGAGTTTGTCTTGACATTGTTCTCAACGCACTGACAAACTCTCGCGATTGTCAATCCTGTGGCCGCGACCACACCCCCGTTCTCCCCCGACAAGGCAGGTGTCCCCGATGCCCATGCCACCCCTCGAGATCGATCGCACCAGCCCGGTCCCGATCTACTTCCAGCTCAGCCGCCGCATGGAGGAGTCCATCGAGCGCGGCGAGATGGTCCCCGGCGAGCGCCTCCCCACCGAGATCGAGCTCGCGGCCGCCCTGGAGATCTCCCGACCGACGATCCGGCGCGCCATCGAGGAACTCGTCGACAAGGGCCTGCTCACCCGCAAACGCGGCGTGGGCACCCGGGTCACCGACGTCCAGGTCCGCCGCCGGGTCGCCCTGACCAGCCTGCACGACGACCTGGCCGCCGCCGGCCGCCATCCGCGCACCGAGGTGCTGCGCTTCGAGCCCGACTCGGTCGACCGGTACGCCGCGCGGATGCTGGGCCTCCCGGCCACCGAGCGCCTGGTCCACGTCGAGCGGCTGCGCTACGCCGACGACATCCCGCTCGCGGTCCTGCGCAACTGGCTGCCGCCCCGCTTCGCCGACATCACCGCCGAGTCCCTCGCCACCACGAGCCTCTACCGCCTGATGTCCCAGCGCAACGGCAAGCCCGCGGTCGCCAAGCAGCGCATCACCGCGAAGGCCGCCAGCCCCACCCAGGCCCGCCTCCTCGACATCGGCCACCACACCCCGCTGATCAGCATGCAGCGCACCGCCTTCGACAGCGCCGGCGCCGCCGTCGAGTTCTCCGACAACCTCTACCGGGCAGACCACTACGCCATCGACGTCACGGTCTTCAACCGCTGAACCCTTTTCCGGTACGCCGTGACCACGGACGTCCCGCCTACCGCGGGCCGCGACCTGCCCTGCCCGGGCACGGCCGCAACGCGACACCGGCTCCTGGCTGGTGCTCAGGGGTGTCTCAGCCACCCTGAGGGACCCTTCAGCGCCAGCTCGTCCGGTTGCGGCTGGTCGTGAGCGGTGCCTCGAAGGGCTGGAGGCACCCCTGAGCACCAGCCACAACCGGGACCGCACCCCTGTCAAGGGTGACCCCCGTGACTTCAGGGCGAGCCGGGCAGGGGTTAATGTGCCCTATGCGTGACCGCCACCAGGACCGGCCATGGGCATAGTCGCCACCGTGCGCGCCTACCGCCGCCCCGGCCGCCACCGGCTCGACCTCGCGCCCGGCGCCCGCATCCCGGCGTCCCCCTCTCCCGCGCCCCTCTCACTCACCCCGCGGAGCCGGCAGGACGATCTGTACGAGGTCTACGCCAGCAACCCCGAATACTGGCGGTTCAGCGGGGACCTCGACCCCGACGACATCACCCGCCCCCTGGTCTCCGGGATGCTCGACGACCTCGGCCCGGACGAGGAGGCCCTGGTCGCCCGCGCCGAGGACGGCCGGATCGTCGGCTACGCCGAGATCCTGCACCACCACCCGGTCGACGGGCACCCGTGGATCGGCCTGCTGCTGATCGACGGCCGCCACCACCGCAAGGGGTACGGCCGAATGATCGCCACCCAGCTGGAGAACCGATTCCGGATGGCCGGGCGATCCACGCTCTACCTGGGCGTCCTCACCAACAACCTGAAGGCCCAGCAGTTCTGGACGGCACTGGGCTATCGCCGCGTGGACCTGCGGCCGGATCGCGCCAAGGCCCGCCCGACCCTGGTCCTCGCCAAGCAGCTGCTGCCACCCGGCTGATCGCTCTCAGCGCCCGGCTCGCGACAGGTATCGGAGCCCGCGGAGCACCACACGCGAACCGGCGCCGGGGCCTGAGCAGCCCGATCGCGCTCCCGCACGTCCGGCCGGACGGCGACGTCCTCCTGCCCGAGATTCCCGCCGGCGAGCCGGACCACGACGTCGATCACCGGGTACACCTCTACGGCAGCCGGGCGGGGCGCTGATCACCGGGTCTTGCTGCAGGTGAGGTCGGGGCGGTCGGCGAGCGTGTCGTCGAGGTCGATCGTGGCGCGGCAGGTGCGGGTGGTGGTCACCGCCTTCGCCACCACGTTCTGGTAGTCGTCGAGGCCGCTGGCGGTCAGCGTCACCACGGCGACGCCGTCGGTCGGCGGCACCACGGAGCGGGCCAGGACGCCGGTGCCGCCGGAGCTGTAGCCGACTCCGGTCAGCGTGGCGTCGACCAGGCTCGTCGCGGCGACTCCGGGAAACGTGAAACGGACGATGAGCGTCTGCCCGGCGGGCTGGACCTCGGTCAGCCGCATCGAGAGTACCGGGGAGGACGGCCGCGGGCCGTCGGGGCGCGACACCACGATCAGCGCCCCGGCGGTGGCGAGAACGACCGCGACCGCGGCGAGCAGGGCGGCCGCGGTGAGCACGCGGAGCGCGGAGCGCACCTGGGCGAGCAGGGCGGTGAGCAGCGCGAGGGCGGCCGTGCCGGTGGCGAGGACCGCGAGCACACGGGCGGACGTGACGTCGCCCAGGTGCCGCGCGGTGATCAGCACGACGGCGATGATCAGGGCGCCGACCAGGCAGACCGCGGCGGTGAGCGGCGCGCGGGAGAAGCCCGGCCCGGCATCGGGTGCCGACGGCTCGGTGTCGGCGGTCATGGTGCTGACGCTAGCGCCCGGCGGTCGCGAGCGCCGGGAGAACCGGCCGGACCGGGCGGCGTCGTTGCCGTCCGGTCCGGCCGGTCGTATCCGGGTTGGCGTCCGGAAGTCAGATCAGGATCACGTGCAGGTTGCGGGGGCCGTGGACGCCCTCCACCCGGTTCAGCTCGATGTCGCTGGTGGCGGAAGGGCCGCTGATCCAGGTCAGCGGGCGGGTCGGGTCGAGGCGGGCGAGTGCCTCCGGGACCGAGGCGACCACCTGGGTCGCGCGGACCACGCAGACGTGGATGTCCGGCAGCACGCTGGCGAAGTCGACCTCGATCAAGAATCCGGCCGATTCCTCGGATTCCGCCAGCTACACCGGCTGGCAGCTGACCGACACCGACGGATCAGTGACCACATGGACCAAGGGAAGCACCGGCATCTGGGCCGTCGCCTGGGTCGACGAGGCTGGCACCGAGGGCGAGACCACGTACGCCCGTGACGCTAACGGCAGGGTGACCACCATCCTGGCGCCGACACCCACTGGCGTCACCTGCACGACGTCGTCATTCAAGGTCGCCGGTTGTACCGCATTGCAGCTGAACTACGCCACTGCCACCACGGCAGCCGGCACCGGTGAGTCAGGATGGGGTGATTACTCCGGTCTGATCTCCGGCATCACGTGGACCGGCTATGACCCGGCCACCTCTGCCGTGGTCACCAAGCAGGTCGCGGCGTACCAGTACGACTCCGGCGGACATCTGCGCGCCGCATGGGACCCGCGCCTGAACACCCCGTTGAGGGCTCGGTACAGCTATGACGCCGCAGGACGCGTCAGCACCATCACGCCGGCCGGGATCAACGCCTGGACTCTGGCCTACGACACCAGCGGCCGCATCGCCAGCGTGTCTCAGGCCGACCCGGCCAACGGCGCAGCAGTTCAGACCGTCGCCTACAACGTTGCCGTCTCCGGCGTGACCGGTGCGCCGGACGTATCGGGCACGACCGCGGCGACATGGGGACAGAGCTCGGACCTCGCCTACACCGGTGCGGCGGTCTTCCCCGCGTCGCACGTTCCCCCGGTCAGCTCCGCAGGTGCCTACACCCCGGGAAGCGGTGACTGGCCGTACGCCACCATCGCGTACGCCGACATCGACGGGCGCGTGGTGAACATCGCCGGTTACGGTGCTGGGGCATGGCAAATCTCGTCGAACCGGTACGACAGCGATGGCAACGAGATCTGGACTCTGGACCCAGGCAACCGCGCTGAGGCGCTGAACCCGACCGCCGATACCGACCCCTACGTCGCCTCGCAGGCATCATCCGCGGCGCGCGCCGACCTCATGGCCACCATCAAGACTTACAGCGACGACGGCACCGACGTGACCACCACACTGGCCCCGGCGAGTATCGTCCAGCTGAGCAGCGGCGACACCGCCTCGGCACGGGTCAAGACCGCCTACACCTACGACGCGGGGGCACCGAACTCCGACGAATATCACCTGCTCACCAAGACCGTAGTGACGCCGGTCGCACTCGACGGCACCACCGTTCCTCCTGCCGACACCAGAACCACGGTGACCGGCTACGACCCCATCGACGGATCCTCCTCCACCGGGGACACCTCGGGTTGGATCCTCTACAGCCCGACCACGGAAACCACCTGGATGGGCACGAGCGCGTCGGCGGCGAACGATCTCACCACCAAGACCAGGTACGACGCCTCCGGCAACGTTGTCGAAAGTCGCCTCCCCGGCGTGGCGGCCACCGATGCCAGCACCACGGTCACGACCTACTACACCGCCGCGGCGAACTCCACGTACCCAGCATGTGGCGGCAAGGCCTACTGGGCCGGAGAGGTGTGCCGCACGGACGCCGGCGGCGCTCCCTCGAGCGGATACGCGGTCCCCTCCGAGGTCTACACCTATGGCCTCTACGGCGGACCGGCGACTGTCACCGAGACATCCGGTTCCGTGACCCGGGTCACGACCACGACCTACGACGCGGCGGGTCGCGAAACGGGCACGAGTGTGAAGGTGTCCGGGCTCGCGTCATCCACAGCCGTCTCCGCGACCAGCGTCGGGTACGACACCGGCACCGGCGCGATCCTCACCACGACGCAGGGCACAGCGGCGCTCACCAGCACCTACGACGCCATCGGTCGGGCGCTGTCGTACACCGACGCCGACGGTGCGACCACGACCTACACCTACGACATCGACGGCAACCTCACCTCCGTCAACGACGCGAAGGCGACCACCGCCTACACCTATGACTCGGCTTCCGAACACCGCGGCCTGATCACGGCCGTCAGCGCGGGGATGGGCGCAGGCAAGTCCGACTTCACCGCGGTCTACAACGCCCGGGGACGGCTGTCCGCCCAGACCTATCCCAACGGCATGACCACCGAGTACGACTACGACAACACCGGAGGCCTGCGGAACCTCAAGTACACCCTCCCCACCTACACGGGGGGCACCGCGGGAACACTCGAGTTCGCCGACACGCTGGACGCCGTGGGCCGGACCGTGCACAGCCAGTCGCCGCTCTCCTCTCAGGAGTACACGTATGACAACGGCGGCCGGCTGACGTCCGTCGAGGACACCGCCGCCGGCGTCTGCACCACACGGGCGTACGCCTTCGACAAGCAGTCTCAACGCACCTCGCTCACCACCTACGCGGCCGCGAGTGAGGGCACGTGCCAAACCACCACCTCCAGTGGCATCGTCACGAACACCTTCGACACCGCGAACCGGATCACCAACTCCGGTTACGCGTACGACCAGCTCGGGCGGACCACGACAGTCCCCGCGGCCTCGGTCACGTCCGGCAGTGACGCGTTGGCGGTCAACTACTACGACAACGATCTGCCGGCCGGCATGTCCCAGGGCAACGACGCGAAGGCGTACACCACCGACCCTGCCAATCGTTACCGCAAGGTCACGGACAGCACGTCCGGGACCGAGAAGAAACGAATCCTCAACCACTACGCCGGAGCATCCGACTCTCCGTCATGGACCTCCTCCTCCTCCACCGACGGCGGCGCGACCTACACCTGGGAGCGGTACGTCACCGGGATCGACGGCAGCCTCGCGGCCGTTCAGAACTCTGACGGCAGTTCCCTCCTGCAGATCAACAACCTGCACGGTGATGTCGTGGCGACGGTGCCGAACCAGGTTCCCACCGCCACGGACACGACCGGCGCAAGCACCGACGCCTACTTCGAGTCGACCGAGTACGGAATCGCCCGCAGCACTACCACGGCCACCCGTTACGGCTGGCTGGGTGGCAAGCAGCGATCCGGCGACGCGCTGGCATCCGTCGTCCTGATGGGCGTGCGTCTCTACAACCCCGCGACGGGGACCTTCCTCACGGTCGACCCCGTCGACGGCGGCTCGGCGAACGCCTACGACTACTGCGACGCTGATCCCGTCAGCTGCTACGACCTCGACGGGCGGATGGCCGAGGCGGCTCTCGTCGCGTCGCTGGGCCTGGGCCTCACTCTCTGGGAGGTGGTCGTCGTCATCGGTGCGATCGCCTTGACGGCGATCGTCGGTTATGTCGTCTGGTACGGCGTCAAGTACGCGAAGCGCAAGCTCCTCGAGAAGTACAACCGCATGCTCGCCGAGGACGCGGACATGTCCCAGCACGCTAAGGACCAGGCGGGCTCTCGGGGCATCTCCGAGGACTCGATCAGAAACACCATCAAGAACGGCAAGGCCACCAAGGGCAAATCCCACAACACGATCAAGTACAAGACCAAGAAGATCTGGGTCGTGGTGAACAAGCACACGCGGAAGATCGTCTCGGTCGGCTGGAACTGATCTGCGAGAAACGGACGAGTAATGCAACCTACGGTTACCTATGACGAGGAAGCGGACGCCGCGTACCTCAACCTGGCGCCCGGCTCCTCCGAGATCCGGAAAAGGCAGTTCGAGGTCAGTGTTCCGGACGGCGCGGAGTACGAGGTCTACCTGGACCTGGACGCGTCCCACCGGATCATCGGGGTGGAGGTGATCGGAGCCTCCGCCGCGTTGACGGCCGAGACACTGATCGGCCTGCCGCGAATCTGATCCCGCACGACGACGGAGCGATGGGCGGTGCCACTACGGCGCCGCCCATCAAGCCGGGATTCAGCGCGATGGCCGGGCGGGCCCGGGTGACGCCGTTGCCGCCCAGGCCCGCCAGGTCGTATCCGGGTTGGCGTCCGGAGATCGAGGGGTCAGATCAGGATCACGTGCAGGTTGCGGGGGCCGTGGACGCCCTCGACGCGGTTCAGCTCGATGTCGCTGGTGGCGGACGGGCCGCTGATCCAGGTCAGCGGGCGGGTCGGGTCGAGGCGGGCGAGTGCCTCCGGGACCGAGGCGACCACCTGGGTCGCGCGGACCACGCAGACGTGGATGTCCGGCAGCAGGGTGAGCATGCGGCGGCCCTGGTCCGGGGCGGCGTTCAGGACGATCGTGCCGGTCTCCGCCACGGCCACGGCCGCGGCGGTCAGCACACCGTCTGCCGCGGCGATCTGCTCCTGTGTCAGGCCGTCGTCGGCCAGGGCGCCGGCCGGGCGCCACGCTTGCGGCAGTTCTCCGGGTACGACGACCGTCCCGCTCACGATCCCGGCGACCGTCACCGCGATCTGTGACTCGTCGACCCGGTGGACCGTGGCCTTGTAGTCCGTCAAGCGGTCGACCAGGCGTTCCAGGTCGGCGGGCGGGAACGAGCGGCGGTACTCCCGGGGCACCTCGGCCGCGACGGGTGCGTCCCGGAGCGCGGCGCGGATCCGGTCGAGGATCAGGTCGCGGCTGCTCATCGTGATGCCCACCAATCCCGGAAGGTCTGCTCCGGCATCTCCGGAAGGTCCCGGGTGGCGGTCCACCCGTTGAGCGGCGGCGGCACGCCCCGGCCGCGGCGCCCGGCGATCCGGGCGAGTTTGGCGGCCCGCTGCGCCCGCGCGTAGAGCTTCGGCCGGGCCATCGTGAAGGCCGCGGCCTTCATCGCCGCCTTCTCCGCGGGGTGGTGCCGGACCCGGTTGCGCAGGTGCACCAGGATCGCCGGGATGTCGATCTTGACGGGGCAGGCGTCGAAGCAGGCGCCGCAGAGCGACGAGGCGAACGGCAGTGACGCGTTGTCCTCGACGCCGGTGAGCTGCGGCGACAGCACCGCGCCGATCGGGCCGGGGTAGACCGAGCCGTACGCGTGGCCGCCGGTGCGCTCGTAGACCGGGCAGACGTTCAGGCACGCCGAGCAGCGGATGCAGTGCAGCGCCTGGCGGCCCACCTCGTCGGCGAGCACCGCGGTCCGGCCGTTGTCGATCAGGACCAGGTGGAAGTCCTGCGGGCCGTCGCCGGGCGTCACCCCGGTCCACATGGTCGTGTAGGGGTTCATCCGCTCCCCGGTCGACGCCCGCGGCAGCAGCTGCAGGAAGACCTCCAGGTCCTGCCAGGTCGGCACGAGCTTCTCGATGCCCATCACGGTGATCAGCGTGTCGGGCAGGGTCAGGCACATCCGGCCGTTCCCCTCCGACTCGACGACCGCGAGGGTGCCGGTCTCCGCGATCGCGAAGTTCGCCCCGCTGATCGCCACCTTGGTGGAGAGGAACGTCTCGCGCAGGTAGGACCGGGCCGCGGCGGCGAGCGCGGGCGGATCGTCGGTCAGGGCCGGGTCGACACCGGGCATCTCGCGCAGGAAGATCTCGCGGATCTCGGTGCGGTTCCGGTGGATCGCCGGGACCAGGATGTGGCTCGGCTTGTCGTGGCCGAGTTGCACGATCAGCTCGGCCAGGTCGGTCTCGACCGGGGTGATCCCGGCGTCCTCCAGGGCCTCGTTGAGCCCGATCTCCTGGGTCGCCATCGACTTGACCTTGACGACCCGCTCCGAGCCGGTCCGGCGGACCAGGTCGATGACGATCGCGTTCGCCTCGTTGGCGTCGGCGGCCCAGTGCACGACGCCGCCGGCCGCGGTGACCTTCTCCTCCAGCTCTTCCAGAAGTGCCGGAAGGTTCGCCATCACCTGGGCCTTCAGCGCCGACCCGGCGTCGCGCAGCTCCTGCCAGTCGGGCAGCTCGCCGATCACCGCGCCGGACTTGCCGCGGATCGTCTTCGTCGCGTGCCCGAGGTTGCGCCGCAGCTGGGCGTTGCCGAGCTCGTGCAGCGCCGCCTTCGGGAACGGCTCGTCGCCGCGCAGGTTGCCGACGCCGCGCGGCGCGGTGGCCGGCATGCCGAGGAAGGTCGTCATGAGGACTCCGTACTGGCGAGGATCTCGGCGAGGTGGACGGTGCCGACCTCCGAGGAGAGCCGGGAGAGGCCGCCGCCGATGTGCATCAGGCAGGACGTGTCGCCCGCCGCGCAGACCGAGGCGCCGGTCGACGCGATGTTGGTCATCTTGTCGGCGAGCATCGCGGCCGAGGTGGCGGCGTTCTTCACCGCGAACGTACCGCCGAAACCGCAGCACTGCTCGGCGCCGGGGAGCTCGACCAGATCGAGGCCCCGGACGTGACGCAGCAGCCGGAGCGGCTTGTCGCCGACCCGGGTCATCCGCAGGCTGTGACAGGTCGGGTGGTAGGTGACCCGGTGCGGGTAGTACGCCCCGACGTCCTCCACGCCCAGCACGTCGACCAGCAGCTCGGAGAGCTCGTAGGTCCGGGCGCCGGTCTCGTGCGCGTCGGCGGCGAGCCCGTGCTCACCGCAGGCCGCGGCGACCATGGCGTGCTGGTGGCGGATCGACCCCACGCACGAGCCGGAGGGTGCCACGATCACGTCGTACCCGGAGAAGGTGTTGACGTATCGCTTGACCAGCGGCAACGCCTCCTTCTGATAGCCGGTGTTGACGTGCATCTGCCCGCAGCAGGTCTGTTCGAACGGGAAGACCACCTCGTGACCGAGCCGTTCCAGCAGGAGCACGGTCGCCTTCGCCGCCGCCGGGAAGACGGTGTCGGCGAGGCAGGTGGCGAAGAGGGCGATCCGCACGGTCTCAGCCTCCCAGGCGTGATGCGGCGGCGCGCCACGCGGACTCGTCGCCGCGCGGTGCGTACCGGACGATCTCGTGAGTATCCCGGACCAGGGCCCGCATGTCGGCGAGGCCGCCCCGGACGGCACCCTGCGCGCGGGCCTGGACCAGCACGTTGCCGAGCGCGGTGGCCTCCACCGGGCCGGCCAGCACCGGCAGCCCGCAGGCGTCCGCGGTCAGTTGGCAGAGCAGTTCGTTGCGCGCCCCGCCGCCGACCACGTGCACCGCGCCGACGTTCTTCCCGGAGAGCTCCCGGACCTGCCGGACCGCGCGGCGGTGGGCCAGCGCGAGACTGTCCAGGATGCAGCGTACGGTCTCCGCACGGCTCGCCGGTACCGGCTGACCGGTGCGGCGGCACGCCTCGGCGATCCGGGCCGGCATGTCGCCGGGCGCCAGGAAGCCGGGGTCGTCGGCGTCCACCACGGCGGTGAACGCGGGCACCGCGGCGGCCTCGCGCAGCAGCGTGGGCAGGTCCGGGTCGCCCCAGGTGCGCAGGCTCTCCTGGAGCAGCCAGAGGCCCATCACGTTGCGCAGGTAGCGGATGGTGCCGTCGACGCCGCCCTCGTTGGTGAAGTTCGCCGCGCGGCTCTCCTCGGTCAGCACCGGCTCGTCCAGCTCGACGCCGACCAGCGACCAGGTGCCGCAGGAGATGTAGGCGAAATCGGTCCCGGCGGCGGGCACCGCGACCACCGCGCTCGCCGTGTCGTGCGAGCCGACCGCGACCACCGGCACGCCCTGGTACTCGCCGATCACGTCACCCGGGCGGCGCAGGTCCGGGAAGATCTCCCGGCGCAGTCCGAGGCTTTCGATCAAAGGCCAGGACCATTCCTGGGTACGCACGTCGAGCAGCCCGGTGGTGGAGGCGTTCGTGTACTCGGCGCCGGTCTCGCCGGTCAGCCAGTACGCCAGCAGGTCCGGGACGAGCAGCATCGAGGCCGCCGCGGCGTACTGCGGGGTGCCCGCCGCCGCGACCAGCTGGTAGATCGTGTTGAACGGCAGCTTCTGCAGCCCGGCGATCTCGTAGAGGCGCTTGTCGTCGAAGCGGTCCGCGATCCCGTCGGTGCGGGTGTCCCGGTAGTGCACCGGGTTGCCGAGCAGCGCCCCGGTCGTGTCCAGGAACCCGTAGTCGACGGCCCAGGTGTCGATGCCGATGCTCGCCACCGGCCCGGCCGCCTCGAGGCCGCGCAGCACGCCCCGGTAGAGGCTGAGGATGTCCCAGTGCAGGGTGCCCCCGGCCCGGACCGGCTCGTTGCGGAACCGGTGGGCCTCGGTGAGCTCCAGCGTGCCGGCCGCGACGCGGCCGACCATGACGCGCCCGGAGGACGCGCCGAGGTCGACCGCGGCGACCGTCGTCGAGCTCGTCACCGCAGGAACGCCCCGGCGACGCCGGCGTCCACGGGGACGTGCAGGCCGGTGGTGTGGGTCAGGTCGCCGCCGGTGATGGCGAAGACCGCGTTCGCGATGTGCTCGGGGAGCACCTCGCGCTTGAGCAGGGTGCGCTGGGCGTAGAACTCGCCGAGCTTCTCCTCCGGCACGCCGTAGACGGCGGCCCGGTCGGCGCCCCAGCCACCGGCGAAGATGCCGGAGCCGCGGACCACGCCGTCCGGGTTGATCCCGTTGACCCGGACGCCGTGCGGGCCGAGCTCGGCAGCGAGCAGCCGGACCTGGTGCGCCTGGTCGGCCTTGGCCGCGCCGTACGCGACGTTGTTCGGCCCGGCGAAGATGCTGTTCTTGCTGGAGATGTAGATGATGTCGCCGCCCATGCCCTGGGCGAGCAGCACCCGCGCGGCCTCCCGGGAGACCAGGAAGGAGCCCTTGGCCATCACGTCGTGCTGCAGGTCCCAGTCGCGGGCGGTGGTGTCCAGCAGCGACTTGGAGAGCGACAGGCCGGCGTTGTTGACGACCAGGTCCACCCCGCCGAAGGCGAGCACGCCCTCGCGGACCGCGGCGGCGACCGCGTCCTCGTCGGTGACGTCGAGCGAGACGGCGACCGCGGCGTCCGGTCCGCCGATCTCGGCGGCGACCCGGCCGGCGGCCTCGGTGTCCCGGTCGCTGACCACGACCACGGCGCCCTCGGCGGCCAGGCGCAGCGCGATCGCCCGGCCGATGCCCGAGCCGGCGCCGGTGACCAGCGCGATCCGGGTGGCGAGCGGCTTCGGCTTCGGCATCCGCTGGAGCTTGGCCTCCTCGAGGGACCAGTACTCGATGCGGAACTTCTCCGACTCGTCGATCGGGGCGTACCGGGAGACCGACTCGGCGCCGCGCATCACGTTGATCGCGTTGACGTAGAACTCGCCGGCGACCCGGGCGGTCTGCTTGTTGGCGCCGAACGAGAACATGCCGACGCCGGGGACCAGCACGATCGCCGGGTCCGCGCCGCGGATCGCCGGGGACTCGTCGGTGGCGTGCCGCTCGTAGTAGGCGCGGTAGTCCGCCCGGTACGCCTCGTGCAGCTCCTTGAGCCGGGCGATCGTCTCGTCCAGCGGGGCGTCCGGCGCGGTGTCCAGCACCAGCGGCTTGACCTTGGTGCGCAGGAAGTGGTCGGGGCAGGAGGTGCCGAGCGCGGCCAGCTCGGCGAGCCGCTCGCTGCCGGCGAAGTCGAGCACCACGTCGCTGTCGGTGAAGTGGCCGACCTGGGCACGGTCCGTGGAGGCGAGCCCGCGGATCACCGGGAAGAGGTCGGCGGCGCGCTCACGGCGTACCGCAGGGGGAAGAGCCGGAACGATCTCGGCGCCGAAAGGCGCGCTGCGGCCGTGCGAGGCCAGATAGGCCGCGGCCGTGCGGATGATCTCCTGGGAGTTGGCCTCGCACGCGTCGCTGGTGGCGCCCCAGGCGGTGATGCCGTGACCGCCCAGGATCACGCCGATCGCCTGCGGGTTCGCCTTCTGCGCGGCCGCGATGTCCAGGCCCAGCTGGAAGCCGGGACGTCGCCAGTCGACCCAGAGGACGCGGTCGCCGAAGATCTCCTTGGTCAGCGCGGGGCCGTCGGCGGCGGTCGCGATCGCGATGCCCGCGTCCGGGTGCAGGTGGTCCACGTGCGGGACGTCGACCAGGCCGTGCATCGCGGTGTCGATCGACGGCGTCGCGCCGCCCCGGCCGTGCAGGCAGTAGTCGAACGCGGCCACCATCTCGTCCTCGCGCTCGACGCCCGGGTAGACGGTCGGCAGCGCGCGGAGGCGGTCCAGGCGCAGCACGCCCAGGCCCTTCTCGGTCAGGGTGCCGAGGTCGCCGCCGGAGCCCTTCACCCAGAGCAGCTCGACGGACTCGCCGGTGACCGGGTCGTTCTCGGTGCCCTTGGCGGAGGTGTTGCCGCCCGCGTAGTTGGTGGTGGCCGGGTCGGCGCCCAGCCGGTTGGAGCGGGCGAGCAGATCGCGCACGGTCTGATTCACGGTCGTCTTCTCCATCGTCATTTTCAGGCTTTTTTCGGTACGGCGCGGCCTGCCGGTCAGGCGCCCCAGCCGGCCTGGACGCCGCCGGCGCGCTCGGCGCGGATGCGGTCGAAGTAGCCGGAGCGGTGGTACGCGGCGACCGGGTCACGGTCCAGGCCCTGCGACTCACGCAGGTCGGCGAGCATCGGGCGGACGTCGGTGTTGAAGGCGTCCATGAACGCGGCGTTGGCGGCGAGCACGTCACCGGACTGCTGCGCGGCGGTCAGCGCCTCCTGGTCGACCAGGAGCGCCTTGGCCGTGGCCTCCTGGATGTTCAGCACCGAGCGGATGATCGCCGGGATCTTCGCCTCGATGTTGTGGCACTGGTCGAGCATGAACGCGATGCCGGAGTCGGTGCTCAGCGCGTCGCCGCGGACGATCTCGTACATGATCCGGAAGAGCTGGAACGGGTCGGCGGCCCCGGCCATCAGGTCGTCGTCGGCGTAGAAGCGCGAGTTGAAGTCGAAGGCGCCGAGCTTCCGCTGGCGCAGCAGGAACGCGACGATGAACTCGATGTTGGTGCCCGGCGCGTGGTGACCGGTGTCGATCACGACCTGCGCCTTCGGGCCGAGCTCCAGGCAGTGCGCGTACGACGTACCCCAGTCCGGGACGTCGGTGGTGTAGAAGGCCGGTTCGAAGAGTTTGTACTCCAGCAGCATGCGCTGGTCGGCGCCGAGCCGGGCGTAGACCTCGCGGAGCGCCTCGGCGAGCCGGTCCTGGCGTCCGCGGATGTCGTCCTGGCCCGGGTAGTTGGTGCCGTCGGAGAACCAGAGCTTCAGGTCCTTGGCACCGGTCGCGTCCATCACGTCGACGCATTCCAGGAGGTGGTCGGTGGCCTTGCGGCGGACCCGGGGATCGGGGTGGCAGACCGAGCCGAGCTTGTAGTCCTCGTCCTGGAAGACGTTCGAGTTGATCACGCCGATCGCGACGCCGTGCTCCTTGGCGTGCGCCGAGAGCGTGGAGAAGTCGTCGACCCGGTCCCACGGGATGTGCAGCGAGACGGTCGGGGCGATGCCGGTGTGGCGGTGCACCACGCCCGCGTCGGCGATCTTCTCGTACGGGTCGCGGGGCACGCCCTCCTGCGGGAACACCTTGAAGCGGGTGCCGGAGTTCGCGTAGCCCCAGGACGGGGTCTCGATCCGCTGGCCGCGCAGGGCGTCGAGGACGCGCTGGCTGGGCTCGACGTTGCTCATGCTTCCACTCCCGGGGGCTCACTCGATGAAACGTTTCACTCCGCTCCTCAAAGATAAGAGGCGTGTTACGCCCACGTCAAGGCGGAGCGGCGTGACAAAACGTCAGGAAGATCAACCATGAAATGTTTCAGCCGGGAGCGCCGAGCGCTCCCGGCCGACCGTCACCAGAGGTGTCAGTGGGTGGTGCCGTATCGGCGGGCGGTGAGGCCGTTCAGGAGAGCCGCGAAGACCAGCACGGCACCGAGCGCGAGCAGCTGGTACTGCGAACCCTCGTTGCCGATGAACGCGAGCAGGATGCCGGCGTTCAGCCAGACGATCAGCAGCGTCGCCAGGACCACGCCCGCGACCCGGCCGATGCCGCCGGTGATCGCGACGCCGCCGAGCACCGCGATGGTGATCGCCGGGAGCGCCATGCCGTTGCCGGAGACGCCGGCGTCCGGGCGGGCCGAGGCGAACTGCCCGACGGTGACCACGGCGACCAGACCTGCGATCAGGCCCGCGTAGACGTACGCCTTCAGCCGGGTGTCCCGGACCGGCAGGCCCGCCCAGCGGCTCGCGACGTCGTTGGTGCCGATCGCGTAGAGGCGGCGCCCGTACGTGGTCCGGGCCAGCAGCACCCAGACCGCCACGACCGTGGGCAGCAGGAAGGTGAAGATGCCGAGGGGGACGTTCGGGATGTACTGCCCGAAGAGCGGCAGCTCGACCGAGCGGCTGATCGAGTACAGCTCCTGGACCGGGCCGGTGCTGATCGGCTGCTGGTCGTTGATCACGATGGCGAGCGACTTGTACGCGTAGAACGTGGCCAGGGTCGCGATCAGGGCCGGGAAGCCGACGTACGAGACCAGGTAGCCGTTGACCGCGCCGAGCAGCGCGCCGAAGACCGCGGTCAGCACGATCGCCGCCCAGAGCGGCCAGCCCCAGTGACCGTACGCAAAACCGAAGATCATGCCGGCGAGCGAGACGATCGCACCCACCGAGAGATCGATGCCGCCCCGGCCGGAGAGGATGACGAGCAGCTCGGCCAGGCCCAGCATGGCGAGCGGGACCGCGTTGATCAGCGCCGCGGACATGTAGTCGAAGTCGTAGGACGCGGTCAGGTAGCCGCCCGCGTCCTGGACGAAGAAGTTCGCCACCACGGCGACGATCAGCACCGCGAGCAGCGCGATCCGCTGGGTGAGCAGGACGCGCAGCAGCCGCGCGCCGAACGTCTCGGCGGCCGCCGGGCCGGGCGCGGTGGTGACCGGCGGATCGCCGGCGGGCGGCTCGGTGGTCGTTGCCGTGCTCATCGGTTCCTCCTGGTCCGGGCGCGCAGCAGGTCGGCGCCGACCGCGACGATGATGAAGATGCCGACGAAGAGGTCGGAGAGCTGCGACTTCCAGCCCAGCTGGGTGACGCCGGAGCTGACCGACTGGACCAGCAGGGCGCCGAGCAGGGTGCCGAGCACCGACCCGCGCCCGCCCATGATCGAGGTACCGCCGATCACGACCGCGGCGATCACCGCGAGCTCCCGGCCGCTGCCGACCGACTGGTCCAGCGTCGAGGTGCCCTGGGCGATCAGGAAGCAGGCGCCCAGGCCGACCAGGAGACCGGTCAGGACGTACGCGAGAAGCACCCGGCGCTGCACCCGGACGCCGGCCAGACGCGCCGCGACCGGATCGCCGCCGATCGCGAAGAAGTGCCGGCCGCCCGCGGTGTGCCGCAGGTACCACCAGATCGCCGCGGTGATCAGCACGGTCAGCAGGAACGCGTGCGGTACGCCGAGCGTGCGTCCTTCCGGTCCACGGCCGAAGAACGCCAGGGTGCCGGGGATGCCGTTGACCGTTCCCGAGCCGAAGATCCGCAGGCCGAGGAAGGTGAAGAGGTTCGCGGTGCCGAAGGTGATGATGATGGCGTGCACACGGCCGTACGCGATCAGCACGCCGTTGATCAGACCCAGCAGCCCACCGGCGACGATCGCGAGCAGGACCGCGACGCCGAGGCTCACCTCCGCGCCGACCAGGGCCTTGGCGGTGATCACCGAGCAGACCATCATCGCGGCGCCGACCGAGACGTCGATGCCGCCCGTGATGATCACGATGGTCATCCCGGCGCCGACCAGCGCGATCGGCGCGGTCGCGACCAGTAGCGGCTGCAGCGAACCGGCGGTCAGGAACGCCGGGGTGGTCACCGCGAGCGCCGCCCAGAGCAGCGCGATCACGCCGAGCAGGACCAGCTCCTGCCCGGTGACCGGCGGGGGAAGCACACGTCCGCGCGGTGTCGCGGCGGGGGGACCGCCGGCGGCGGACGGCCGCATCGCTGTGGTGGTCATCCGGCCTTCTCCTCATCGTTCGATCCGGCCGCGGCGGCCAGCAACTCGACCTGGGTGGCGTCCGGGCCGAACTCGACCGTCGTCGTGCCGCCCCGGACCACCTGGATCCGGTCGGCGATACGCAGCGCCTCGGGCAGGTCCGAGGTGACCACCAGGACCGCGGTGCCCTCGTCGGCCAGCTCGGTGATCAACCGGTGGATCTCCTCCTTGGCACCGACGTCCACGCCCTGCGTCGGCTCGGCCAGCACCAGCACCCGGGGGCGCTCGACCAGCTGCCGGGCGAGCACCACCTTCTGCGCGTTGCCGCCGGACATCGCGCTGATCGGCTGCCGCTCGTGCGGGGTCTTCACCGCGAGCCGCTTGATCATGCCGGTGGCCACGGTCCGTTCCCGGCCGCGGTCCAGCCAGGTGCCGAACCGGGAGAGCAGCCGCAGGTGCCCGGCGGAGATGTTGAACGCGATCGACTGGAAGCCGAACATGCCCTCCAGCTTGCGGTTCGCCGGCAGCAGCGCGATCCGGTGCCGCTGCGCCTGTTCCGGGCTCCTGATCGCCTGCGGGACGCCGCCGAGCAGGAGTTCGCCGCCGGTCGCGCGGTCGATGCCGTAGACACTGGCCGCGATCTCCGAGACCCCGCTGCCGACCAGCCCGTAGAGCGCGACGATCTCGCCCGCCCGCACCGACACGTCGACGTCGTGGAACCGGCCCGCACGGGTGAGACCACGCAGCTCCAGCACCGGATCGCCGTCCGGGACCTCACGGTGCGGGCGCTCGTCGGAGAGGATGCCGCCGACCATCAGCTCGGCGATCCGGCGCACGCTCAGATCGCTCATCCCGTACGTCCCGATGGTCTGCCCGTCGCGCATGACGGTGACCTCATCGGCGATCCGGAACAGTTCGTCGAGCCGGTGCGAGATGTAGACGACGGCCACGCCCGACGCGGTGAGCCGGCGGACCACGTCGAAGAGCACCTCGATCTCGGCGTCGGTCAGGATCGCCGAGGGCTCGTCGAGGATCAGCACCTTCGCGTCCCCGGCGAGCGCCTTGGCGATCGAGATCTGCTGTTGCTCGGCGATGGAGAGCTCGCCGACCGGCCGGGTCGCGACCGCCGCGGGGAGGCCGAGGAGATCCAGCAACTCGACGACGCGGGCGTTCTGGGCGGCCCAGTCGACCCGCCGCAGTACGGTCTTGCGGATCTCCCGGCCGAGGAAGATGTTCTCCGCGACGGTCAGCTCGGCGAAGAGCTGCGGTTCCTGGTAGACGGTGGCGATACCGAGCGCCATCGCGTCGGTGGTGGAGCGGATCGCCACCTCGGTGCCGTCGAACGCGATGGTGCCGGTGTCGGCGGTCTCCACGCCGGACACGATCTTGATCATCGTGGACTTGCCGGCGCCGTTCTCACCGACGAGGGCGTGGACGGTTCCCGGGCGTACCAGAAAATCGGCATGCCGGATCGCACGGACCGCGCCGAAGCTCTTGGAGATGCCGGCGAGGCGGAGCCGAGGCGCGTCGCCGGACGTGTCGTTGCTGCTCACTCTGCTGTCCTCCCCGGACCCGCGGGTGCGGACGGCAGGGTCGCCGCCCGCACCCGATGAGGCTCAGTAGTCGAACTGGTCGACGTTCTGGTCGGTGATCGCCAGCGCCGGGCCGAGCAGCAGCATCTTGCTCGACGCGTCGTAGGTGACCGCCGGGAGCTTGTCGCTGACGTTGTTGGTCGCGGCGATCTCCCTACCCTCGGCGATCTGCAGGCCGGCCCACGCGGTCAGGTAACCGAGCTGCTCGACGTCCCAGAGGATCGCCGCGGACGAGGACTTGTCCTGCAGGTACGGCTTCATCGCCTGCGGGGTGCCCAGACCGACGGTGAAGACCTTGCCGATCTTCCCGGCGTCCTTGACCGCCTGCGCCACGCCCGGCGCACTCGAGGTGCACTCGCCGACCAGGCCGGTCAGGTCCGGGTGCGCGTTCATCAGGTCGGTCGCCATCTGCGTCGCCTTGGCCTGGTCCTCACCGGCGTACACCACGTCGACGATCTCGGCGTCCGGGTACTTCGTCTTCGTGTACTCCTGCTGCACCTTGATCCACGCGTTCAGGTTCTCGGCGGTCTGGCCACACGAGACGATCGCGTACTTGCCCTTGCCACCCATCGCCGTGAGCAGCGAGTCGGTCAGCCCCTGGCCGATGCCCTCGGCGGTCGCCTGGTTGACGAAGACCTCACGCACGCTGCTCGGGGCGTCGGTGTCGGCGGTCGCGACGTGGATGCCCGCCTCCTTGGCCTGCTGCAACAGCGGCGCCATCGAGTCCGGGTCGTTCGGGGCCACGATCAGCGCGTCGACCTTCTGCTGAATGTACGAGCGCACGATGTCGGCCTGCGCCGCGGCGTCCGCCTGCGTCGGGCCCTGGTACAGCCACTCGACATTGCCCAGCGCGGCCGCAGCGGCCTTACCACCCGAGTTCATCGCCTCGAAGTACGGGACACCCTGCAACTTCGGCACGAACGCGACCTTGTAGGTCTTGCTGCCGCTGTCACCGCTCGCGGCCGTGTCGGTGTCGTTCTTCTTGGTACAGCCGGTCAGGGCGAGGGCCGCGGCCGTGGCCACCGCGACCAGTTTCCGGTCAGCACGCATGAGATCTCCCTCTATGTCGTGAACACATTCTTGAAACGTTTCACGTGATCTAGATCTCACATTACGACCCTGTGTCGGGGCTGTCAAGACTCTGGCCTTCATCGATTCATCAATGACTCCTCCCCGGCCGGCGTCGCCGCCCGGGGTGGCCGCGCGATCACCATCGGTCGCCCCGTCACGCTCCGCGCAGGTCACCATCGGATAACGGCGGCGCCGTGGGTCACCTTCGTGAATTGTCACCGGGATCGCTCCCAGCGAATCACGGCACCGCATTCCCCACCGATAAGGCATTGAACATGACCGAACCGTTGCTTCGGTATGTCCGGCACGTTGCCCACTCGACGGAGTCATTAAAAGGTTTCAAATCTGGAGCCGGGCAGCCGCGCCGAGGGGGACACCGGCCACCGCCCGGCACCGCACCGGCCCGGGCCACATGCCCTGCGGCGACACGGCTCGGCCAGCCCGGGGCGGCACGCCCACACGAACAGCGCGGACGGGGCGCCGCATGCACACGAACGGCCCGAGAAGGGCGCCACGTGCACACGAACGGCACGAACGGCGCGAAGCAGGGGCGGTAGGAGAACACGATCCGCGATCGTGGACTCGCGCAGCCGCCAGAGGGGCGCCAAAACGACTCAACCAGCGATCGGGGACTCCCGTCGCCCCGGCTGGCCATGATCGTGAACCCGGGCCGCCACCGGGCAGCGCGGTCCCGCGGGATGGTCGGTAACTGGGCGACTGACGGAGACCGCGGTGCCGGGTCGACCGACGGAGACCGACGAGGTGGAGCGACCGACCGAGGGCGCGGAGGTGGTGCGACCGACCGAGGGCGCGGAGGTGGGATGGCTGGCGGAGGGCGTGGAGCTGGGGCGATCGACGAAGGGGGCCGGGTAATCACGGTCACGTGGAAGCCGGTGAACCGGGGGTGAACCGGGGTCGTAGTGCGGTGGTCAACGACGACGCCTAGTCATGTGGAGGCACCGCATGGAAGATCCCGACCCTTCTTTACACAGGACGATGTACAGCGAAGTCGACGAGATCGCGTTCCACATGCTCCGTACCGATCTCATGAGGGAGCGGAGCAAGGACACCGGTGCGGTGAGCCGCCGTGCCGTGTCCTCCCTCACCGGGCTCTTCGCCCTCGAACAGGCTTACCGCGAGCAGCCGGGCGGGGAGGGCACCCGCGGGCGCGTGCCGTCCGACCGGTCGGCGTGGACGGTCGGCGACAAGCAGCGGCTGCTGCGCCGGCTCGCGGTGATCCTCTATCGGCAGGATCTGGCACGCCCCGCGTTCGGTGACGAGCACCGGCTGCGGGCGTTCTGGGAGGACGGCTGTTTCCGGTCGGTGGAGCAGCTGTGCGACGAGGCGGTGGCCGGTCACGCGCTGGAGTACTCGGCGGCGATGACCTGGCTGCTGACCAGCTGGATGCGGCGGCGGCCGGCGCGCGGCACCGTCTACGCGGGCGGCCGGCGCACCGCTGGGGTTCGGCGGCGTCCCGCGCGGGCGGGGCGGCCGGGGATCCGGAGTTCGCGCCTGTTCCGTTCGCACAGCACGACCCGGTCCGGGGAGACGCGCTCCTGACCGGTCGCCCATGAGCACCGAAAACCGGCAGGTGTGGTCCAGCTCACTTAATTCGGCTGAGCAGGGGTGATTGATGGGACGTCGTCATGCACGACGACGTCTCATCGCCCGTTCGATCGGACCCTTCGGCCGGGGCGCGGATGTCGACAGGATGATCTGCGCTCCGGCAACGGCGCCGGGCGGCAGACCAGGGACGAAGGGCCTCGCTTGGCGGCCGGGCACCCCCCTGGTGGGCCGGGCGCACCGAGGACTGCAGCCCGGTGCGCCCGTCCTCTTTAAGTAACCCTCCCTGTCCGGAGTCCCGGGGCGGCAGCGCCCATCGCGGGACTCCCCCCCCAGGAGCGGCGCCTATCCGGCGGCCCCGTGGACCGACATGAGGTCCAGAACCACCCAGAGCACCCCGATCGCCGCGAGACCACCGGCCGCGAGACTCCACCAGCGCCACCCGGGACGCCAGCCCGAGCCCGCGGTCGGGACGGCCGGAAGCGGGGCGGGCGAGACGGGCGCCGGGTCGGAGAGCTCGGCGAAGGCGGCCACGAACTCCGGGGGCATGTCGGCCAGGATCGAGGCCAGCGGGCCCAGCGTGTCGCACTCCTCCACGCAGATGACGCACCGGCCGAGATGTCGCTCGAACGCCTCGACCGCCTCCGGGTCCATTCTCCCGCTCAGGTAGAGGACACACGTCTCCAACTCGGCGTGCTCGGCGTCCAGTTCAGTCACGGTGCTCCGATGGTGCGCCGCTCTGGCGCCATCGTCTCCTGCGGCAGGTCCCTCCGACGAAGTCATGCACCCACCACGGCCGGGACCGGCGCCCGGTTCAACGCGCGGGCCGAGTTTCCCGCGCGGTGTCCCGCACCCGAACGGAGACCGGGCGCGCACCCGGGCTGATCTCGGCGGACGGGACCCTTCTCGGTCATGGGCACGAAGAAGCAGGTTCTGCAGGCCGCTGCTCTCGCCACCGCCACGGCCGCCGCGGTCACCCTGGCCAACCCGTTCGGCGGGCCGGCCGCCGTGGCGGGTGCGGCGGGTGGGATCGCCGTCGACGCGACGATCAACGGGCTGAACGCGCCGAGCGCCACCCGGCAGGTCGAGCTCTCCGCGGACGCGCAGGCGGAGCTGGCCGGTCACGGCATCAGCGCGGACCGGGCCACGCCCGCCGCGACGATCCTCGGCACCGACCCGTACCGGAACCTGCAGTACGGCTTCGACGCGATCCAGGCACCGTACGCGAACACCGCCAGTACCGGCACCGACGTGGTGGTCGGCGTGATCGACTCCGGGGTGGCCCGGGTCGACGACCTCGCCGGTGGGCGGGTGCTCACCGGTAAGGACTTCGTCGCCTCCGGGGACGGGTCGAACGACCAGAACGGTCACGGCACCGGTGTCGCCTCGATCCTCGCCGCCACCACCGGCAACGGCGTCGGGATCGCGGGGGTGGCCCCGAGCGTCAGGATCCTTCCGGTACGGGTCTGCAATGCGGCCGGCTCGTGCCCGGTCGACGCGATCGCGGCCGGGATCACCTGGGCGGTCGACCACGGCGCCCAGGTCCTCAACATCAGTGTCGGCGGCGCCTCCACCGACGCGCTGACCGCCGCCGTGGCGTACGCGGAAAGCAAGGGTGTGCCGATCGCGGCCTCGGTCGGCAACAGTGCCGAGAGCGACAACGTCGTGCTCTACCCGGGCGGTTACGACACCGTGCTGGGCGTCGGCGCGGTCGACGAGAACAAGGTCCGCGCGTCCTTCTCCGAGTACGGCACGCAGGTCGACGTCGTCGCGCCCGGCATGAAGATCCTCGAGGCCGATCTCAACAACAAGTTCATCTACAGCTCCGGTACGTCCCAGGCCGCGCCCTACGTCGCCGGGACGATGGCGCTCGCGAAGGCGTACCAGCCGTCGATCACCGCCGCCACGCTGCGCACCACGGTCACCGGCACCGCCACCGACCTGGGCTCGTCCGGGCGCGACGACGAGTACGGCGCCGGCCTGGTGAACGCCGCCGCGGTGCTGACCAAGCTCGGCGCCACGCTCACCGACCCGACCGTCACCCCGTCGCCGGGCACCACCACCGCCCCGGTCGTCGGCGGGGTGCTGCCCCTCTCCGGTACCACCGAGGGCGGCACCACCGTCACGGTCAACGGCTCCGGGTTCTCCAGCCTCGACCCGGCCGACCCGTCCGCGGTCACCTTCGGCGGGGTCGACGCGGCGAGCTTCACCGTGCTGTCGAACAGCAGGCTCACCGCGGTCACCCCGCCCGGCGTGAACGGCGCGGCCACCATCGTCACCACCAACACCATCGGTGGCAGCACCGGTAAGGTCGCCTTCACCTACCGGGCGCCGCTCGGGGCGGAGTTCGACGCCGGGATCACCGCGAAGGTGGCCGGCGGGACGGTCGTGCCGGTCACCGTCACCGGCGGCACCGTTGGCAACAACGTCAAGGAGTTCGCCGCCGAGAAGATCACCGCGACGGTCGGCGACAACGCCGCGACGGTGATCTGGACCGACCCGACCCACGTCAAGGTGACCGCCCCGGTCACCCAGAAGGCGGCCGCCACCACCATCACGCTGATCCACGACGGCGTCGCCGGGCCCGCCTCCACCGCGACCGTCGGGTACGCCCCGGTGACCAACTTCGTCACCCCGGCGAAGGTCTCCTCGGCCGGCGGCACCACGGTCATGCTCACCGGCAGCGGCTACCTCGGGGTGGACGGCGACGACCCGTCCGCGGTCACCTTCGGCGGGGTCCCGGCGACCAGTTTCCGGGTGAAGTCGGCGACCCAGATCGTGGCGGTCACCCCGCCCGGCGTGAACGGCACCCTGCCGGTCGTGGTGACCACCTCGGGCGGCACGGCGAGCCTCCCGATCAAGTACCGGACCCCGATCGACGTCACCGTCACCGCGAGCTCCGTGGTGAAGGCGACCGGCGGCACGGTCACCCTGGAGGTCACCCCCGGCACGATCGGCGCCTCCGCGAAGGAGTTCACCGCCGAGCTGGTCACCGCCACGGTCGGCACCGCCAAGGCCGCCCCGGTCTGGGTGGACGCCACCCACGTGAAGGTGCCGTTCTTCGGCTCCACCGGGGACTCGGCGACGCTCACCCTCTACCACGACGGGATCGCCGGCACTCCGGCCGCGATCGCGTACGTCCCGGTGGTCGTCGGCCTCTCGGCGAACACCGACACCGTCGCCGGCGGCCGGAAGATCAACGTCAAGGTCGCCGGCGGGGACGTCGCCAAGGCCGTCGACTTCGCCTTCGGCGGTGTCCCGGCGTCCTGCACGGCGACCGGCCGCGACGTCTCGACGATCTACTCCTGCGTGGTGCCGGCGGCCGCCGAGGCCGGCTCCACCTGGGTCTCCTTCACCTCCAGCACCGGTGTGGCCAGCCGCTACTCCACCGCGGCGACCTTCGCCTACACCGACATCGACTGAGTTCCCCCGGAGAAGGCCGCAGCCGGTGCCCCTCGGTCACCGGCTGCGGTCCTCTCCTGACGCACCGCTCGTCTAAGGTGGACCCATGTGGGACGCGCTGGTTGCCGCCATCCTCGTCGCGGTGACCACCCGGGCCGGTGAGGACATCGGCGACGCGGCCCGCTTCACCTGGACCACCGCGCTCCGCAAGGTGCGCGAACGCCTCGGCGCACGGCAGGAGCTGATCGACGCGGACGACCCGGCGGCTCTCGAGGAGGCGCTACGGCCGCTGGTGGACGAGGATCCGGCGTTCGCCGCCCGGGTGCAGTCGCTGGTGTCGCAGGCCCTGCGGGAGCGCGGCGAGGCGCCCCTGGCCGCGCTGACCGTGCCGAGCCCGGCGCTCCCCGCCGCCGGGTCCGCACCGCGCCTGCTGCCCGCCGGGCCACCCGACTTCGTCAACCGGATCGCCGCCCTGGCCACCCTCGACGAGATCGCCGGCCGGGTCGCACCGGGCGGCGGAGCCGGGGACCGGGCCACCGCGGGCGGCGACGCCGGGGCCACACCGGTCGTCGTCCTGCGCGGTGCGCCGGGTGCCGGGAAGACCGCGCTCGCGCTGCGCTGGGGGCACCGGCGGCAGGAGTGGTTCGACGGCGGGCAGCTCTACGCGGACCTGCGCGAGCTGCCCGGGCCCGCGCTCGGCGGCCCGGAGCCGACCGATGCCGTGGTGACGTCGTTCCTGCTGGCCATGGGAGTGCCGGGCGGCCTGCTGCCGGACACCGTCGCGGGGCGGCTCGCGGCGTACCGGGCACGCACCGCCGAACGGCCGGTGCTGGTGCTGCTCCGCGGCGCCGCACTGCCCGCGCAGATCAGCCCGCTGATCCCGACCGCTCCCGGCAGCCTGGTGCTGGTGAGCACGGGACACGACGTGAGGGGCCTGGCCATGGACGGTGCCCGTTTCCTCGATGTCGGACCGCTCGACGCCGAGGCCGCCCTGGAGCTGCTCGCCGCCGGTGGGCACGACCGGATCGCCGCGGACCCGGTGGCCGGCGCACGCCTGGCCGAGCTCTGCGGACGGCTGCCGGTGGCGCTGCGGATCGTCGCGGGGCGTCTGCGGGTGGACCCGGACCTGAGCGCGGCCGAGCTCGCCGGGGAGCTGGCGGCGGAGCCGTACCTGCTCGGCGCGCTGGCGCTGCCGGGCGAGGGGAACGCCGTCGAACCGCTCTTCACCCACGCGTACCGGCACCTCGGCGGCGACGCGCAGCGCCTCTACCGCGATCTCGGCGCGCTGCCGGTCGCCGGGATCACCGACGACCTGGTCGCGCGGATCGGCTGGCCCGGCCGGGCGGCTCGGCGGGCGGCGATCGACGAGCTGCTCGGCCGGCGGCTGCTGGAGCGCTCCGCCCCGGGCCGGTACGCCCTGCACCCGCTGATCAGGGCGCACGCGGCCCGGCTCGCCCGGGAGACCGACAGTGATCACGCCGACCGGGTCGTCGCGGAGACCGTCGGGCACTACTGCGACTACGCCGAGTCCGCCGATCAGGCGATCATGGGAGACCGGCGGCGGCTGACCGTCGACCGGCCGCGCACCGGCGGGCCGTTCACCGGTCCGGATCGGCGGGCGGCGGCGCTGCGGGCCCTCGAACGCGACCGTGAGGATCTGCTGCGGGTGGCGCGGATCGCCCTCGCCGCCGGGGAGGACGTCGCGGTGACCCGGCTCGGGACGGCGGCCCAGGCGCTCTACATGAACCACCGGCATCTCGCCGACTGGATCGCGATGTCCGGGCTGACCGTGACGGCGGCCCGGCGGATCGACCGGCCGGACATCGAGGTCCAGGTCCGCTGCCTGCTCTCCCGGGCGTACGCCGACGCGGGCGACCTCGGCCGGGCGCGGGCCGAGATGGAGCACGTGGTCGCGCTGCTGCCGGCCACCGACGACCGGCCGCTGGCCGGGACGGCGTGGGAGTTCGTCGCGCGGGTCCGTGACCTGATCGCCCGGGTGGCGCCCGAACCGGAGCGGGCCGCGGCGCTGGAGGCGGCCGGGGAGGCCTTCCGGACCGCGATCGACATCTACCTCGAGGTCGGGTCGGCCCGCGGGGTGGCGCTGGCCCGCCTCTTCCTCGGGGTGCACCTGGACGCCACCGGGCGCGCCGGGGAGGCGTTGCCCGTACTGGAAGAGGCTCGGAAGGGTTTGAACACTCTCGGTGATGACCGGAACGCGACCCGGGCGGACGCGGCGATCGGCGTGGCCCATCTGCGACTCGGGCGTCCTCAGCGGGCGTATGAGGAGCTCACGACGGCCGCGGCCTACTTCGCGGCGGCCGAGTTGTGGCACTACGAGCTGGAGGTACGCGACGCTCTGGTGCTCGCCGCGACCGCGCTGGGTGACCGGGTGGCGGCCGCCGGGCACGCGGAACGGGCCGCGGAGATCCGCCGGCTGTCAGAGCCCGGGGAGTAGCCGGACGGAGATCGCGTCGTCGCCGGCCCGCCACGTACCGTCGGTGAGGGCGCCGGCGCGCGCCAGGGCGTAGGCGCAGGCGGCCAGCGCCGTGACGTCCTGACCGGAAACGATCGCGCGGCGGCCGTCGCGGAGCTCGGCGATGATCCCTTCCGGAACGGCGGTACAGGCCAGAGCGGCACCGGGGAATCGCACGAGGACGTCCGGATCGCCGGTGGCCTGGGTGAGGACCTCGGCGTTCTGGAGCAGGCGCAGGTCCCACTCCTGATCGGCGGCGGACAACAGGTGGCCGGTCCAGCCCTCGGCGGGCGGGCGCACGTGGCGGCGGACGGCGGCCGGGAAGCGCTCGATCTCGATCCGGTCCGCGGTGACCCGGGTGCGCATCTCGTAGGAGTGCACCGGCGTGGTCTCCGGCACCGGCGGCGGGAAGGCGACGAGCGGCGCGGGCCCGTCCGGCTCGGGGAGGGCGAGCAGGTCGTAGAGAACGGAGCGGAGCGGGCGGGTCACCGGCGGCTCGGCGAACGTCGCGGTGACCGCCGCGGCGTAGCGGTCCGGGGTGTGGCCGTCGATGGCCGCCGCCACCTGGGCGGCGAGCGGACGGTGGAGGTCCAGGCGCACGGCCGCCTCGCTCAGCGCGGTCATCGGGGTGCCCGGGACGACCTCGTCGCTGAGCGGCGCGAGCAGCAGCGGGATGCCGGTGGCCGCGGCGAGCAGGCTGACCGAGGAGTGGTCGCCGACGACGCAGTCGGCCGTGGCGAGCATCGCCTGCCAGCCGGCCTCCGGCGGGACCGCGAGCAGGCCGGCGTCGCGGGCGGCGGCGAGCCAGAGGCGCAGCTGGAGCGCACCGTGGCCGGCGGTGATGTTGGGGTGCAGGACCGAGGCCACCGCGTGGGTGCCGGCGTCGAGCTGGGCGAGCAGGCGGGCCGGCAGGTCGGGCGCGCGGCCGAGCAGCGACGTGCGGCCCCAGGTGGAGCTGAGCACCACGAGTCGCCGGTCACCGAGACCGAGTGCGGTGCGGTAGCGGTGCCGGAGGAGGCGGGCGGCCCGCAGGCGTTCCAGCATCGGGTCGGTGATCAGGACGGCGCGGTCGGCGGCGGCGGGTTCTGCGGCGGCGAGCTGGGCGATCTGCGCCGGGTGGGTGACCGCGACGGTGACGCGGCGGCCGCGCAGGTCGGCGGCGCGGACCGTGCCGGCCAGCCGGCGGCCCTCGCCGCGGGAGTCCGGCAGGATCTTGTGGAATCCGGCGCCGTGCTGCAGGACCAGGGCGGGGGCGTCGAAGGCCCGGAACTCGGTGTTCTCGCTGCAGGTCAGGGCCGCGTCGAAGGTCAGCTCGCCGAGACGGTTCCACGGGACGAGGCGGGCGCCGGCACGTTCCAGCAGGGGCAGGACGCCGTCGTTGAAGGGCGAGGTGTCGTTGAAGGAGAAGACCACCTGGACCCGGGGGTCGTCACGGAGCAGCTGGACGGCGTCGAGGACGCGGGCGGTGGAGGTGACCGTCCGGGCGACGGCGAGGAGGGTGCGCTGCGCGGGGACGGTGACCCAGTGGGCCGCTTCCTCCCCTACCGGTACACGAACGAATCCCGGCTCCCGGCTCCCGGCTCCCGGCTCCCGGCTCCCGGCTCCCGTGGTCAACCGAGTCGGATCGGCGGCGGATACGGCGTGGGGCATGTGTTCTGCGTCACTCGCCGGGCGAAGGGTGGCCGGGGACGGGATGGACGGTCGCACGGCCCGAAGCTAGTCGATGGATCCGGCACGGCAAAGTTCAAGACCCTTTTCGCGTACGCGAAACGTGGCCGCACCGGAACGCCGCGCCCTGCAATCGGAAGATTGCGAATCGTTGTTGTGTTCGCGCCCTGTCCGGATACCGCCCAGCATTGTCCGGAACGGACCGGAGCTGAGCGGTAATCAATTCTGTGAAAGCGGAAAGCGCCCGGGACCGACTCGGCGGCGTGTTCTCGCCGACCTCCACCGCGGGGAAATGACCGGAGTGCTCACCCGGATGTCCACCGGATGTCCTCCCATCGCCCGTAATCGCGGGTCGGCGGACGCCCCGGCGTGGGCCCGAAACCGGGCAGCCCTGGGTCCTTCGACTCAGGAAACCGGTTCCGGCGACCTCTACGGTCTCTGGTTATGCGTGGACACCGGCAGGACGGGAGCGGACAGCGAATGGGCTGGTTCCGCGTCGCCGCCGCGTCCGTGCTGCTCACGCTCGCGGTGATCGTGCTCGGCACGGTGGCGAAGTACGCGACCGGCACCGCGACGATCCCGGTGGCCGCCGCGTCCGTACCCGGTTCCGCACCCGCCTCGCCGGCGCCCTCCACTCCGGCCTCGATCGCACCATCCGCGCAGGTCAACGAGGCCGCCGCGCTGGTGAAGACGGCCACCGAGACCGCCACCAAGAGCGCCGCCGGGACGCTTGCGCCGGTCACCGTCGAGGCCGAGGACGGGACCGTGCGCAAGGGCGCCGACATCGTCTTCTGCACCGGGTGCTCCGGCGGGCAGCGGGTCACCTACCTGGGACAGCTCGACATCGAGGTGCGGATCCCGAAGGCCGGCAAGCGCACGATCACGGTGGTCTACGAGGCCGACCACGAGTCGGTGATCGAGATGAAGGTGGCCGGGACACGCCTCGCGTACCGGAAAGTGACCGGCGATGACCGCAACGAGCAGCAGACCGTGACATTCACGGCGAAATTGCCCGCGGGAAACGTGACGCTCAGCTTTTATGCCTATGAGGGCGACCCCGCCGACCTCGACAGGTTCACCATCAGTTGACCCGCACTCCCCTGAATAGACAGGGAAGTTGATATTTGCAGCGGTTCCCTTTCCTGAGTACGGTGGGGCCTCGTTTCGGATCGAGGCCCCTCAAGGAGAGCGCGCCGTGCAGAGCGACTCTGCTTCACCGGCCGGCGGCGATTCGCCGGCCGACGGGCGGGAGGTGCTCGCCGACCCGGTCCGGCGACTGCTCGATGATCCCCATCGAGGGCTGAAACTGCAGTTCAGGCACTGGGGCGGCATCTTCAGCCTGGCGATCGCGGTGATCGGGGCCGCGATCCTCCTACCGCCCCTGGTGGCCGACGAGCCGGTCTCCGGCGGGACCGTGCCGTCGTGGGGGCCGGCGAGCGTGACCAGCGATGCCCCGTTCTCGCCCTCGCCGTCCGGTTCGCCCGCGTCCTCGCCGTCCGCACGGCCCTCCGGCGGCGGGTTCACACCGGTCACCGTTGAGGCCGAGGACGCCACGCTGAGTAAGGGCGCGGACATCGTCACCTGCACCACCTGCTCGGGTGGCCAGCGCGTCGCGTACCTGGGGCAGGTCGACGTCCACGTGACCGTCCCGAAGGCCGGGACCCGTACGATCACCGTCGTCTACGAGGCCGACCACGAATCGGTCATCGAGATGAAGGTGCGGGGGCACCGGCTGGCCTACGAGAAAGTCACCGGTGACGACCTGACCGAACAGCGAACGGTGCGGTTCAGCGTGCGGCTTCCCGCGGGTGACGTCACCCTCGGCTTCTACGCCTACGAGGGCGATCCCGCCGAACTCGACCTCATCACCGTTCGATGAAACAAGCCGGAAATCGTCGCGGAAATTGATATTTGCGCAGGTTCGGACCAATGGGTACGGTGACCCCTGCGTTCCGGAACACAGCCCCAAGGAGAGCGCGCGGTGCAGAGCGACTCTGCTCCACCGGTCGGCGGCGACACCACCCCGGTGGCTTCCGATCGCACGGAGACGGTTGGTGACCCGGTTCGCCGGTTCCTCGAGAATTCCCCCAGCCCGGTCCGGCGCGTCCAGGCACGTCACTGGGTCGGCATAGGCAGCCTCGCGCTGGGGGTCGCCGGGGCCGCGATCTTCGTGCCACCGCTGATCACCGAGACCACGAGCACGTCCACACCGGTCGTGGCGGTCTCCTCCGGCTCCCCTGTGGACCAGGCCGTTCCGGCGAGCGTGACCAGCAGCGTCGCACCCTCGGCCGGGCCGGCGTCGGCCGTGCCCTCGGCCGCGGTCTCCCGGGCCCCTGCCGCCACCCCGGGGCAGACGAAGACGGTCACGGTCGCCCCCACACCGTCCACGTCGAAGAAGGCCACCGCCACCACCGCCACCACCGCCACCACCGCCGCCGACGCGGCCCGGTTCACCGCGGTCAGTGTGGAGGCCGAGGACGCCACGCTCAGCGACGGCGCCGCGACGGTCGCCTGCACCACCTGCACCGCCGGGGTCCGGGTCCGGTTCGTGGGACGGGTGGACGCGTACCTCTCCGTCGCCGCGGCCGGCAGCCGGACGATCACCGTCACCTACGAGGTCGAGGGCGACCGCTCGCTCACCGTCGCGGTCAACGGCACCGAGGTGCTGACCGACCGGACGGTCACCGGCACCTCGTGGGAGACGCCGAAGACGATCAGCTTCACGGCCGCGGTCCCGGCCGGCACGGTGAACGTCGCCCTCTACGGCGGCGGCCTCGGAGCCCCCGACATCGACAAGATCTCCATCAGCTGATGAAGCGGTTCATCGCGGCTACCGCGCTCCTGCGCGCGGTGCTGATCGGCCGTCTCGTGCTCGCGGGCACCACGGTCGGGGTGAGCTTCCGGCTGACCAGCGATCCCACCGCGGCCGCCCTGGCGCTGGCCCTGATAGCGCTCAGCACGGTCCTGGCGGTGGCGCTGCTCAACCGGCGCCCGCAGGTGCTGCGGCGCAAGCTCACCGTGCTCTTCGCGGACGCGGTGGTGATGGTCGCGGTGCTGATGGTCAGCAAGGGCGGGGTGGCCTACTTCTGTTACGCGGCCGGCTCGGCGGCGCTGGCCGGGGTGCTGCTGGGCACCGGCGGCGCGGCGCTCTGGGTGGCGCAGGCCGTGCTCGGCCTCTCGGTCGCCGTCCAGCTGCTGCGCGGCATCGAGCACGGGCCCCGCGAGGTGGTCGCGCCGTTCCTGGTCGCGGTGCCCGCGCTGGACCTCGTCTGCGGCCTCGGCGCGGCGGTGCTGACCGCGACGCTGTACCGGTACATCGAGCTCTCCGTGGAGACCGCGGTCGACGCGCAGCGCTCCGCGGCCGCCTCGGAACGTGCCCGGCTCGCCCGGGAGATGCACGACTCGGTCGCCAAGACGCTGCGCGGGATCTCCTTCGCCGCGGTGGCGCTCCCCTCCTCGCTGCGGCGGCACCCGGCCCTGGCCGAACAGCTCGCCGAGACCGTCTCGCAGGGGGCGGACGTGGCCGTACGGGAGACCCGCGAACTGCTCACCGCGCTGCGCCGGGACGTGCCGGACCAGCCGTTCATCGAGACCGTACGCGGCGTCTGCGAGGGCTGGAGCACGTCGAGTGGCGTCCATGTCCGGCTCGCGGTCACCCCGGTGGAGCCCTCGCTCGCCGCACGGTACGAGCTCACCCAGATCCTCAACGAGGCGCTGCGCAACGTGGCCAACCACGCGGGGGCCCGGCACGTCGAGGTCGCGCTGGGCCGCTCCCCCGGCGGCGTACGGCTGACCGTCCGTGACGACGGCGCCGGTTTCGTCCTCCCCGCCGACCTCTCCCATCTCTCCTCCCGCGGTAGCTTCGGCGTCGTGGGCATGGCGGAACGGGCCAAGACGGTCGGCGGGACCCTGCACATGGAATCCCGCCCCGGCGCCGGCACGGTGATGATGGTCGACGTTCCGGCGGACGTCGACGCCTGGACCGAGCGGGTGACCCGATGATTGATGTGCTGATAGTCGACGACAATCCGATCGTCCGATCCGCCATCCGCGCCTTCCTGGGCGGCGCCGACGACGTCCGGGTGGTCGGCGAGGCTTCCGACGGGCGTACGGCCCTGGCCGCCGTGCAGCGGCTACGGCCCACGGTCACCCTGCTGGATCACCGGATGCCGGTCGCCGACGGGCTCAGCGTGATCGGCCGCCTCGCCGAGCACACCTCCGTCCTCGTGATGACCAGCGACTCCGGGCCCGACGTGATCGCCGGGATGCTGCGCGGCGGTGCCCGCGGCTACCTGGTGCACGGCGAGTTCGACCCGCCGGAACTGCTGCGCGCGGTGCACGCGGTCGCCTCGGGCAGCGGCTGGCTCTCGCCGGTGGTCGCCTCGGTCACCATCTCGGCGCTCCGCGAGCAGGCCGCCGAGCAGCGGGCCGCGACCGACCGCACCGAGCAGCTGCGGCGCGACCGGGAGACGTACGGGCTGACCGCACGGGAACGTGACGTGCTCGATCTGATCTGCGCCGGCTACTCGAACGCGGCGATCGGCCGGCGGCTGCTGATCACCGAGAAGACCGTGAAGAACCACCTCAACCACATCTTCACCAAGCTCGGCGTCACCAACCGCACCGAGGCCGCCATGCGCTGGACCGGCCGCTAGCCCGGGTTTCGGAGCCCGGCCGAGTGCGAGGCGCCGGGACCTGCGACGGAAGAAACAGGTAACTGAGTTTCCTGAAAAGGTGTGAACTCGGCGGGGTGGTGGCACGTCGTGTTGGCAGTGGGCAAAGCCCGCGGTGGCCCGGTCGCCGGACGGCGGTGTGCCACACGTCCGACAGCGAAGGCGTGCACGTGCCAGTCGAGCCCCTCACCGGAACGGCATCGCGCGCCTGTTCCGCATCGGACCCGGCCACGATCGATGTCCTCATCGCTCATCCGGACACCGCGCGCCGGACCGCCATGCGGTACCTGCTGGAGCAGCCGCCGTACGTCCGGGTCGTCGCGGTCACCGGCGACGCCGCCACCGCCGCGGCCGAGGCGGACCGGCTGCGGCCCGCCGTGATCCTCATCGACGACCGGATGGCCGCCCGGGGCGGCGTCGAGGCGCTCTCCCGGTACTCCCGGGTGATCCTGCTGACCGCCGCGACCGAGCCGCACGTCGTCGCCTCGCTGCTGCACGAGCCGGCACTCGGGTACCTCGTCTACGACAACTTCGACCCGATCGACCTGGTCGGCGCGGTTCGCGCGGTGGCCCGGGGGCTCGCCTGGCTCTCGCCGATCGTCGCCTCGGCCGCCGCCAAGGTGATGCGCGAGGCGGTGAACCGTCCGGGCCCGGTGGAGCGCGACCCCGGGCCGCGGCTCACCCGGCGCGAACGCCAGGTGCTGGACCTGCTGGGCAAGGGGCTCTCCAACGCGGCGATCGCGGACACGCTAACCGTCACCGAGAAGACCGTCCGGAACCATCTCAGCCGGGGATTCGCCAAGATCGGCGTACGCGGGCGGGCGGAGGCGATGCGGCACCTGGCCGCCGCACGGGCCTGAACGGACTTTACCGGTTCAGTTGCGGTCGCTGCGGTTCAGCAGGCCGCGGACGGCGCGCAGGGCATAGAACGAACGGGACCGGACGGTGCCCTCCGGAATGCCGAGCCCGGCCGCCGTCTCGGCCACCGAGGCGTCCCGGCAGTAGAGCGCGACCAGCACGTCGCGCTGCTGGGCGGAGAGCCGGAGCAGGGCGTCGCGCAGCAGGTGCTGGTCGAGCAGGCGGTCCACCACGTCCTCGGTCGGCGTGGTCCAGACGCCGCTCTCGCCGTACACCTCGACGGGGCGGGCCATCTTCGCCCGGACCGCGTCGATCGCCAGGTTCCGGGCGACCGTGAAGAGCCAGCGGCGCAGCGCGATCGCGTCGTCCGGCAGTTCGTCCATCTTGCGCCAGGCCCGCAGCATGGCCTCCTGCAGCAGGTCCTCGGCGGACTCGTGCTGGCCGTGCGTGAGGCGGACCAGGTACTGCCGCAGCGGCGCGGCGTTGGCCTGGAAGAGGACCCGCATCCGCTGTTCCCGAACCGCCGGATCGACCGTGGGCTTCTCACACACCATGACGCTCATCGCCGTACTCCTCTGCCGTCTGCGCATCGCCGGCGGTTCCCCTGGCCTGCGATGACGTGGACGGTAACCACCCGGTAGTCCCGCGCGACTGAGCCCAAAGACCCATAAGGACCCACAGGGAGGCCCCGTTATGGCCCGTTTCGTGACGGCACGTGTTTCCGCAGGTCACAGGACGTATCAAATCGTCCATGATCGACACTTTGGGCACCCGGAGAGCTACCGAAGGTGTCGATATATTTTTGGTTACACGTGGCTTCAGGTCCGTTTTTTTGGGACTGCGTGGGCCCCGGAGGCTACGGACGATCGCCGGCGAGGAACTCCGGGAGGCTCATCCCGCCGGTGCCGGGCACCGCGCGCCAGCCGAACTTGGCGGGCGTCAGCACCTGCCGCACGGTCACCTTCTCGAACTCGCGGACCGGCAGGATCAGCTCGATGTCCCGGGCCGCCAGCTCCGGTGCCGAGGTCTGGATCGAGGAGAGGCTGCCCAGCTGACGGGCGGCCAGGCGTACGTCGATCGCCCGCCGCCGGGGCACCTGCAGCTGGAGCAGCCGGTGCCCGGCCTGGCCCCGCGGTTTCGCCGAGAGCAGCGCCATCGCACCGTTCGTGCCGGCCACCCGCGGCGCCGGGAGCAGGGTGTACGCCGTGTCGTCGCTCGCCCGGGGCCAGCGCGGCACGTCGCCCGGCAGCCCCTCGACACCGTGCCGGGCGTCCGCGCTGTGCAGCCGGAGCGGACGGTCACCGGTGAACCGCTCGCGCGCCGAGTACCCGCCCGACGGGTGCCCGGTCCAGCCGTCCAGCAGCGTGGCCCGGTCCAGCAGACCGCCCGGGAGCAGGTACGACTCCCCCTGGCTGGCCAGCAGCAGATGCAGGGTCGGCGGCACGTGCACGTCGATCGAGGAGAGGTCGACGGCGCCGCCGGGGGCCACGCGTACCCGGAGGAGGTTCTCGTCCCGGCGCAGGGTGGTGGAGACCGGCGGCTGGAGGCGGCCGATCGCGAAGAGGTACGGCGTCCGGACGCCCTCACCGGCCGCACGGGCCGGATCGCCGGAGCAGACCACGTAGAGGTCGACCGGCTCGGCGTTGACCCGCGGGCGGTCGGCGAGCCAGTAGAGGCCGTGCCGCAGGCGCAGGCGGTGCGTGGTCAGCTCGGGGGTGGTGTCGACCGGGAGCGCGCCGGCCGGACCGCAGTGCGCGTCGCCGGGGTCGGCCTCGGTGGGCCGCTGCTCCCCGGCGCCGGGTATGGACGGTGGGGTCGCCGGGGTGGTGCCCGGAGCCGACAGCGGGAGGATCTGGTCGACGACGGGGAGGGCGTACGCGTCGGAGTGCCACTCGTTGGCGAGCACGGGGTAGGCGCCCGAGTCGCCGTCGACCAGGGGGAACGCGCCGGACCCGCCGTCGAAGTCGCGGAGCGGGGCCGGCTCCGGCCCGGCCAGGAGGGGATAGGCCCCGGAGTCCTGCTCCAGGGGGTCCACCAGCGGGTCCGCCGCGGGGCTCGCCACCGGGCGTGGGGGCACACCCGGACTGTTGAGGGCGGGCAGCGGGGTGACCGGAGCCGGGGCCACCGGTGCGCCCCGGCTGCCCTCGTGGGACTCGACGGGGCGGCGGACGTCGCGGACCATCGTCGGTTCCGGCCCGCCGGTGCCACGGACCGGAACCGGGGCCGGGACCGCAGGATCGGAAGCGACCGGGGCCGGGGATCCGGGGACCGGGGTGGGCGTGATGGGCGGGGGGACCGGGGTGGGCGGGGGGACCGGGGTGGGCGGGGTGGGCGGCTGCGTCGTCAGCGCCGGGTGGGTCACCGGGAGCGGCCACGCGGGAGAGACCGGGGCGGGGACCTTGGCGCCCTCCTCGGCGACCGGGTTCCAGTCCGGGAGGCGGCGTACCGGACCGATCTCGAAGCTGCCGTCGGCCGCGGGGGTGGGCAGGACCACGGGAGTGTCCGGGGTGGAGGGCACCGGGCCGGGCTTGCGGATCGGGCGGACCGTGCGGCGGCGGGCCGGGTTTCCGGTGGACCTCTGGCGCACCACCTTGCGGACCGGGGCGCTGGGCGCGCTCGGCGCCGCGCCCGGGACCGGGAAGGACTCGGAGACCAGAACGCCGTTCCGGCTCTCCCAGCGCCGCTCCCCCTCCCCCACCAGGCACTCCCACTCGACCAGGGCACCCCGGGCGTCGACCGCCACCGGCACGCCGTCCAGGACGGTGAAGTCGGCTCCGGCGGGCAGCGTCCAGACCTCCGCGCGGAGTCCGCCGATCAGCCTCTCGCCGTACCGGAGAAAGCCTGGAGAAGCGGAATCGGGGTAGCCGGCCAGAACCATCAGGTCCTCGCCCTGCCAGCCCGCGTTACGCAGCTTCTTCTGCAGCTCCAGGGGGCCGAGGGCGTAGGGGCCGGAGTCGGAGTGGATCTCCGCCCAGCGGCCGTCCGGCAGCACGGTCAGATCGAGCCGGAACAGGCCCGGGTGCACGTTCAGCTGCTCGTAGCGGTCGGCGGCGGCACGCCAGCGCTCGGCCGTCACACTGATCAGCGGCACGCCCCCGGTCGACATGGTGACCGGCTCGGCGGCGGGCGAGAGGCGGCCGTCCGCGTCCGACGCGAACCGGGGCGCCCCGAAGGCCGGCGGGCCGTAGGCGTCCCACGTCGCCTGGCCGCCCTCCCGGGTGGAGACCGCGAGATCCCGGCAGCTGTCCAGCACGCCGACGCTCGCGTCCGGGTCCGGCGCCCACACGATGGCGCCGCTGATCTCCGCGAACTCGTGCAGGTTCGTCCGGAGCCGCTCCTGCTCGTCCGGGTCGGAGGGCCAGGTCACCCACATCCGGACCTCGGTGCCGTAGAGCGGGAGCGCCGCGAGGGCCGCCGAGAACCGGACCCCGTCCGCGACCTCGTGCCCGCCGGTGTAGTCGCCGATCACGAACCCGCCGGTCCGGATCGCGGCGCCGATCGTGGTCAGCTCCGGATGCCCGTCGAGCAGTGAGCCCGCGCTCGCCCGGCGGGCCACGAAGTCAGCCCGGGTCGCGAGCATCACGCCGCCACCGGGCAACGGCAGACAGACCATTCCGGTACGGGCGGTCGTCTCCGGCCCGCCGGTGTCGTACCAGCCCGGCAGGTCGGTCGCCATCGCCGGTGGCTGCAGCACCCGCCAGCCCCCGGAACCGTCCCCGATCAGCACGTCCCGGCCGAGCATCCCGGCCAGCCCGGCGAAGAGCGGCTCGTAATCCTCGCCCCCGGCCATCAGGATCCGCACGTCGTCGGCGGCGCCGCCGCTGCGCCGGACCAGGTCGGCCAGCGCGGCCGCGTCGGCCAGCACCTCGGTGCCCCGCGCGGGGCGCAGCCCGCCGTCCGGCCCGGGCCGCAACTCCAGGTCGAAGAGCCCGTCCAGCCGGCGCACGGCCGGCGGGCGCTCAGGCGTCAGCATCGCCGGGCCGGGCGATCGAGTGGCCGGGGCGCTGATGCCGCTCGGGGCGCTGCTGGTTCCCACACTCCGATCAACGTTGCCCACGCCGCCACTGCTCAAATCCCGTTCGCGGACTGCTCACGCTTCGTTCCGGGCCGCTCATTGTTCCCTCGTTCCGTGGCTCCGGCGCGACCAGACTGCCCACTCTAGACGGCCCGGGGCGCTGCGGCGCGAGTCGCTGATCACGCCCGCTCCCGGTTCTGGCCGGCGCTGAGGGGTGTGTCGCACCGCTCGACACACCCCTCAGCGCCAGCCAAAAGCTCGCGCCGCCCCGCTCGCGTGCCCACGCACGGCCTCGCGCCACCCCCGTGCCGGGCCGGCCCGGCGCGGGGTGCCCGTGCCGGGCGCCCGGCACGGGGTGCGGCACGGGGTGTGACGCGGGGCGTGGCGCGGGGGTCATGGGAGGCGGACGGACCAGCGGGCGCGGGGGACGTCGCCGATCAGGACCGGGATGGGGCCGCCGGAGGCGCGGGCGGCCCGGGCGGTGGCGAGGTCACGGCCGGAGAGGCGGCCGCTGACCACGATGCCCGGTGAGCCGGAGTCGCAGGCGTCGGTCATGGTGGCGACGCGGCGGCAGCCCTGCGGGATGGACGCGGTGAAGATGTCGTACCCGAGGATGGCGACGTCGTAGCCGTGGTCGATGACCTGGCGGATGAGGTGCAGGGTGTACGCCTCCCCGTCCGGCAGCGCGGCCGAGACCGTCAGCGCGTCGGGGCAGCGGTTCAGGTCGAGGTAGAGGCGACGGCCGTTCCGGTCGCCCAGGTCGACCGGGAGCGTGGCCGCGGGCATCGGCCGGGCCGGGTCGCGCCAGCCGTGCGGGGCGCCCGGGCCCTCGCCGGTGACACCGACCAGGGAGACCTGGATGCGGATGCCGCCGGCGACGAGGTCCGCGGTCACCGGTTTCTCCCGGGAGGGCGGCTCCGGGGACGAGGGCTCCGGGGACAGCGACGGGGGCGGGGGCGGGGGCGGTGCGGCCTCCTGCAGGGTGTGGGCCATCCGGTCGTCGTGGTGCAGGGGGATCAACGGGCCGTCGTAGCCGATCGGGGCGATCCGCGGCTGCTGACGTACCGGGGTCGTCGCCGGTGGGTGTGCCGGCCTCTGCGGGATCGTGCCCGGGAACTCGAAGTAGACGGTCGCCGGGGTGGCCGAGGGCCACCGGGAGGCCGGGGAGGGCTCGGCGGCGGGCGGGGCCGTGACGCGGTGGGACTCGCGGCGGCCGGCGAGTTCGGAGCCCACCCCCGTGTCCAGGGCGACGGTGGGCTGATCGGCCGGGTCGGCGGGGAGTGGGAGGAGTGGTGCGGGGACGGGTGCCGGGACCGGGTCCGGCCGGCCGCCGCGCAGGATGAGCACGGCGGCCACGATGAGCAGGAAGGAGAGGCCGACCCCGGCGCTCAGGATCAGCAGCCGCTGGTCCCCGGTGGCCGCCGCGTAGTCGTTCATCTCAGCGGACCTCGAACTCGTAGAGCGAGTAGCCGTAGTTGTCGCTGCTCCGGGCGGTGCCGACCATCCGCACGTAGCGGGCCGGCACCTGGCTGACCGAGATGTCCACGTCACCGCCCTTGCCGCGAGTGGTCTGGTAGACCGTCTGCCACGTCGAGCCGTCCGCGGAGACGTCCACGTGGTACGCCGTCGCGTACGCCGACTCCCAGAGCAGGCGTACCGAGGAGACCTGCCAGAGGGCGCCCAGGTCCACTGAGATCGACTCCGGGTCCGAGGCGAACTCGCTGCTCCATCGGCTCTCCTCGTCCCCGTCGACGGCGTTCGAGGCCCGGAACGTACCGGGCGGCTCGGTGCTGGAGACCGTGACGTCACCGTTGAGGGCGAGGTTGTCGCCGCCGGTGTTGACCTGTCCCGCGACCGTGGTGGTGGTCGCCGCGGGCGTGGCCGCCGGCGACGTCGTGGCCTTCGTCCTACCGGCCGCGGTGGTGGCCTTCGCGGTGGCCGCCTCGACCGCCGCCGCGGCGGGCGTGGTGGTGGTCAGGCTGCTCGGCAGGGCCGGGACCGCACTCGCCGGCGGGGCTGCGGCGCTGGTCCCGGTGGTGCCGGGTACCTCGTCGTCCGCGGTGATCGAGGGCGCGGCGGTCTCCACGGCCACCGGGGCGGTGTCCGAGTCGGGCAGCGTGCGGTTGAGGACCACGGCGGTGGCGACCACCACCGCGACGACGGCGACCGCGGCGAGGACCGGGGAGACACCCCGGCGGGGACGCGGGGGTTCCCCGGCGAACGGCGCGGCCGGCAACTCGGCCGTGTACTGCTCGATCGGAGCGACCACGGTCTGCAGCGCGATCGGGGCGGTGAGCGCGGCCTCCACCGGGGGCACCGCCACGATCGGGGGCACCGCCACGATCGGCAGCGGCGGCCTGCCGAAGAAGGCCGAGACGTCGCTCAGGACCATCGGGTGCTGGACGGCGTCGAGCGGCCCGCTGCGCGGCACGCCCCGCGGGTCGGTGTCCTCGTCGCCGGAGACGCTGTCGGTCGCGGCCACCGCGAACCGCTCCGGCGCGATCTCCACCCGGCGCCGGGCCTGCGGCGGCATCCGGCCGATCAGCGCGCCCAGCAGCGGCAGCACCTCGTGGCCGGGCGGGTTGCCGGGCGGGCCCACGAAGATCCGCAGGAGCGACGGTTTCCACGGGTGGTCCCGGACCACCCCGGCACCGGTCTCGTCGTGCGGCGAGCGCACCCAGAGCCCGGACTGGGTCACCTCGGCCACCCACTGCTCGTTCAGGCGGAACACCCGCTCGCCGGCCATCGGGTATCTGCCGAGCTCACGGACGTCGCCGACCGGCCGGGCCGGCCCGGTGGGCGGGAAGCTGAGGCAGGTGGCGAGCGGTTCCCACCACTCCGGCTCGGGGCCGTCGGTGGCGACGCTGATCAGCCGGCCGTCGACGGCGAGGGCGGGCAGGCCGGTGGAGACGCAGACCGGGGCCTCGATCTCCCGGGCCAGGGCGATCGCGGGCAGGGCGGGGTGCTCGGCGTAGCCGTACGGCGCGAAGACCACCCGGTGGCGCAGGGCGAGGGGCAGCCGGGCGACGATCGCGGCGACCTCGTCGGGCGAGGGCTCCGGGTGCCCGGGCCGGCCGATCAGCACCACCGGGCGGTCACCGTCCTGGGGTACGCCGTACGCCGGATCGGCGAGGCCGGGCAGGGGATCGCCGACGGCACCCGCGTAGATCCAGACGCCCGCCGGGATCGGGAGCACGACCAGGCTGTTCGCCGTGCGCGCCAGGTCGTCCATCGCCTCCTCCCAGTCCGGCCGGGGCGTACGGCGCCCGGCCGGGCTCATCTCGCCAGCGGCGTCGTACGACAGCCAACCGTCCACCGCGAAGAGCGAGCCGCCCGGGACCAGGACCAGGTCGCCGAAGGGGGCGGTGATGGTGGCGGTCAGTTCACGGGCGAGCCGGGCGGCGAGACCGAGGCCGGGCTCACCGGCGCCCGCCGCGGCGAGCCGGCCACGGCTGCCGGGTGGCACCGCGATCGGCACCACCGCCTCCATCAGCGACCAGTCGTCGGGCGCGCTCCCGTCGCGGGGACCGATGACGGTCACCATGTCCGATTCCGCCGGTAGCGCCGCGGCCGCCGCCGCGACCACGCCGCCCGGATCGGGCCCGACCACCGCCAGCCGATCGCCGATCCAGTTCAGAGCGGTGCCGACCCCGCTCCACTTCCCGCCGTCGGTAAGCCACCCCACCGGCTTATCAGCGGCGTTTTGTGACGAATTCGCCACGATGTCACCCGACCCCTCAATCGCCTTTCCGAGTCACACCCGTATGACGACGGGTATCCGGCGGCTGTTCAGGGACGACGAGCGAGAAACCTCGCAGATTTTCCGCACTTTCATGAACCAAATGGAGTTCACGTTCGTCGTGATGACGATGCTGCTGCGTAGAAGGGCGCGGTTCCTGTGGCTATACCGATTCCGAAACTCAACGAGGCGCTCGGCCGCCGCACGGCAGCCGCCGTCATCGCGAGCCTCGCGGTGCTCTCCGCCGTCGCCGCCGGTATCGGCTATGGCGTCGCGGTGGCCGACAACAACACGCTGACCGGGAGCGACATCCCGGACGACTATCTCCCGGCGATCAACACCGCCGCGCGCGCCTGTCCGGTGCTGACCGGCGCCCGGGTGGCCGGCCAGCTGATGGCCGAGTCGGGGATGAAGACCACCACCGCCAAGTCGGACACCGGCGGCTGGGGCATCGCCGGCCTCGACGCCACCGACTGGAAGACCTGGTCGCCGTGGCCGAGCGCCAAACGCTCGAACGCCTCGGCCAACATCCTGGCGCTGGCACACCAGGTCTGCGACTTCAGCGGCCAGATCCGGCTCGCCGGGATCTCCGGCGACTCCTGGGAGCTCTCGCTGGCCGCGTTCGACGTCGGCCTGGCCGCGGTGGTCAAGGCGGGCGGCGTGCCCGAGTCCGCCGAGGACTACGTGGACACGGTGAGCGGCTACGCGACGTACTACGCGCGGCAGCCCGAGTTCAGCACCACCAAGGCGACCGCCACCCCGACCCCGACGGCCACCACGGGCAAGCCGGTGCCGGACGAGTACCTCACGTCGGTGATCTCCGCCGGCGGCATCTGCCAGCAGTTCCCGCCGGCCGCCGCGGCCGCTCTGCTGATGGCCTCCTCCGGGTTCAACGCGAACCTGCTGGGCGCCGGCGGCGAGCAGGGCATCACCCAGTTCCGCGAGGACCTCTGGAAGCGGTACGGCAACCCGGACGCCGACGCCTGGGACCCGGAGGTGGCCATCCCCGCGGTCGGCACCGCGATCTGCGGCCTGATCACCGAGCTCTCCAACCTGGAGGGTGACCCGTACACGCTCGCGCTGGCGGCCTTCCACATCGGGCCGGACGCGGTGCGCGAGAGCGGCGGCACCTACGACGCGAACACCATCGCGTGGCTGAAGAACGTCGCCTCGTACACGACGTACTACCAGCTGGACACCCGGCTCAAGTCCACCCCGTCGGCGAGCGGCTCGGCCTCGGCCAGCGGCTCCGCGTCGGCGTCGGCATCCGCGTCCGCGTCGGCCAGCGCCTCGGCCTCGGCGCCCGCCCCGGCCACCTCGTCGAAGACCCCGGCGGCGGAGACCTCGACCACCCCGGCCCGGACCAACCAGCCGGCGGTCAAGGCGGAGAACGTCAAGAGCACGTACGGTCCGTACTTCATCTACAACTACGCGACCTCGATGTGCTTCGACCTGCCCGGTTACGGTCCCTCGGACGGCCCGGACGGCCCGGTCAACCAGTACCCCTGCGCCAAGACCGGCACCGACAACCAGGAGTTCAACTTCGTACCGCGGGCGGTCGACGCGGACGGCTACCAGCTCTACTGGATCCGCAACACCGACGACAACTACTGCATCGACCCGCCCGGCCTCGGCTCGGTGGCGAAGGACACCGCTCTCAACGAGAGCAACTGCTTCGACGACGACAACCAGTACTTCCGCCTGGAGCCCACGGTCACCGGCAAGACGTCCGGTTTCCAGTACTACTGGCTGAAGAACGTGGCGAGCGGGCTCTGCGTGGACCTGCCCGGCACCGCGGTCAAGAAGAACGACCTCCGCCTGGCGCTCTCCACCTGCCTGAGTGGGGACGACCAGGACTGGGCGCTCATCGAGAAGTCCGAGTTCTGACCCGTAGCGGCACACTGAGCGGCACACACTGAGGGGCGGTCACCGGATGGTGACCGCCCCTCAGCCTTTCCTGCGGGACCGGTATCAGTACTGGAAGAACTCGTCCGGCTCGACGACCGGGCGCTCCTTGGCCCGGTGCCCGCCCGCCTTGCAGCCGGCGAACGGGCCGTTGGGGTCGCGCAGCTTGTCCATCGTCGGCCAGAGGTAGCTCTGGTGCCACGAGGCCGGATCGGACTGCTGGGCGTTCGGTCCGGTCCGCTCCTGCCAGGCCAGCCAGAGGCCGTGCAGGTACGCGATCGCCTCCGGGTGCTCGCGCCACCGGGGACACCAGGGCGAGCTGGAGGTGACCTCGGCCCCGTACACCGGGATCAGCAGGTTCTCCACCCAGAACGAGAGCCGGCGCAGCTCCTCGATGTACTCCGGCCCGTCCAGGTAGAGGATGAAGAACGGCTGGGGATCCTGCTGGCCGCCGTCCTCCGGGACGAACTGCTCGGTGGTGTCCTGCCCGTATTGACCGGTGTCGTCGGTCATCTGTGTCATGTCAGGTCCTCAGCATGTCAATGCCGCGTCGTCCTCGGGCTCGATGCCGAGGATCTTCGTGATCCGCTTGTAGGCGGCGATCCGGTCGGCGACCTGGTCCGGATGACCGTTGTTGCACTCGATCGAGTTGATGATCCGGATGGTCGAGCCGAAGCCGAGGTTACCGACCACCGCGCTGTGCGCCGAGGTCGAGCCCGGCTGGGTCATCCAGAACCAGAGCGCGGTCTCCCACGCCACGGTCTCGTCGTTCTTCACCAGGTCCGGGTCGTTCAGCAGGTCCACGCCGAGCGCGTCGCCGGCGGCCTTGTAGTTGTAGTTCCAGCTGAGCTGGATCGGCCCGCGCCCGTGGTACGCGGTCTGGCCGGCCGGGCAGCCGTACGACTGGCTGCTGTCGCAGTAGTTGCCCCAGACGCTCTGGTTCAGCTCCTCCGTGTACACCAGTCCGCCGGACTCGTGGTACAGGTTGGCCAGGAAGGACGCCATCTCGCGCTTCTTGGTGTCGTCGCTCCCGGTGGTGGCGAACTCCGGGTACTTCGCCATCGCCTTGGTGAATCCGGCGTACGTGTAGAAGGAGCTCTTGCCCGAGAAGAACTCGTTGAACGTCGCCTCGGTCAGCATCCCGGAGCCGGTCGACGTGGTGTCCGTCGAGTCGTCGTCGGTCTCCTCGCCCTCGCCGGTGTACTTCGCGAAGTGCTGCCGGAGCTGGAAGGGGTAGCTCGCCACGTCGATGTAGACCATGCCGCCGTACGCCTCGACGTTGGTGAGGCTGGTGTTCCAGGCCATCAGGGTCAGCGAGAGCTGGTCGCCGAGGACCGCCTTCTTGTCGATCAGCTTCTGCACCTCGGTGGCGAGGAAGCAGAAGTACCGGGCGTGGGCGTAGATGTCGTCCGCGGCGTCGAGCTGGGAGATCTTGCCGTTGTCGTCGTCGTCCTCGCCGTACTTCTCGAACTCGGCGGTGGTCATCTGGGAGAGACCCTTGCGGCCGTCGTCGCCGGTCTTGGTGGCGTCCCAGTTCGAGGCGTACTCGATCTGGGCGGAGAGGATGATCGGCGTGAGCAGGTCGCACTTCTTGGCGGCCTTCTTGATGATGTCGACCAGGTCCTGGTCCGGCACCGCGGAGCTCTTGAACTTGCCGGTGCCGTCCCCGCCGTACTGGTCGATGATGTTCTGCGCGTTGGCCGGCAGGCCGGACGCGCTCGGATCGGGGTTGTACGTGCTGCTCTGGCTGCCCAGGATGGAGATGATCGCCAGGATCACGATCAGCGCGATGAACGCCATGAACGCGAACGGCAGCAGCCCGATCGAGGACGCGAGGATCCAGAGGATCTTGGTGGCGTCGAAGCTGAAGACCGCCTTGGTGGTGTCGGCCGTCTTGGCCGCCGCCGAGGCGGCACCCTTCGCGCCCTTCGCCGTGGCCTTCGCGGCCGAACCGACTCCGGCCATCGGGTCAGCTCACCCGTCGCGGCGAGCGGTGCTGCCAGGCCAGCGCGGCACGCGAGGTGATGTCGTGCACCTCGGCCTTGGCCGCCTCGTTGATCGGGCCCGCGTTCGGCTCCTTGTACCAGGGGCGCAGCTTGATCATCGCGGGCCGGATACCGGTGGCGAGCAGCAGCGCGGTGCCCTTCGGCAGCGCCCGGATCTTGTCCGCCGGCAGCACCTGCTCCTGCCGGTACGACGTCGACCGCGAGTTCCCGCCCTTGCTCCTGGTGTAGCTGCGGGTCCGGACGTCGTGCTGGCCGACCAGCCGGGCGACCTTGTCCACGAAGTCGGCGTCGTCGAGACCGGCGCCGAGCAGCTTGACCGTGGCGGCGCTCCACAGCGCGTTCATGCCGGCCTCGCCCCAGACCCGGACGCCCTGCCGGTAGCTCTGCAGCAGGGTGACCACGCTGATCCCCCGGGAGCCGAGGTGGCTGTAGAGGTCGGGCAGGTCGGCGATCCGGCAGACGTTGGCCGCCTCGTCCAGGATCGCGGTCATCGGCGGGTCCAGCCGGCCACCCATCTGCTCGGCGGCGATCACGCCGGCCCGGATGGTGGCGTCGGCGATGCCCGCGATGACACCGGCCGCGGAGCCACCGCCGTCCTTGGAGAGCAGGTAGAGCGTGTCCTGGCTGAGCACGTGCTCGTCCGGGATGAACTGCGGCAGGTCCGGGTCGGGCGTCACCCAGGCGAGGATGTCCGGGTCGAGGAGGCAGGCGACACACTGGCGGGCGGTCTCGTAGATGCCGTCCCGGGTCTGCACGGCGCCGCGGACCGTACCCTGCAACTGATCGGCCATCGCGTCCAGGCCGACGCTGCGCAGCAGGTCGATCGGCTCCCGGTCGGCCGGGTCGGCGAGCCAGCTCAGCAGGTCACGGACGGTCGCGCCGCCCCGGCAGGCGGCCAGGAAGAGCGCGGTCAGGGTGTTCTGCGCCGCCGAGATCCAGAAGTCCTTCTTGGACGCGTCGTCGTTGACCGAGCTGACGAAGTGCCCGGCCAGCCGGCGCGCGCCCTCCATCGTGTCGCAGTCGGCCAGGATGTCCCACCACATCTCCCGTTGGGCGTACGCGATGCCCTGCGGGTCGAAGGTCCAGACCCGGCCGACCTTCAGCCGCTCCTGCCGGGTCACCGTGAACACGTCGGACTTGTTCGAGGTCAGCAGCACCGCGCCGGGCGCGCGCAGCACCCGCGGGATGGCGATGCCGGTGGACTTACCGGCACGCGGGGCCATCAGGTCCAGCTCCACGTCCTCCCAGGAGGAGCGGAGTTCGGGGCCGTTCGGGAAGAGATCGCCGAGCAGGTTGCCGCTCTCGTCCGGGTGCGGCTTGGCGATGCCGTTGAGCGACGGGCGCAGCGCCCGGGCCCGGCTCTCGATCTCCTTGGACATCATCGACTTGAGCTCGCCGGGACGGGCCAGGCCCTTCTTCCGGCCGCCCGACTCGGCGATCTTGCGGATCACCAGGACGATCGGGACCACCACCGGCAGCAGCATGAGCAGCGCGCCGCCGTAGACGGCGAACGAGGAGACGCCCGGGAAGACCTTCTCGGTGTCGCCGGTCAGCAGGTTCAGGTACGTGTCGAGGCTCGACGGCGGCGGTTCCCAGCCACCTCCGGCCAGGGCCGCGCCGACGGTACCGCCGAGCCAGAGCACCCCGAAGAGGATCCCGTTGATCCCCGCGATGCCCGGGATCAGCCACGGCATGATGTCGCCCTGGTTCGGCTGGCCCCCGCTCATACCTGGGCCTCCCCGAACTGGGGCGCGGTCGGCCAGTTGCTCGGGTCGCTGAACTCCTGCACGTCGCCGCCCTGCACCGCGCGCATCAGCTCGGCGCGCTCGGCGCGGACCCGGTCGGCGTCGCCGTTCGCGATCCACCGGGTGTTCGTGTCGTGCAGGTGCTTCTCGGTCTCGGTGATGACCACCTTGATCGGGATGCCGGGCCGGCCACCGACCTTGATCAGGAACCGGCCGCGGCCGGGCGGCTCCTCGTTCGTGCCGTTCTGCGCCCAGCCGGGCGGCGACGACCAGGAGGAGACCAGCTCGATCTCGCGGCGGGACAGGCCGATCACCCGGCCCAGGTCCTGCATCTCGGCCTTGGGCAGCCCGGCGCAGGCGACCATGCCGGCGCGCTCGACGAAACCGCGGGCCTTGGCCTTGTCCGCCTCGGTGCCGACCGCCTCGGCGTCCTTCAGCGTGTGGGTGATCTTCGCGTCGCAGAGGCCGAGGGTACGGTTCAGCCGGGTCAGCGCGTCGACGCGGTCGACGATGCCGGACGCGGCGCGCAGCGGGCGCCACAGCTCGTCCAGCACGGTGAAGAACCAGCGCCGGGGCGCCAGTCCGGCGTCCGCCAGGGCGTGCGAGGCGGCGACCGTACCGAGACCGTCCGACCAGGCGGCGAGCATCGCGGCCGCGGTGAGCTGGCTGTCCGCCTCGCCGATGCCGGAGATGTCGATGCAGACCGCCGGGGCGTCCAGGTCGATCTTGGTGGACTTCTCCGAGGCGAAGGTGTCGCCGAGCGGGCCGTCCAGGATGCCGAGCAGTGACCGGTGCAGCGGGTCGACCGCGTCCCGGTACCGCGACTCCTGGCCCCGGTCGAGGGTGATCTGGCGGACCCGCGGCGGGCCCTCCTCCAGCACCTGCAGCAGCTGGGGCAGGCGGACCGTCTCGCCCGGGCGGGTCCGCTCGTAGAGGTGCCGCAGGCAGGCCGAGACCACCGACTGCTCGTGGTCGCTGATCGGCTGGCCGCGCACGATGGTCAGCAGCGCCGCCACCATGTTGAGCACCCGGCCGTGCGCCTCGGCGGAGAGCGCCGCGCCGGCCGCGCCGCCGATCCGCGCGGCCGCGGCGCCGGTCGCGCCCGGGTCCAGCACGTTCAGGCCGCCGACGCCGCGGGCGATCGAGATGACCTGGCCGCCGAGGGCGCGGACGGTGTCCGCGTAGTCCGGCTTGAGGTCGCCGAGCACCAGCGGGACCACGCCCTGCGAGGCCAGGCCGATCAGCATCCGGTTGATCAGCGTCGACTTGCCCAGACCGGGCATGCCGAGCATGAACAGCGACGGGTTGGAGATGTACCGGGCCCGGGTGAACCAGTTGAACGGGTCGCCGCAGACCGTGGCGCCGGTGCTGATGTTCTGTCCCAGCGGCACCCCGGTCATCGGGGCGCCGGAGCCGGAGACGAACGGCCACAGACCGCAGGCCTGGACCGTGGTGGCGCGCCACAGGGTGGGGCCGTCCAGCGGGTTGACCCGGCCGCCGCCGGGCAGGAACGAGCCGCGGTGCGGCACCGACTCCTCCCGGTTGAGCTTGGCCATCCGCTGCATGTGCCGCTTCTCCAGCAGCAGCGCCTGCTCCTCCAGCTTGCGCCGCTTCTTCATGGCACGGGCGGTGGTCGGGCCGGTCTCGTCCACCTCGCGGTACTGCGAGTCCAGGTCCGGGACGACCAGGCCGGAGAGGGCGTTGGCGGATCCGGAGAACCCGCGCGGCCAGCCCGCGCCGAGGTCCACGTCGCGCAGCCGCGCCTCCGGGTTGATCGACGGCGTCGTCACAGCGCCTCCTGAAGCTCTTGCGGCATCATCGACTGCTCCCACGGCAGGATCCCGGTCGGCAGCGAGCAGCTGAACGCCGCGGCCTGCATCCGGTCGGCCGGGCGCATCGCGATCCGGGTCGCGCCCAGCAGGTTGCGCATCGTCACGTTGGCGTCGGAGAGGTCCTCGACCGAGTCCACGGTGAGCGTCACGACCATGGAGAACTCCACCAGGCCGGCGCCGGACGCCTCCTCCGCGGCGGCCTGCTCGGCGGCCTCGATCTCGGCGCTCGCCCGGGCCTTGACCAGGCCCTTGGTCGAGTTGGCCACGAAGTGCGCGTTGCGGCGGTCGGCCTCCACGATCCGGGCCGAGGTCGCCGGGTCGAGCGGGCGGTAGATCAGCGCCACCCGCTTGCGGCGGATACTCATCGCCGGGTCGAGCAGGCTCCGCAGCACACTCGAGCGGACGGTGCCGCGCGGCGCCAGGGTCAGCAGCCAGCTCCGGGAGACCCCCGAGTCGTGCTGGTAGTGGCTGACCGTCTCGACCGTCGCCGAGGGGCCGCAGTCCGCCCACTCCTGGCCGGTCGACCCGTGCTGCGCGCGGATCGCCACCATGTCCGGGGAGACGGCCGGGTCGTACGCGACCCGGACCGCCTCGGCGATCCGCTCCGCCGACATCGGCTCGGCCCAGCCGCCGCCCGCGGCGACCAGTCCGTTGAGCAGGCCCTGCAGCCGCAGCGCCAGGTCGCTCAGGATCTCGTGCTTGTTGCTGCGCGAGCCGCCGGGCACCGCGTAGGTGAGCGTGATGTAGGTGTTCATCTCGGACGACGCCTCGGGGTAGTCGTCCACCACGTCCTCCATCACCGCACGGGCCGCGTTCGGCGAGGTCGGCGCGATGTGGTCGATCACCTCCTGCTCGAGGCGGGTGCCGGGGTCCGGCGCGGTCTCGACGATCACCGAGGCGCCGCGCAGGCCGGGCTCGTGCGACAGCCGGGAGAGCCAGTTGCCCCAGAGCGCCACCCACGTGTCCACCTGGTCGTTGTCGACCAGCGAGCCGCCGTCCGGCTCGCAGCTGATCACCAGGGTGTAGAGGTGCCGGTTGCGGTGGTACAGCACGCCGAACGGGCGGTCGTAGGGGTCGCGCCCCTCCAGCATGGACACCTTGGCGAGCAGGCCCGGCGGGCGGAACCGGCCACCCGGGCGGGCCGAGAGCGGTCCGGAGACGTACAGGGTCTGGCGGTTGGACTTGCGCCGCCACCAGCCGAATCGGACACCAGCCATGGTGTAGACGTTCCTTCCGTCCTGGGTGCGGACCGCGAGCGGGGCCAGCGTCAGCGCGAGCGGGAGACCCACCACGAACGCCGCGTTGAGCGAGAAGAGGGAGGTGAGCAGGACCAGGACCAGGGCGCCGAAGAGGCCCAGGGTGCCGACCAGGCCCAGCGAGCCGAGACCGGCCTTGCGGGGGCGGCGCCAGTTGCCGTACGTGGGTGCGTTCGCGGCGTCAGTCACCGATGGCCCCCTCGCTGATGCCCTGCGCGTGCTTGTTCAGGCTGGCCGCACCGCTCGCGGCCCGCTGGCCGACGTTGGCGGCGGCAACACCGGCCGCGGCGACCGGGCCGAGCACGCGGCCCGCGGCGCCGAGCGCACGGGCTGCCGAACCGGGTTTGCCGGGGGCGCCACCGGGACCGGAGCCGCCGGGGGTGCTGCCGGAACCGCTGGGGGTGCTGGAGCCGCTCGGCGACTTGCCCTTGCCGGCCGCCCAGTTGGTCGCGCCCTGCACGGCCTTGGCACCACTGGCCACGGCGCCCGCGCCGGCACCGGCGGCCGCGATGCCGCCGCCCATGTTGTCCTTCGCACCGAACGAGGCCATCGCCGGGACGACCAGGCGCATCAGGGCGGGCAGTGCGACACCGGTCAGCAGCAGGATGCCCGCGCCGGCGAGTTTGTACTGTTTCGCGTCGCCCCCGGTAGCGCCGATCATCGCCGCACCGCCGTACATGATCAATCCGACTGTCGGTTTGTAGGCCAGCCACGCGACCATCCAGGCGATGTGCTTGCGCCACCAGCCGGTGCCGGTCTCGGTCATCGACGCCGCCGCCGCCATCGGCAGGGTGCCGATCAGCAGCGTCATCAGGCCGAGCCGGATGTACATCAGGATGACGTGCACGACGCCGGCGATCAGCAGCAGCAGGCCGACGATGATCAGCAGGAAGGCGGTCAGGCCGTCCGTGCTGCACTTGGCGATCAGTTTGAGCTGTGACTTGATGCCCTGGTCGTAGAGGTGGCTGGAGTACTTGTCCGCCTCGGCGGCGACCCAGCTGAGCACCGCCCAGGAGGCGCCGGCGACCAGGATCATCCGGACCATGCCCTTGAGGGCCTCGACGCCGGGGCCGCCCTTGCGTTCCAGGGCCATCCGGAACGCCGCGGCCAGCAGCGAGGCCACCGCGATCGTGACCGTCAGCCAGTTGGTCTGCAGGTGGATCGAGGCGTCGATGGACTTGGCCGTGGTGTCGCTGCCGGTGTCCGAGCCGGCCAGCGTGGGCACGTTGCCGAGGTCGGCGAAGAGGTCCACGGCCGCGCCCATGATGGCGGCGGCGATCTTGCTGAGGATGCCGTCGATACCGCCGGAGAGGAATCCGGAGATCTGCCCGATGTCACCGATGTACACGGCGTCACCGCTCACGCACTGTCCCGCCATCTCAGGACTCCTTCCACATGACGAAACCGGCGGTGGAGTAGACCTCGCCGACCACGTCGTACAGGCCGCCGGTGCTCAGCGCCCGGAGCTTCCAGTCCACGCCGTCCCAGTCGACGGTGTAGTTGACCGATGCGAACACCAGGTTGGCCTGGCGGACCAGGATCTTCACGACCGCCGAGTCCGGGGTGTACGACACCAGCGCGAACCCGATCACCTCGGTGGTCGACTGGGTCGTCGCGGGGTCGTTCATCGACTCCCGCATCGATTCGAAGTAGTCCCGGCTGAGTCCCGGCACCAGCTGCTGCTGGGTGACCACCCGCCAGTCCGGCCCGCTCATCTGGCGCGGAATGGTGTTGGCCGCCATGACCGCGCCCATCGGGGTGTGCGCGAAGCACCACCGCAGCGGGCCGGTCGTCTTCAGGGGGCCCGCCGACGCCGACTTCGGCACCGGCGCACCGTTGAGATCCGACCACGTGACGTCCCGTGGCGCCGTGGTCGGAAGGGTCTGTACCGCGTCGTTCGTCCGGCACTGCTGGGGTCGCGACCCGTCCGGGCCGAGCCCCCCGATCACCGGGCCGGAGTCCGCCACTCCGGCACCGGTGTCGTCGCCGCCGAACGCGTACGCGCCCAGGCCGATGACCAGCGCGAGGAAGAGGAAGGCGGCCGACATCTGCCACCGGCCCTGCTCCCAGAAGGGACGTTCGTCCTCATCGCGGTCATCGTCGTCGATCTCGCGGTCCACCACTCGTAGATTCATGACGCCTGCCTCGTCAACGAATACTGTTCGGGTACCTACTGGTTGGTGGCCGCGGTGTCCGAGCCGCCGTTGAAGAACCAGCTGACCAGCGGGCCCGCCGCGGCGACCAGGACGCAGCCGGCCAGCACCAGGCCGAGACGGCTCATGTGCTCGGAGGCCTCACCGCGCTTGTGCGAGATGGCCATCACGGTGCCGCAGGCCAGGACGCCGATGACGCCGGCCGCGGTACCCGCCCAGGCGAGCAGGTTCAGGCCGACCTTGACGGCGCTGACCAGGTCCTTCGGCGCCGAGCCACCCTTGGTCGGCTGCGGGACCTCGGCCGGGAGGGCGATCAGGGCGCGGTAGTAGAGGTCGGGCATGGACATGTCGTTCTCCTTAGAGGTGGTACGCCGGCTTTACGTGTGGGGTCCGGCGTGCTGTCACTGGTCGAATCCGAACCACTGCACGAGGGGGCCCGCGGAGGCCGCGATCAGGCAGGCCGCCGCGATGATCGACAGTGGTTTGACGTACTCGTTGGCCTTCTCACCGGCCGTACCGCGGCGGAGCTGCATCGCGAGCTGCGCGCCGGTGATCAGCAGGCCCGCCACCGCGGCGGCGCTGACGCACCAGGCGATCAGGTTGAGCAGCTTCATCACCGGGTCGTTCGGGTCCGCCGTGTTGACCTTGAAGGCCTCGATCGCGGGTGGGCTGTAGGTCTCGGCGCCGCCCTTGGGCCAGTCGCACCAGAACTTGCCGTTGGAGACGAGGCCGTTGAAGTCGCAGTTGTGCGCGTCGGTGACGTCGATGTCGTTCACCGTGCGCGAGTCGCTGCCGATGATGAACATCTCGAAGTCGACGTAGACGCTGTCACCCTCGGTGTAATCCACGGCGAGCAGGAACGTCTTGTTCCGGTCCGCCGCGATCCCGTCGTACTTGGGTGTGCAGTTGCGGTCACCGCCGCCGGCAGGGTACTTCTTCATCGTCGTGGTGCTCTTGAGACAGATGATGTACCAGTACTGCGCGCTCTCCGAGTCGAAGTCCACCGTGTACGTGCCCGGGGAGTTCGGCGCGGGCTTGGTGTCCGCCAGCGCGACACCGGGGATCAGCATCACGGCCACCACGGCCAGCAGCGCGGCCAGCGCCTTGCGGATCATCGTCCACCCCGCGCGGAGGTGTGCCGGGTGTCGACCACGTCGCCGAGCCGGATCAGCTGGCGGGGCAGCTTCTTGGGCGCCTCGCCGAGCCGGTACGACGGGATCCACGGCACCCGGTGCACCGGGGCGATCGAGCGGATCAGGCGGATCCGGCTGGTCAGCGGGGCGGGCAGCGAGCCCGGCGCGTCCGCGATCAGGACCACGCCCTTGAGCCGCATGCCCGACGGGTGCCGCCCCTCCTTCATGGCGAGCAGCGCCCGGGAGACCGCGCGCAGACCCTCCATGTTGGTCCGGCCGACCAGCATCACCTTCGCCGGCTCACCGATCGCGGCGTCCGGCCACCGGCAGCCGATGTCGGTGCCACCGAACAGCGTCGCCAGGGTGGTCGCGCCGGCCCCGCCGTGGGCCCCGATCCAGCCGATCCCGTCCTCGGAGAGGCTTCCCTGCCACCCCGACGGACCGCTCCCGTACGCCGGAACGCGCGGGAATCCGCCGTCCGTCGTCTCGGGAGACCGCGGCTGCGGTCCCAACAGGACACCGGGTTGCATGCTCATCCGCCTCCGCCTCCTTCCTGACTCGCCTGACTCGTCGCCTGCCGCGCTCAATGTCTGTCGTCACCGGCTCCGGGCATTGGCAGGCGGGAGCCCGGAGCCGGTGATGGCAGCTTTACGACCGACCCCATATCCCGGTTCAAACCGACTTCCGAAAATTTTTCGACCGTACGGCGAACCGCGCGCCCGGCGGAACGTGGTACATGGCGTACCCGGCGATTCCTGGAGGAGACCCGATGCCCGCACCGCTTCAGCAGCCCGGCCGGGCGGCACCACCGTGGATGAACTTTCAGCCGTCACCGGTCATGCGGACCCTGGCCCAGCCACCGGCCGTCAACGTGGCGGCCGCCGCGGCGATGACGCGCAGCATCGGGGCGGCCGCCAAGGCCCGCGCGAAGCAGCCGGTGATGGACCCGAAGACGGCCAAGCAGCTCGCCCAGCTCCGGGCCGCCGCGAAGTTCGACACGCAGCGCGCCGGCCAGGAGAACAAACTGATGTTCCAGGAGCGGCGCGACTACTTCGCCACGCCCAACGGCCACCGTCTGGCCCGCCGCGAATACGACGAGAAGCTGGTCTCGGAGAACTACCGCGACCAGTGGACCAGGAACGCGCTCGTGTCCCAGAAGGCGCTGACCCTGGCCACCCAGGCCGCGAACATGACGAGCGTCCGGAAACCGCAGGCCCCCAAGCAGACGCTCATCCAGGCGCTCCTCGGCCTCGGCCCGTCCCTCACCCCCGCCCAGCAGCAGGGCCAGGCCCCGGCGCGATAGTCCCGGTTCCGGCGCGGACGCTGCCAGGCGCGCTCTGGGCCACGCCGCAGCCCCGGTCGGGTTCCCGAAACCCGGGCTAACGGTTCGGTGTCTGCCCCGGTGGCTGCTGGTGCCGGTGCGGCGTGGGCGGCTGGCTCCGCCCGGCTGCCGGACCGCCCCGCCCGATCCCCCGGTTCACGACGCTGGTCGTCCAGGCCGCCCGCGACGACCGGCTCCGCGGCTGCTGCGGCGGGCCGGAGACGACACCGCGGTACGTCGACTGGTCCCGCCGTACCGGCTCCGGCCGGGACTCGGGCACCGGGTGCAGCCGGTTCAGGTGCCCGCCCTCCCGCACCGACCCGTGCTCGGGCTGACCCGCCCGCCAGATCCGGTTCAGCGCGGGGTTCGAGATCAGCACCGCCGCCTCCAGCCGGGCCAGGCTCACGGCACCGGGCTCGGCGAGCCGGCCGACGGCCTCCCGGGCGGTGAGCGGTGTACGCAGGCCGTCCCGCACCCACGCCACCGCCCGCCGCGCCTGCCGTCCCGGCGAGAAGCCCTCCCCGGCCCGTTGCCGGCGGCGGCGGCGCCGCACCACCTTCTCCTGCTCGTCGAGGAACGCGCGGGCGGCCTCCACGTCGATCCGCACCGGATGCCGCTGCCGGGGGTTCACCCGGGCCAGCTCCGCCCGGTACCGGTCCTCGTACCGGGTGACGTCCTCGCGGGCGAGCGCGATCACCGCGAGCTGGATCCGGTGGGGTGGGGACCGCAGCGCACGATGGTCCAGCTCATCGTGCTCGCCCGGCTGTGCCATCGGACCTCCCGGCGGATCCGGCTACAACACCTGCGCCGGGGCCGCGGTCTGGGCCTGCGTCTGCGCGGGCGGCGGCGAGACGGCGGTCCGTTGCGGGCGGGGCGTGTTCGACGGCGAGGAGACGGTGCTGTTCAGATTCGCGGCGATCGACTGCGAGTTGGGTGGCGGCGTCGGGATCGGGGACACGATGCCCGGCCCGGGGCGGACCGGTGCCGTCATCTGGTCGCGGTACGGATTGTTGTTCTGCTCGACCGGGAACGTCGCCGGCGCCGGCGACTGACGTCCGTTCACCCCGCCACCGGCGCCGAACTCGGAGAGCGGGGTGCTGACCCGGGAGTAGTCGATCGGCTGCTGCGCGGGCGGCTGACCGAAGGTGTTCCGCTGCATCTGCTGCAGCTGGTACTCCTGGGACGGCGGGGTGTACTGCGGCGGAGGGGCGTTGTTGCCCTGTTCCTGCCCGTTCCCGTACTGCTGCCGGCTCGGGGGGTTGTACGCCTGCTGCGGCGGCGGCCGCAACTGTTCGTAGACGTGATCCCGGTTGCCGCCGAACGCGTAGTCCTGCTGGAACGACACCCGCTGATCCTGGTAGCCGTGCTGCTCATGACCGTGCTGCTGATGAACCGGCTGCTGACGGACGGGCTGCTGGTACGACTGGTACTGCTGGTGCTGCGGGTACGGCTGCGCACCCCGGGCATAGGCCTGCTGAGCGGAGCTCTGCTGCGGTTGGTAGTACTCCTGCCGGCCGCTGACGACCCCCGACTGCTGCGGCTGCTGATACTGCTGCGGCTGCTGATACTGGTACTGCTGCTGAGGCGGGTACTGCTGCTGCGGGGGCAGGCCCCGTTGCTGCGGGGCCGTGGGGCTCGCGTACAGGTTGACGTTCTGGAGGAGCCCGCCCTGGTGGAGCGCGCGCACCGCCGGGTTCTGGCGCATGGACTCCATGTGCCGCGCCACGATCGGCTTCACGTCGGGTTCCATGAGCCGCGCGTGCGCGTTCGTCGCGCTGATCGCCCGGTACGGCATGTGGTCATGGATCTTCCGGATACCACGGCTGGTGTTCCGGAAGATGCGGAACACGTTGGTGCCCGGTCTGTTCTCCCGCCGCTTGTCCTTGAAGACCTTGCGCAGGGAGGCTTTGACCGCCTTCTGGGCCTCGGTGACCTGCGGCGCGAGATCGGGACGGGTCCGCTCCAGGACCTTGAGGTCCTCCCGCATCGCGGCCAGCAGAGCGTGCCGGATCCGCCGCTCGTCGATCCGCGCCTGTTGCATCCATTCGTTCGACTGTTGTGGCTGGGTCATGTGTGGCCTCCGGTACATGGTCGGCTGGCCCAGGCTCTACGGCCGGTCCGGGGGCACGGTTCAGCGCCTTTCACCGGGAATTTCGCCGGCGTCACCGCGGCTACGTCGCGAGGCCCGGTGCCGGGGACGGCGGCGTCGGTCCCGGCTGCGGGGCCGGCCTCCGGTTCGCCGCGCTGTTCTGGGCACTCGTGGGTACGTTGGTACTGGTCAGCCCGGCTGCCGCCCGACCGAACGGCAGCTGCCCGCCGGTGGCCGGCGAGAGCGGCGAGAGGCCGTCGATGGCGGGAAGGCGCCCGGGATTCGCGGCGATGGCCCGCATCTCCGGGCTGGGCAGCGGCGAGATCTGCGGCGACGGCGACCCGGTGCCGCCCTCAGAACCCCGGGCGGGCGACGCCGGAGCGGCCTGCGGATTCCAGGTCTGCTGCGGCGGGGGCTGCCAGACCTGCTGCTGCGCCGGCTGGTTCCAGGTCTGCTGCGGCGGCGACGGCGGGTTCACCACCAGCCGCTGCCTCTGCGGGTTCCACGGCTGGACCGGGGCCTGCGGCGCGGGCTCCGGGCTCGGCATCCGCGGCGCGGGCTCCGGCGCCTGCTGCACGGGCGGCGGCGCCTGCCGTTCGGGCTGCGGGCTGGGCTCCCGCGACTGCTGCGGGTCCGAGGCCGGTGACTGTGGCGGCAGCACGGCCTGGACCTGGTCCGCGGAGAGGGAGTTGTTCGAACGCTGGGCACGCTCCGGATTGAGATACCGGTCCAGGCTGGGCAGCCTGCCCTGCGCCTGCAGCGCCCAGATCGAGTTGTGCTGCATCATGCCGTGCATGACATGTTGAGCCGCTTCCCGTACGGCCGGGTCCCGGAGCCGTTCGTGTGCCGCCTCCGCAGCGAGTGAGCTCTGCGTGGCCATGCTCCGCGCCGCCATCGTGGGACGTCGCGAGGTCCGTCCCAGAGCCGCGCGGGACGGTATCCCCTCCGCGGGCCAGGTCACCGCCCGCGCGTCCTGCCGGACCTGGCGCGTCTGGGCTTCCTCGGCCGACACGTAGGCCCGCGCGCTGATGACACGCCTGCCCAGAACGCTCGTGTTGTCGGGAAACTCCCGCTGAAGCGGTTCGAGATCCCGTTTGAGCAGGGTGAGGACCGCCTTCGTGGCCGTCCGGTAGATCTGCTGGTCGCCAGCGTTCGGCGAAGTCACGCGTGTTCCCCACGTTCCTGTCGGGGTGATCCGGTCGGCCGGTGACGGCCGGCCGGATCACCGTGTCGATTCGACGCGGAGGCCGGACATGGCCGACGCCCCGCGACGCCGGCCCCGGGGGGCGGGCGCGGCGTTGTTGATTACCGGGCGGGCCCCCCCCGGGGTGAGGGGGGGCCCCCACCCGAAGCCCGGCGGTGCGATCGA